>CAYPKE010000077.1:0-11320 GCA_964411235.1 uncultured Syntrophales bacterium
CTCCCTTTCGTCGTTTTTCCACTGGCCTACGTAACTTGAGCCGTCGGGATAATTGAGAATCCCATGGCCGGATCGCTTTCCTTCCTGCCATTGTCCGACGTATTTCGAACCGTCCGTATAGTTCATAATGCCTTGCCCCTGGGGAAGATCATTTTTAATTTCACCAACATATATATTCCCGTCCGGATAGACTTTCTTGATATTCCCCTTCGGCGGCTTCACCTTGGATCTTTTAGCAGGTGAGCCGGTTTCTTTTGACGGGGCACCCGGTTCGATGCTGAGGCGCGCTTCTTCGGCTTTTTTTCTCAATTGTTCTTCGATCCTGCGCTGGATTTCCTCTTCGATCCGGAGCTTGGCTTCTGCATCCGCAAGTTTACGGGCTTGTTCCTCGGCTTTCCTGCGGACTTCCTCCTCGGCCTGTGATATCAAGCCTTCCGCGGTCAGGCGCTCCGAAAAATCAGCGGCAGTTTTGCGGGCTTCATCTTCTTGCCGGCGGACACCGTCCGCTTCTTTTGATGTTTCGGCAAGCTTTTTATCATGCTGTCTTGCCTCTTCCTCCATTTGGCGACGAACCTGTTCCTCGGCTTTGCGCTTGGAGATTTCCTCATTCAAGCGTCGAATGAGGTCATCCGTTTCGCGTCGGTGTGCTTCTTCAAGAGCCAGACGCTTTTCTTCCTCGGATTTCCGCAAGGACTCCTCTTCGGCCAGACGCTTTTCGAGTATCTCCAGTTTTTCCTGTGCGGACTCTAGGATCTGTCTTTCCTCCTGTTTTTCGTTTGCGCGGTTTGTTTTTTCCTCTTCCAGCCTGCGGGTCAGGTCCGTGATCCGCTGGTCCAGCTCCGCTGCTTGCCGCAGCCGTCGCTGTTCTTCGTCTATTCTGCGGCTTTCTTCCTCTGACAGGCGATGTGTAAGGTCTTCAAGTTTATTTCTGATTTCAAGATCGGTCGATTCAAGGGCTTTTTGGTTTGCCCGGGACTCGGATTTATAACGGGCAAGTTCATCCGCATTCCGGCGGGCTTGGTCTTCTGCCTGAAGGCGGGCGTCTTCTGCCTTCCCGATTTGCTCTTCCCGCCGGGCAATTTCGTGCGCCAACTTTTCTTTAGCCTTCAGCGCCTCCTCTTCCGCCTGGCGGCGCGCTATTTCTTCCCGTTTTCGCTTTTCTTCTGTATTCTTGATTTGATGCTGCGCTTCGGCAACAAGCCTTTGCATCTCCGCATCCCGTTCCCGTTTTGTTTTATCTTCCGATTCCATGCCGGCGAGATGCAGTGCAAGAGATTCTTCCTGTTCGCGTAACGCCGTTTCCGCTTTTGCGCGAGCTTCTTCAGCGGCTTCCCGCCTGGTGCGCTCTTCCTCAAGGTTTTGCTTGAGGTCCGCGGCAAGGCGCTTCAGCTCATCTTCTGCTTGCTTGCGTGCTTCACGCTCGGCGATTTTCTTTGTCTCTTCTTCCGCCAGCCGCTGCGTCCATTCCTCGTGCTTTTTCCGGTTTTCTTGTTCGGTCCGTAAAGACCCCTCTTCGACGTGCCGTCTTTTTTCCACTTCTTCGGAAAGCTGCCGATTCAGGGTTCTGGCGGAAGATTGGACTTCCTTTTCAGCCTTGCGCTGCATCTCCTCGGCCGCTTTTCTGGCGACAAGCTCCTCTTCCAGGCGTCGCGACAGTTCCTCCAGCTTGTTTCTGTTTTCCAGTTCCTCTTTTTCTTTCTCCGCTTCCAGATTACGGTGCAGCTCACGTTCTGCGGCGAGTTGCCTGTTCATTTCCTCGAGACGTTCTTTGAGATTCGCTTCAGCCTTTAACCGGGCTTCCTTCTCGATGCCGGCTATCTGGGTTTCATCGGCGCTTTTCAAACGTTCCTGCATTTCCTCCAACTGGCTGTACAGCGCCTCCAGGTTTTTTCGATTCTCCTCTTCCCTGTGGTGGTAATCTTTTTCCCGGGTTTTCCTTATTTCTTCGGCCTGGCGAAGCTGGGCGGTGAGCTCGTTTATGTTTGACTTGGCCGCTTCTTCCGCTTTTCTTCTTGACTCGTCCTGTTCCTGCTTGCGGGATGCTTCCTCAATGATGAGTCTTTTGAGTTCTTCAGATGCATATCTTGCCTCTTCCTCCGAGCTTTTGCGTGCCTGTTCGGCCAGCGCGCATTTTCCCTGCTCTTCCGCCAGACGTTTTTGCAGGTCATCGGCGATGCGTATGGCTTCGGTTTCCGCCCTCCGTCTGGCCGTTTCTTCTTCGATTCTCAGCTTCTCTTCTTCTTCGAGCCGATTGAGCAATTCTTCTATTCTCTTGCGTGCCTCTTCGCCCGATTGGATTCGCAGCACCTCCTCGGCCTTGCGCTTATCTTCTTCTGCGGCAAGCATTTGCTTGAATTCTGTGATCGATGACTTCGCCTGTTCCTCGATCGCGCGCTTTTCCGCAATCAGGGCATTGTACTTTTTATCCGCTTCCGCCAGTTCGAGGCTTTTCTGTTCCTCGCTGATTTTTGCTGCTGACTCTGCTTCCAGATATCGCTCACGCTCCGCCTGGAGTTCCCTGGACAATGCCTCCGCGGTTTGCCGGAGATCTTTTTCCGCAGCGGCACGCTCCGCCTCGGCCTGTTTGAGTTTACTTTCCGATTCTTCAATCAGCCCGCTCAGTTCTTCAATACTGACGCGCGCTTGTTCTTCAGACTGCCGCAATGCCTCTTCGATGGCTTTACGGTTGTCCTCTTCGATGTCCAGGCGTTGAAGAAGGTCTTCTTCCTTCTTCTTGGCTTCCTCTTCCAAAGCCCGTAATGCCGACTCGGAGGCCTTGCGATGCAGCTCCGCCTGGGCAAGTTTGTCTTTCAGATTTTCCGCTGCCTTCTCGACTTCTTCTTCTGCCGCTTTTCTTGCTCGGTGCGCCTGTGCGTTTAAGGCTTCTGCTTCCGAGAGGCGACGCGTCAAGTCTTCCATTGTCTTTGATGCTTCCGCGGCCGCTTTCTTTGACTCCTCCAGTTCGACGAGAGAGGCCTGCAGATTTTCCTGTATTTGTTGCGCTTTCTCTTCCGCCGCAACCTTGGCCTCTTCGGCCTCTTTCCGCCCGGCCTCTTCCTCGTTCAGCCGCAATTGAAGCTCATCCTGGAGCCGCTTCAGAATTTCGGCGTCGGCGCCGGAAGTAATTCCCTGTTTCGCGGCACTCGGGATTTCACCCCGCGTCGATGTCCGGCCCGGATCGAGGCGGGAGCTTCCCCGGTCCCATTCTCCTTCGATTTGCCGTCCGTCGGGCCAGATGTAGACGCCCTTCCCATGCGGAAGGTTTTCGATCCATTCCCCGCGAAAACTGCTGCCGTCGGGCCAGTAGAAAACTCCGCTGCCATGAAGACGGCCGTCGAGAAATTCGCCTTCATAACGGCTTCCGTTGGCCCAGATGTAGGTGCCCTTGCCCTGGTAGTCGGGATCAACCCGCCTGATGGTGTATCGGTCTTCTGTGGATGTACTTTTGATCAGCATGTGGGATCCAGGTTCTGTTTTGGTTTAGGTGTGAGATCCATTTTAACGTGTTTTATGCGGTGTGCCGATTGTGGGCCGGTCTTTGAAAAACTGTGGCAGAAATATAAGAAAAAAAAAGAGGCATGTCAAATACAGGTTTTGAAGATCCCCCGGAGAATGCCCCATAATCCCCTTATCGGATAATCATCACGGGGAAGAGGATGCAAGAATGAAGTATTTCACAGGAATGCACGCAAAAAGGCACGGACCCTTCTGCCGTGAGACGGGTCCATGCCATGCAATCATTTTAGAACTTGTACTGCAACTGCCAGCGCAGGAAAATCGCATCGTCGGCCTTCCTGCCGTAAAAGTCACCTGGGGCGAAGTACTCCGCCTGCAGGTAACCGTCGAGCAGCTTCGTGAAGGCGTGACTCAGCATGAAGGTGCCGATGTGGCCGCGGTCTTTGGAATCGTTGGAGAACATGTTCGGATTTAACCCCGTTGTCTTCTCCACGGCCCTCAAATACTGGTATGAAAGGGCGAGATTAGTTTTCTGCGCCAGGGCCAGCTTCAAGCCAAGCTTGTAAAGGCGGAGGTTTGTCCAGTAGCCCGGGATCGCGCCGCCGTCCCCCAGCGTTTCGGAAATCAGGGGGTAGATCATGACCTCGTTCCATAGAGGCGCCCGGGAAAAGAGCGGGTTCCACCCTTCATGATCCCGCGTGTTCCGCTTGTCGCCGGAAAGATAAACATACCCCGCTTCCCACTCGGGTTTCAGGGGCACATCGGCATACTTCTGGCCGATGAACAGGTAGCCGCCGGCGGCCTCACGGTCCCTGTCATTGGCATCGTCATAGTGGCCGACCTGGCGGGCGTACTCCGTCCGCACCTTCCAGTTGCCGGCGGTAAAAACGGCTCGCATACCCAGGGTATTGAGACGCAGGTTGTCCTTGGGGCCGGGAAACTTCTTGCCGTATCCACCGGTGCTGTCTTCGTGCTTGCGGATGAAATAGGGCTCGATCGACAGATAATCGCTGATCCTGTTTTTGCCGTAAATGATGAAGCCCCGTTCATCCGAAACATTCAGGAGCTTCTTGTTCTTGTAGTATCCAGCCAGGTAATCAGAACGGGCGGGATAAAGGGAAGGCAGGAAATCGTCGGTCTGGCGGTTGTTCACGTAAATCAGATCGACCGAATGATCCTTGTTGAATCGGATCGTCGCCCTGGCGGCGTTGAAATAAAAACTGCGGGATCCGTCGCCGGGAGTTCCTTCCAGGATCACGAACCCCTCACCGAACTGGCCGAGAAAATCCTGACGGCCGATCCGCAGATCCACAGGGAGTCCGAAGAGATTCTTCATGTCGAAGTAAAGGTTGTCGATGATAAGTTCGTCTTCGTCGAAACGATCGTCATCAGAGGTTAATGCAGCTGCCGGTGGAGCAGTAATTTCAAATGGCTTGTAATTGCCCAGATAGTATCGGGCTTCATTGGTAAGCCTGCCGTACAGGCCCAGATCCTTGCTGAAGTCCACCTTTCCCCACAGGGATGTGCGCAGACGGAAGAAATCGCGATCGGGCTTTTTCGTTGTTTCGAAATCGACGACATTTTCCCAGTATTCCTGTCGCAGCCGCAGGCTGCCGCCGTAATCGGCCTTGATTTCCGCCGGCGCGACTTCGACATAGATTAGCGCGGAAAAAAGCAGCAAACATAAAACCGCCAAGCATTTCTTGATCATACCTCTCCCTCTCCTCCTTTTTTTAAAAAATTGGACCGAGCTTATTAAAAATGGCGGCCACTTTCAAGGTAAAAAATCATTTATCTTCATTATTTCCCAGATTCTTGTTTCGTCGTGGCGGGGTAGGGAAGACAGATTGAAGAAAATGTCCATTGGAAAAAGGAAACGGTAGTGGTATGAAAAGAAGGAAGTTTCTGTTCATAATCAATATAAAAGGAGGTCTTGGAAATGAAAAACAACGGATGGATCAGGCAAGTCGTCCTGGTTTTGGGGCTGGTGTTCTTTTTCGGCTGTGCCTCCGAAAGTGCGAAGCAGCCGGATAATTACACGGCGACCATGGTCACCATGGGTATCGAGATGCCGATGGCCAAAATGGGATCGAAAAGCCGGGTGGAGAATCCCATGATGAACGGCGTGGTCACGATTACCGAAGTGGGGTCAGGAAAGGTCATCATGATGTCGACTGCGGGAAAGACCTTTTTGGAGCAGGTAGCCCAGGATGAGGTCCCCTCGATCGACGATCCGGGAGTGGTTGTGGAAAAGAAAAAAACGGGAACGGAAACCCTGGACGGCCATGCCTGCGTGACATACGATATCGTCTTGTATAAGAAAGACAACCCAGAAGAGAAATACCGTGGACGCGTCTGGGAGGCGATAGACCTGGGCGGGCTGGTGATCCGCAATGAAATGGAAGTGCCCGAGGCCAAACAGGCAGGTGGCGGGACCATGGTGTTTTCCCTGAAGGATGTCAAAATCGGCGCGGCAACGCCTGCCATGTTCGAAGTGCCGTCCGATTATCGCCGGGTCGACAACGTCATGGAGCTTATGAGCGGCGGTCGGGGCATTCCAGGCAGGGACGATATGCAGAAGATGAAGGAAATGATGGAAAGGATGTACGACGAGTAGCAGGTGGCATCAAGACCTTGGAAAGAGAACGCCTCCCGGGGCACAGGACCCCGGGAGGCATTCTTGTTAACCTCTGGAATGCGCTTTGTCTGTGTGCAGCCATCCGGGAAACGGCGTCATGACTCCTTCCAGGGATGATTCAGGTAGGCCAGTCTTTTCTGTTGCCGTGATTTACCGGTTACCGTTTCCAGGATGATGCCGCAGTTCAAGCTGATCGCGGCGGCCAGCATGATTCCGGTCGATAGGATGGCCGTGGGAAACCTGGGAACGAGACCGGTCTCCAGATATTCGTTCAGAATCGGAACGGCCAGGGCGATTGAAGTCAGGCCCAGCAGGGCGCTGATCAGGCCGAAAAAAACAAAGGGCCTGATTTCCTTGAAAAGTGAGATGATCGTGTAAAGGATGCGGCATCCGTCACGATAGGTGTTGAGCTTGCTTTCCGTCCCCTCCGCCCTTTCTCCGTAGCGGGTTGCCACCTCTGCGCAGCCGAGCTGCATTTCCAGGGCATAAATGGATAACTTCACTTCGATTTCAAAACCCTGCGCCAGGGTGGGAAATGTTTTTACAAAGCGCCGGGAAAAAACGCGGTAACCCGAAAGCACATCGGAGAGCTTGTTGCCGAACAGCACATTGATGGCCGTTGTCAGCATCCAGTTGCCAAAACGGTGACCTTTGGGATAAACCTTTCCCTCCCGGTTGTCCTGACGTGTGCCGACCACCATGTCCAGCTGGTTATCCACAAGGCAGCTTATGAGTCCCGGCGCCGCAGAGGCATCATATGTGCCGTCCCCGTCGACCATGAGATACACGTCGGCGTCGATATCCGCAAAAGCCCGGGAGATTGCGTAACCCTTACCCTGGCGTAATTCCCGACGCACTATCGCCCCTGCCTTTTCCGCGACGCGTGCAGTGTCATCCCGGGAGTTGTTGTCGTAGACATAAATACGGCTTTCCGGCAGGGCCCGGCGGAAGTCCTGAACCACCCGGGCGATGGCCCCCGCTTCGTTGTAGCAAGGAATGATAACGGCAATACGCAGCTTCATGAGTGATCCTCATCTGAAAGTAATCCGCAGATTTCAGGGCACGAAACCGTCCCTGCGGGAGAAAAGGCTGTTCCTGAATACCATATCTGGCGGCAGGTGCAACAGAATTTGTGAAACCGGAAGCTCGGCCTCAGGCGGATAGGCGGCTGACGGCACAAGGCGAGCTCTGAGATCATTTTTTTATTTCTGAGGACATGATGGTGCGCAGAACATCTTCCTTGCCGATGATGCCGACCATTTCATCCCGGTCCATGACAATGAGGGTATGAATATTGTGCTTGACCATAAGGGTGGCAATGTCCTCCAGCGATGTTTCCGGCGTGACCGTGATGGGTTTGGCAGACATGGCGTCCGCCACCTTCGCGGCGGTTATTTTATGGAGTTCCTTCTCGATGGTTTTCGGCAGATTGAGGGGGATCACACTGTCAAGCAGGACAAAGTAAGACGGAATGGGGAGCTTCTCCTGCTGCGAGATCAGGTCGGCCTGGCAAATAATGCCCAGCAGACGCCCGGCATCGTCCAGAACAGGCAGACCGTTGATATGGTTGTCAAGGAGGAGTTTGGCGGCCTGAAGGATATCCATGTCCGGCTTCACCGTGATCACGTTGCGTGTCATGATGTCCCTGGCTTTCAGCATGTCTTTCCCTCCTGCTTTTTGGCCTATCATACTTTGGATTGGCTCTGAAATCCAGATTACATTTGCATCTGATCTTGCCGTTTCGGGCATGTGAGGCATTTTTCTGGCAAATCCGTTTATTTTGCATTAGAAATGCACCATGACAATGCATTGGGTTTGGGACATCACCACCGCCGCGGCAACGGTTATGATCACGCTGTTCGGCGTCGCCGCGGCCGGTCATGCTCTGATAACGAAACGCGAGCCGAAAGGTGCGTTTGGATGGATCGTGGTTTGCCTTGTTTTTCCTTTCATCGGACCGTTCATTTATTACGTCTTCGGGATCAACCGTGTTCAACGGCGCGCCAAGAAACTTTACTACGGATTGACCATCGCCGTCACGAAAAGCTTATTCATGGAGGGGGACCGCCTGCAGGTGCCGGACGAGCCGCCGCCGTATCCGGGAGATTTTGTGCCTCTGGCACGGATTTCCGACCGCATCGCCCGCCGTCCGGTAACGCCGAATAATGACATAGCCCTTCTGCACAATGGAGAAGAAGCCTATCCGGCAATGCTGCGGGCGAT
The DNA here is from genome assembly GCA_964411235.1 of uncultured Syntrophales bacterium. GTDB lineage: Bacteria > Desulfobacterota > Syntrophia > Syntrophales > JAAYKM01 > JAAYKM01. The sequence continues at coordinate 8,318 of CAYPKE010000077.1, forward strand.
TGACGAGGCCCGTTCGAGCGTTTACCTCGCCACCTATATCTACGATGTCGACAAAACGGGCGTTCGTTTTGCCGAGTCACTTTCCAGGGCGCACCGTCGCGGTGTTCAGGTAAGGATTCTGATAGACGGCCTGGGAGAGATGCATTGGGGCCGTCTGGCGAGCCGATACCTCCGCCGGAGAGACCTCTGCGTTGCACGCTTCATTCCGCCGACTCTCTGGCCGCCGACGCTGTCCCTCAATTTGAGAAATCACCGGAAAATCCTTGCTATTGACGGTAAAATCGCCTTCACGGGGGGGATGAATATCAGCGATCGGCACCTGACAGGAGAAAAAGGGCCGCCGGACAGAAAGACAAGAGACATCCACTTCCTGATTCACGGTCCCGTCGCACGCCAGATCGAACAGGTATTCCAGGATGACTGGCTTTTTGTTACCGGCGAAAAATTGTCTCAGCCTGCATCCCCGGCGAAGAGACCGGGGACGCGTTACTGCCGTGTCATATCGGATGGACCGGACGAACAGATGGGTAAACTCTACATGATTCTGGCAGGGGTTATTTCCTCGGCGCGGAAGCGGATACGCATCATGACGCCTTATTTTCTTCCGCCCAGGGGAATTCTGACGGCGCTGCAGACCGCAAGGGTCAAAGGGGTGACCGTCGAGATCATTCTGCCGCAAAAGAATGACATCCGTTTTGTTCATTGGGCCACCCGGAACATGCTGTGGGAGCTTCTTGAGTACGATGCCAAAATCTATTATCAGCCGGCGCCCTTTGCGCATACCAAGATGATCCTGGTGGATGACCGTTACGTTCAGGTCGGTTCCGCCAATATCGATTCCAGGAGTCTCCGGCTGAATTTTGAAATGAACGTCGAGATATTCGGTTATGAACAGGCCGCGATGCTGAACGCCTACTTCGATGAACTGAAAGGACGCTGCCGCCCTGTCACAATGCATGAGCTGGATGATCGGCCGCTTGCGTACAGGTTGCGGGATGCCTTCGCCTGGCTCTTTTCATCCTACCTGTAGTGTGAACATGGGGGGGCATCAAATTTCTTGAACTTCCCGATCGGATCGGGTAGGGTAGCGCCTTCCAACACGCCGGCCAAAACGGCCTGTCGGCGGCAGACCCGTAACCCGCCGGATTCGGATTTTTGAAAAAGCCGACACAGCATGACCTGGGTTATCCCGGGAAAAACATTCATGTTCATTCGGTCATCCGCTGTGGCAGGAGGGGTCCTCGACGTGATCAGAAGCATTAAAAAACGCTGGACGCGCCGCATCGTCACCTGGGCGAGACAACTGATCCTGCCTGGTTTCGACGGCATTCCCCTGTATGAGGTGGCGGTTTTCTTCTGGCATGGTCTGTTGAACGGGTACATCAACCTTCGCGCCTCGGCCTTTGCTTTTAATTTCTTCCTCTCCCTCTTCCCCATGGCCATTTTTCTTTTTACCCTGATTCCCTATATTCCGGTGGAGGGGTTCCAGGAATCCCTCATGCTGCTGATGCATGACCTGATGCCCGGCCAGATATACGAGGCGGTGGAAACGACATTGCTGGACATCATAAACCGGCCTCGCGGGGGGTTGATGTCCCTAGGCTTCTTCCTGGCCCTCTTTTTTTCGACCAGCGGCGTCAACAGCCTGATCGATGCCTTTAATCAGACCGTTCATGAGATTGAAACCCGCTCTTTCATCAAGCAGCAGTTGATTTCCGTGGTGCTGGTTTTAATCGTTTCGCTGATCATCGGGATCGCGGTTGTTCTGATTACGGTTGGGCCGCATTTTCTTGAGTTCCTCGCGCAGAAGGGGTTTCTGAAAAGCGGCTTTACCCTCTATCTGATTTCAAGCCTGAGATGGCTGATTATCCTGGCGATGCTTCTGTTCGCCTATTCATTCCTTTATTACCTGGGGCCGGCCGGGTCAAACCGGTTCCGTTTTATTTCAGCAGGCTCCATGCTGTCCACCATTCTGACGATCGCCGCATCGGTCGCTTTTTTTTATTTTGTGAACAATTTTTCCCGGTACAATACCCTGTATGGTTCCATCGGTACATTGATCATCATCATGCTCTGGATTAACTTCAACGCCTTGGCCGTCATTATCGGCTTCGAGCTGAATGCGAGCATTCTCGGGGCCAAGAAGAAAATATTCGCCGACAACGGCACGGAAACCTGATTCATCCCCTTTCTTAAAATTCACAGGATCAGCACCATATTGGACGCCGGCGGTCCGTTAGCCGTTTTCGCCTTTGGCAAGAACAGTCTTGTTTTGCCCGGGATAATCCGAGGCGGATGATCGGTCTTACAGGATCACATGATCGTGAGTGCCCATGCTGGTGTGCACAGTGATCAGTCCGGCGCGTTCCAAAATATCTTCCCGAAAACTTGACTTTTACCGAGGCGCGTAATATGGATATCGAAACTTTCCCGAAATGTTTCAGAAACCCTTATCAGGGGTGAGACATTGACGAATAATGGGTAAGCCGCCGTGATTTCAAAAGATCACGGCGGCTTTGCTTTCCCGGTTAATCGAGGATCCTTCACGATATTGGGAGACAGGGGCTTTGAGAAGCCGAAATCATATTGCGAGATTCGGGACTGACGCTGTGTTTTTGTAAAAGCGCGTCTGCGAGTCCATGAACGGAAATTAGCAAAGGATTTCCGCAAGCGGGAGGTGTGCAGTGCAAAAGAAACTTTATATCGGAAATCTGTCCCAGGATGTCAGCGAAGAGGACTTGCGGGTTAACTTTTCTTCGATCGGAGCAGTTCTCTCCATCACGATCATCAAGGACAAATTTACGCGAACATCAAAGGGTTTCGGTTTTGTTGAGATGGATACGGCGGCGGCGGCTGAAGAGGCCATACGAAGATTCAACGGCGGTGAACTGGACGGCAGGACGATTGTCGTCAAAGAAGCGAAGCCTAAGAGCGAAGCGGGCGCCGGCGGTCCCGGTGGATCCTTTAACCGGAATCGCGGTCACGGAGGCTGGAAGTAAGACA
>CAYPKE010000078.1:0-11287 GCA_964411235.1 uncultured Syntrophales bacterium
ACAGCTTCAAGGACGGCCTTCTCCAGGGTGGTCTGATCAACAGGCCAGCGTCCGGATACGGCGCTCCGGTAGCCCTTTAAATAAGCAGACATCACCCTGCCGTCCAGGGGATGCCCGTCGCGAACGGTGCGCCGGTAAGACCGGGCGATGGAGGCCAGGCAGTGCCGTTTAAGGAAAAGTGACCGCCAGGGTTTTGATGTTTCGCGATCGATGAGAACGAGTTGTCCGTCGGCAGAAATCAAATCCTTGAGCCTAACCGGGTGGAAAAAGCCTTGGGAATGCAACTGTCCGACCAGCCGTCCGACTCGTTCCATCAAAGCGCTTTTCCCCGGTTCATTATGGTGCTCGAAAAGTTCCGCCACTTCACAGCCCCTTACCCGCCGTGTCAGCAGGAAGCCCCGCACTTGCAGAAAGCCGGTCTTTTCCTGCCCCCAGGCAACGGGTTCCATGGCGGCAAACCCGGCTCTCCGGAGCAGGCGGAGTATCCTGACTTCACGCAGTGCGCCCGACACCGGGCGGCAGCAGAAGCTAAGCATGCGCAGATGCCTCCACAGCGATTCACGACCGCTACGTTTGAGAAAGAAAGTCTGCCCGTCCGCTTCGATCCGGATCAGTTCGCGGCCGTCCGCCTCCTGGGAAATGATAGTTCCCGGACAGCCGTCCAGCCAGAAATCCGGCCGTCCGCCTTCCGGAAAAAGCGGACAAAGTTTCTGATCGATATACAATAATTCAGCCACGGGTCAACCCTGGTTTACGAGAATAAAGTCTAAGGGACATCCTCTGCGATGCATGGTCGATTGGCCGAGTCGGGCAATTTCTCCATAGTGCCTGCCGGAACAGACCGTTCATGGAGCAGGCGGCAAAATCCGGATTGCCTTTATGTTCCATGACGACGGGTATGGACGATGCGGGGATTTAGGGGGTCGGTTGACTAGAATGACCCTATCGGTTAGCCATATCCAGTCGCCTGTACGGCTTTGTCTGTATGGTGGGCGATCCGAGATTCGAACTCGGGGCCTTTGGTTCCGGAGACCAACGCTCTATCCAGCTGAGCTAATCGCCCGTTAAGGGAATCCTTGCGATGTAAAAACAGCAATCGACAGCAGAGCAGATTCATACTATGGCTTGCATAAATATTCAACTTATTTCTCAGCAGGGCGATGCATCCCTTTTATGGCTTCGGAGCTTTTCTTAGGTGGAAGAAAACCGGAAAGAGGCAAAATGACGTGCCTGATTATACGGTCTTTCTTGCTTCATGAAAAACGATTTGCTAAAAGAGGCTCATGAATTGGAAAAATATTTGTTTTGGGATACTGCTCTGCCTTATGTTTCTCCTATGGCCATGCGGATCGGTCATGGCTGGTGGGGAAATCATGAACATGCGCTATTTTCATGCGCCTGATCATACGCGGATTGTTTTCGACCTGACCGCACCTCCTGAGTACGACACGTCCCGCGAGAACGGAAACCTCGTCATCACGTTCCGGGAAACAGCCTGCTTCGATGCGGTCTCCCGGGAAACCAGAATCGGCAAAGCCGGAATCGGCACGGTGACGATCAGTACCCCTGCGGAAGGGGATGCGGTTATTCGGGTGGAATTGGCCTCCCATGTGGAGGTGAATGTTTTCCCGCTGAAGCAGTTTCTGGACAAGCCGGATCGACTGGTTATCGATGTCGAGTTGCCGGAAATACAAAGACGGGAGAGCCTGGCCCGGGAGCAGGTCAAGATCGCCAAGGACAAAAAGATCGTTGTCATTGATCCGGGCCATGGCGGTGAAGACCCGGGGGCGGTCGGCAGAAGGGGGACCCTGGAAAAGGATGTCGTTTTGGCCATTAGCCGAAGGCTGAAAAAAGCTCTGGACCGCCACGGCATGATCCAGGCGTATTTGACCCGCGATGGAGACTACTACGTATCCTTCAATAAGCGGCTCCAGATCGCCCGTGAATACGGCGCGGACTTCTTTATCAGCATTCATGCCGATGCGGCACGAAACCGTCAAGCAAGGGGAAGCTCCGTTTACGTCCTTTCGACCGGAGGGGCCAGCAGTGAAGCGGCGAAGCTCCTGGCCCAGAATGAAAACCTCTCCGATATTATCGGTGGTGTCCAGGAACTGGATGTGATGGAAGGGACCAATCCCATCCTGATCAACATGTTCCAGACGAATACGATTAATGTTTCCAAAGCTTTCGGCATGAGCGTTTTGTGGGAATTGAGTCACGTGGGCGAATTGAAATTCGACCGGGTGCAGGAAGCCCCCTTCCGTGTTCTGAAGATGCCGGACATCCCGGCGGTCCTTATTGAAACGGCTTATATCTCGAATCTCGATGAGGAAATGCTTCTCCGCTGCAACACTTTCCAGCAGAAAGTGGCCAACCGCATTTCCCGTGCCATTGTCCAGTTCCTTTTACAGGATGAGCCGGATCCGGCCCGGGGTGTTTTGGTAAAGGGAGGGACACCAACGGTGGATGAAGCCGCTGGGAAAGCCTCTCCAAAGACGCCTCCCCGGACCTTGACTTTTTATACTGTGCAGCGGGGGGATACCCTGACTAAAATTGCCCAAAGTTATGGGATTACCGTTCGGGATATTGTCGAAGCAAATGCCTTGAAAGCGGAAGCCCCCCTGCATGTCGGGCGACGCCTCAAGATAGAGGGTGCGATACCGGCACCGCCGGAGAAGCGTTATTTTACCTACACGGTTCAGAAAGGGGACAGTTTGACGCGCATTGCTTCCCGCTTCAATGTGCCTCTGGAGAATCTGCTGGAGGACAACCAACTGAAGCGGAACGCTCCCCTGCATGTCGGGCGACGCCTCAGGATAGAGGGTGCGATACCGGTACCGGTGGTGGAAGCCAAGTCCGGCCGGATTCCGGAAAGACAAACCGGACAGGATCGTGGGACGTACAAAACCTACCGGGTTAAGCGTGGAGATACCCTCCTGGGGATTGCACGTAAGGAAGGGATCCCTCTGGAAATGCTTCTGAAATTGAACGGCATGAAACTGGATGATCCCCTGCATCGGGACCGGCTTCTTATTCTGGGATACCGGACCGAGTCTTAGCGAAAGATGGGAGGACCGGTCATGCATGCAAAATACCGGGTGCTGGTATTGACTTTTGCCGGGCTCCTGACTATGAGTCCCTCGCCTGCCTTGACCCAAGATGCGATGCATCCCTTCTCCGGGCCTTTTTTTGCGGTCAACCCCGCGTTTCGCGCGGATGTCTTGGCCCAGCAGGCCGTGGCAAGGGAAGCGGACCGGTGGAAATGGGAGTACGGCTTGGGCGATGTTTTCCCGGATCTTGCGGATGCAACGAAGGCTCATGAAAACGGAAAAATGCCTGGAATCGGCTGGGGAGGCCTGAAAATGTCCCTTTCCCGGTTCGATGCCGATCAAAGCAGGAAAACGGGAGCTTTTACGGCGGGAGACGAAAACACCGGCTTGGAGAAACTGTGGCTGATGCTTCTTCACGGATCGCTGGAAAAGGAGGATTGGGAGAGTCTGGGAGACTTATTCCGGCCTCAATTGGAATTGGGCATCGCTTTTTAAGTTTTATGGAAACGTCGGAACATCAAAGGAGGATCCTTGGATGAAGATCACGGAAGGACTTTACGCTTTTATCTGGCAGGATTACCGGGAAAATAACTGTAATACCTATTTCATTGATCGGGATAAAAAAATTCTCATCGACCCGGGTCATGAACATCTTTTCAGCCATGTGTTACAGGGCCTTCAGGGATTGGGGACGGAAGTGTCGGAAATCAATACGGTGCTGATCACCCACGGTCATCCCGATCATCTGGAAGCAGCTTTTCGTCTGCAGCATCCTGCCCTTTTGGCCATGAGCCGCGAGGAGTACCGTTTTATCAAGGAATGGGCGGGCCCTTACTATGACATTCCCGCCCCCGACTTTTACCTGATGGAGGGGGAATTGACCCTGGGGGATGTAACACTGGAAGTATTGGAGACCCCCGGTCATTCTCCCGGTTCGGTCTGCCTCTACTGGCCGGAGAACAGGGTGCTCTTTACGGGTGATGTGGTTTTTAACCAGGGTATCGGCCGGACGGATCTGCCGGAGGGAAGCGGATCCCGCCTGAAGGAGAGCATCCGGCGTCTCAAGGATCTTGATGTCGATATTCTGCTGAGCGGTCATGGGGACATACTTGCAGGTAAAGAAGCCGTGCAACAGAATTTCCGCTTTATCGAAGAGTACTGGTTCCGCTATATTTGAACGGTTTTCCGGGGTCGCGGGAATGTGCGAACAACGCACCTGTCGTGATAAAAATGCTTGATTTCTCCGGTTTCCTATAATAGAAGACCGCTGTGATTTATAATACACCAATTTTGGGAGGACTCCTTGCTCGTTCTTTAAGAACGGGCTTCAGAGCCGGAAGGAGGTAAGTCGTTGAGAAGGTACGATGTTGTTTTCATTGCTTTATCGAATCTCTCTGATGCAGATATCAGCGAGGTGATCGAACGTTACCAGAACATGGTGACGGAGCGCAAAGGGTTGATCATCAAGGTCGAGAAATGGGGCAAGAGAAAGCTGGCCTATGAGATCAATAAGCAGACGATGGGATTCTACGTTCTGTTCGATTTTGCCGGCGACAGCGCCGTTGTCGATGAAATGGAGCGTAATCTTAAGATCGACGATAAGATTCTGAAATTCCTCACCGTCAAAACTGCAGAAGAAATTACCGAAGCGGAAGTCGGGCAGATCATTGCCGCCGCGGCCAAGGGAAAAGAGCAGGAAGAAGTCGTGGCAGCGGAGGAAAGCTCACCCCAACGCGTGGTTTCGGAAGGGGCGGATCCGAATACGACACCCGAAAATCCGGAGACAGTTTCTGAGACGAAGGAGGAAGCATAATGGCAGCAGGTCATAATCCATCACGGCCTCAGGGCTCGCCGCGACCACAGAGAAGATTTTTTCACAAAAGGAAGTTCTGTCGGTTCTGTGCCGATTCCACTCTGAAAATCGAGTACAAAGATCCCCACTCGCTCCGTGATTTCCTGACGGAACGGGGAAAAATCATGCCCCGGAGAATTACGGGAAGCTGCTCGAAGCACCAAAGAGAAATAACCCTGGCGATCAAGAGGGCGAGGTCGATTGCGCTTCTTCCCTTCGTTGTTGCGGACGGTAAATAAGCAACGCATCATTTCCCGATGACGGGCAAGACAGGTCTTATCCGGGACCAATTCCTGTTGCGGAACAGTTGTGCAGAGTGGTTTTGCAATTCGGATTTCTTCCCCCATGTGTCGGGTAGCTCTCTTTTTCCGCGACGCACTCCCGCCGAATCTCCTATCGGTTTGGTCAGGGTGAAGCGGATCCGGAGTTTTTTCATTAAGGAGGATTACAATGCAGGTCATTTTAAAACAAGACGTGACAGCTCTTGGTAAAGCGGGAGACGTCATGAAAGTCGCCGACGGCTACGGGCGCAATTATCTGGTTCCCCAGGGCTTGGCCGCTGAAGTCAACAGCCGAAATATCCGAATCATCGAGCAGGAGAAAAAGCAGATCCTGCAAAAAATGGAACGGGAAAGAAAGAAGGCAGAGGGGTTTGCAGCCCAGTTGTCGGAGGTCGTCTGCACCATTGCCCGTAAAGTGGGAGAACAGGACAAGCTTTTCGGTTCCGTGAATACAAAGGATATCGAAGAAAGCCTTGCACAGCAGGGCAGGGTGATCGACCGTAAAAACATTATTCTGGACGAGCCGATCAAGACTCTTGGTGAATTTCCCGTAAAGATCAAGCTGAGCGCCGGGGTAAGCGCTGAGATCAAGGTGATTGTTGTGGCGGATAATTGATTCCGCCTTTAGAGGCCGCTTGATCCGGCGGGGCGCGGCGAGGTTTCGGGCGGTCTTTCCCGGCCGCTTGTCCGGTCAGGTCGGGTAACGTTTATTATCGGGTCTCTGTTTATATGCCTGCGAAAAAGGATGCGGAAGCATCTCTCTTCAAAATACCCCCCCAGAACATGGAAGCTGAACAGTCGGTTTTGGGGGGGATTCTGCTTGAAAACCAAGCGTTGAACAATGTCCTGGAAATTTTGGCCGGCAACGATTTTTACAGTGAAGGCCATCGGAAGATCTTCGATGCCATTACGGACCTTTCCGAGAGGGGAGAGCCGAGTGATCTGGTCACGCTGAGCAGCCTGCTGAAGGACCGCAAACAAATCGATCAGGTCGGCGGAATGGCCTATTTGGCTTCTCTCGTCGACAGCGTTCCGTCGGCCGCGAATATTGCCTACTACGCTCGTATCGTTAAAGAGAAGGCGATTCTCCGGAATCTTATTTCCACGGCAACCGAGATTCTCCAAAAAACCTATAATGCCGGGACGGATATTGATGCGGTTCTTGATGAAGCCGAGCAAGCGATATTCGAAATCTCGGAAAATAAAATTCGCCCTTCCTTTTACCCGATCAGGGACATCGTCAAAAACAATTTTAAGGAACTCGAGAGGCTTGCTGACCGCAGGGATCTGATTACAGGCGTGCCGACGGGATTCGACAAACTCGACGAGATCACCTCCGGTCTTCAGAAATCGGACCTGATTATCATCGCCGGGCGTCCCAGTATGGGCAAGACGGCGTTTGCCCTGGGCATTGCCCAGAATGCGGCATTGAAGTCGGGGGTGCCCGTTGCCATCTTTTCCCTGGAAATGGCCAAGGAGCAACTGGTGTTCAGAATGCTCTCTGCGGAGGCCCGGGTCGATTCCCAGCGGTTGCGAAAAGGTTTCCTGGGAGAAACGGACTGGACAAAACTGGTGAGTGCTTCCGGCGCGCTGTCGGAGGCGCAGATTTATATTGACGATTCGCCGGCAATCACGGTCCTGGAAATGAAGGCCAAGGCCAGGCGTCTCAAGGCGGATGCCGGATTGGGCCTCGTCATCCTCGACTACCTGCAACTCATGCGGGGTGGCGCCTACAAGGAGTCCCGGGAGCAGGAAATATCGGAAATCAGCAGGTCCCTCAAGGCCCTGGCCAAGGAGCTGCAAGTCCCGATCATTGCCTTGTCTCAGTTGAACCGCAAAGTGGAAGATCGGACGAACAGAAGACCCCAGATGGCGGACCTCCGTGAATCGGGGGCCATCGAGCAGGATGCGGACGTGATTGCGTTTATTTACCGGGATGAGGTCTATAACAAATCGGACGATAACCCGGAGAAAGGCATCGCGGAAATCATCATCGGGAAACAGCGCAACGGTCCTACCGGAACGGTTAAGCTGGCCTTTCTTGAAAAGTATACCTGCTTTGAAAATCTGGCCCGCTCCGATACGTATTCAATTGAGTAGGAGCTTTTCCTCTTCCAGGTAAGGTAACGCCAGCTGCAATTTCTTCAAGGCCTGTTTTTCAATTTGCCTCGCCCGTTCGCGCGTGATTTGGTAGTGATCACCGACCTCCTGCAGGGTGAGGGGTTCGTCCGCCATGATCCGGTTTCTGATGATAAAGGATTCCCTTTCGGACAGTTTTTCCATGGCGCCGGAAATGTTTTTCTGAACCATTTCCATTTCTTCTTTCCTTATCAGTTCCGTTTCCTGGTCATCTCCCTGGTACGTCAGAAAATCAAGGTAGGTCGTATCCTCCTCGTCATTCAAATAGGCGTTTAATGAAACGTCCCGATTGCTCAACCGCAGTCCCATCTCTTCCACATCGATTTCCTTGACATTGAGCGACTCGGCGATTTCTTTGAACTCGGGGTTTTTTTTCGACATGGCTTCGAGTTCCTTCTTGGCACGGTTCAGTTTGAAAAATAACTTCCGCTGTGCCTGGGTGGTGCCGATTTTGACAACGCTCCAGGAACGGATGATATAATTTTGAATATAGGCACGTATCCACCAGACGGCGTAGGAAATCAGCCGGTAACCCCTGTAAGGGTCGAATTTCTTTACGGCGTGCATCAGGCCGATATTGCCTTCCTGAATCAGGTCGGCGAGTTTCACGTTGTAGTTTTTGTATTCATAGGCGATTTTTACCACGAAACGCAGATTGGACACGACCAGCTTTTCCGCTTCTTTGAGCCCCTTGTATTTTTTCAGGTTGACCGCCAGACGGAATTCCTCCTCCGCCGTAAGCAAGGGAATCCGATTGATTTCGGCAATGTACATTTCAAGCGTGCCTGTGACGGCAGGTAATTTCAAGATACGCCTCCGATATCGCAGGGAATGATATCCTTTTCTGATAACGGATTTTGCAGATTAGTCAACGTTTTTTTGGAACACGTTTTGGGGGGATCCGGTTAGCCCGACCTCCATGTTGACACCTCTGGAGGGGATGTTTATGTTGAGCAACAACAAATGGAGGAACGGCTGATGAAATCGATGAACAAGACGATGCTCGAATTTGCGTTCCAGATGGCGAAAGATATCGGGGCCAAGGCAGTGCTCCTGTACGCCGACATGGTGCCTGACCAGCATCTGATTAAATGCAGGGAAGGCTTCCAGATAATTCTGGTGACCAGGGGGCAGCAGGAGTTGCCGGAAAATTACCTTGAGTGTGTCACGGTCCTGAATGTTCCCGATGTCAATCTGACACGTATTGGTCAGGTCAAAATCGCCATCACCAAGGGGATCGTGATGGGGCTGTTCAAGAAGGGGGACCGTATTGTCTGCCTGAGCGGTGTTCCGCGGTTCGAATATATTGACAGCCTGTTCGTCCTGGATGTGGGAAAGGAATTCGAGATTCTGACATCGGAGGACATCTCCGACATTACCGAGGTCGGGTATCCGGAAGTGTTTGGAACTCTCTTGACCATCGCCCTGGAACTGGCGGCTCAGGGAAGAGAGGGGCGTAAGGTGGGAACGATATTTGTTTTGGGCGACCACGAAAAGGTCATGCAGCTGTCACGGCAAATGATCATCAATCCCTTCATGGGTTATCGTGAGGAGGAGCGGAATATTCTGAATACGGACCTGAAGGAAACAATCAAGGAGCTCTCCGCGATCGACGGCGCATTCATCATCCAGAACGACGGGGTGATTGTGACGGCCGGCCGTCACCTTAATGCCGCCCTGGAAAGCAAGGATTTTCCTCAGGGCCTCGGCAGCCGGCATATTGCGGCGGCCGGAATCACGAGCATTACCGATGCCGTGGCGGTGGTGATCTCCGAGTCAACGGGGACTGTCACGGTTTTTAAGAAAGGAAAAATCTTTGTGCGAATTGAAAAACCCACGGAATAGGGAGGAATTATGCGTTTTGACAAGTTTACGCTGAGAGTGCAGGAGGGCCTCCAGGAGGCGCAGGCACTGGCGGGTCGGCATGGTCAACAGGCCATGGAGGCGGAACATCTCCTTTTGGTCATGCTCCGGCAGGAAGACGGCATCGTCGGCGAAATATTGAAGAAGATGGGCGTGGACCCGGCAAAAGTGGAAGAGGCGCTGCAACGAACGCTCGATAAAATGCCGAAAATTTCCGGTGGCGGGACGGGGCAGGTTTACCTGGGTGTCCGCCTGAACCGGATGCTTGATCGGGCGATTACCGAAGCTGCCAGAATGAAGGATGAGTACGTCAGTGCCGAGCATGTCCTGATTGCCATGGCGGACGACAAGGAAGATGTCGAAGCTCTGCGGGCAAACAATGTGACAAAGGACGGGATATTCAAAATCCTGCTGGATATCCGCGGTAACCAGCGCATAACCGACCCGAACCCGGAGGAAAAGTATCAGGCCCTCAAGAGATACGCCAAGGACTTCAACGACTTGGCGCGCAAGGGAACTTTTGACCCCGTTATCGGAAGGGATGAGGAAATCCGCCGGATCATGCAGGTTCTGTCCCGGCGGACCAAAAACAACCCCGTGTTGATCGGGGAGCCCGGCGTCGGCAAGACCGCCATTGTGGAAGGTCTTGCCCAGCGGATTGTGAATGGTGACGTACCGGAAAACCTCAAGCAGAAGCGGGTCATCGGCCTCGACATCGGATCCCTGATCGCCGGGGCCAAATACCGTGGTGAATTCGAGGAGCGTCTCAAAGCGGTGCTTAGGGAAGTAACGAGCGCCGAAGGGGAGATCATCCTGTTTATCGATGAAATCCATACGGTTGTCGGTGCGGGCGCGGCGGAAGGTGCCGTGGATGCGTCCAACATGCTCAAGCCGGCCCTGGCGAGAGGAGAGCTCCGGTGTGTCGGCGCGACCACCCTGAATGAGTACCGCAAGCACATCGAGAAAGACCCCGCGCTGGAGCGGCGTTTCCAGCCTATTCTGGTCAAGGAGCCGTCCGTGGAGGATACGATTGCGATTCTCCGGGGACTCAAGGAGCGCTACGAAGTGCATCATGGTGTCAGGATCAAGGACGTGGCAATCATTGCTGCGGCAACCCTTTCGAATCGCTACATCAGCGACCGTTTTTTGCCGGACAAGGCGGTGGACCTGATCGATGAGGCGGCCTCCCGCCTGAGAATAGAACTAGACAGCATGCCCGCCGAGATCGATGTGATCGATCGCAAAGTCATACAACTGGAAATCGAGCGCCAGTCCCTGATGAAGGAAACGGATTCGACATCCGTGGACAGGCGCAACAAGATCGAAGCGGAACTGGCGGAGCTTCGGGAGTCGATGAACCGGATGAAGCTCCGTTGGTCGTCGGAGAAGGAGATCATTAAAAATATTCAACACATCAAGGGGCAGATCGAAATCTTCAAGACGGAAGAAATGAATGCGCAACGGGATGGCAATCTGGCCCGGGCCGCGGAAATCCGGTATGGGAAGATGGTGGAATTGAACCGGGAACTGGAAGCGGAGCAGGAAAAACTTGAACGGTTGCAGCAGGAGAACGCCATGCTCAAGGAGGAAGTTGACGCGGAGGACGTGGCGGAAGTCGTCGCCAACTGGACGGGGATTCCCGTTTCCCGGATGATGGAAAGCGATGTCAACAAGTTGATTCAGATGGAGGAGAGGTTGAAATTGCGTGTGGTCGGTCAGGATGAGGGAATCGCCGCCGTCTCCAGCGCGCTGCGCCGGGCAAGGTCCGGCCTGCAGGACCCCAACCGTCCGATCGGCTCCTTTATTTTTCTTGGACCCACCGGTGTCGGCAAGACGGAATTGGCAAGAGCGCTGGCGGAATTTATGTTTGATCATGAGCAGGCGATGATCCGCATCGATATGTCGGAATACATGGAGAAGCACTCCGTGGCACGTCTGATCGGGGCTCCTCCGGGATATGTCGGATATGACGAGGGGGGATATCTCACGGAGGCCGTCCGCCGACGCCCCTACGCCGTCCTTCTGTTCGACGAAATCGAAAAGGCCCATCCGGACGTCTTCAACATCCTGCTGCAGATTCTTGATGACGGGCGTCTAACGGA
>CAYPKE010000079.1:0-11264 GCA_964411235.1 uncultured Syntrophales bacterium
GTCGTTACTCAAAAACAGTCAGGAGCGGGTTGGATGATTGGCTTGCCGCTGTTGATTGTCGTCCTGGTGAGCCTGGCATGTGGGAGATAGTGGCCTTTCTAAAAAAATCATAATCGTCTGGATCGTCTAGGCGATTAGGTCGTTTAGGTCGATTCCATGGAAGGTTGTGTGTATGGAAATCTACACTACGGGTAGATTAGTAGATATTGATCAGTTGGATAGCTTGTAACGTTTTTGTAACGTTTTTCTTCAATCCTGAATGCAATTATGCCATCAGTTTTACATATTATACAAAAGCAAATGCTCTCTATGTTACCGTAATCAAAGGGAATGCGGGAATTGCAGCCGACTCGTAAAATTTATTATTTTTGAATTCAAGTCCCGGCTTCGGCACCATAAGCATAAAAGAGGGTTAGCTCAGTTGAGAGTTGACCCTCTTTTTATTTCAAGGAGGCACCCGACCCTCGTTCATGCTGGACCGACTGAATCGCCGGACAGATAAAGAATCTGCTAAAGTTTGGCATTCTTATTCAAACATCCGGCAGCACATCATTGAATTATTGTCCATGCATGCAAAATGGGCTTTACCGTTTCCGGCAAAACACGTTAAAATGCTTTGTCATTGAAGGAGGAAAACATGAGCGCTTATTTCCCGAAACGAGTTGTCCTGTGCCTGGCCGGTTTGATAATCCTTGTTTTATCCACTTCACTGCTTCATGCAGGGAATCACTCCGGCCGATCGTGCCTTTTCAAGGTAACGTCACCGGGCAGTACGATATATCTTCTTGGCTCCATTCATTTCATGCGGGAGGCGAGTTACCCCCTTAACGATGCGATCGAAAAGGCTTTTGCAGTGTCAACGGCGGTGGTGTTCGAGGTGGACATGGCCGAGATGGACTCGCCGGATACCCAGGTCCTGATGCTTTCCCAATCGGTTTTTGCCGATGGCCGCACTCTGGGGCAAAGTCTTTCCCCCGATGTTTACCGGCGCTTGGGAGAAAGATTGACGGAATTCGGGATTGACGTGGCCGTTTTTTCGCACTTCAAACCCTGGAGCGTGGCTATGACCCTGATCGGTCTCAAATTGAACCAGCTCGGGTTTGATCCCGCCAAGGGGATCGACCGATATTTTTACGCCAGGGCCCTCGATGAGAGGAAAAGAACGTATGGCCTGGAGACGTTACGCTACCAGATCGGGATTTTCGACAGTCTTTCGCCGCAGGAGCAGGAATTTCTCGTTCGGCAGACTCTGGATGATTATGATGCCATGGAATTGCAGATGGGAGATATGATGCTGGCCTGGACAAACGGGGATACCGCAAATCTGGAAAAAATGCTCCTCAAGAGCTTTACCGACTATCCGGAACTGTACCGGAAATTCATCGTCCGGAGAAATCACAACTGGCTGTCTCAGATTGAACTTTTCCTGAAGCGGAAACAGCATGTTTTTTTCGTCGTCGGAGCCGGTCATCTCTTGGGCAGCGAAGGATTGGTTAATCTTCTGCGTCAGCGGGGTTATGAAGTCGAGCAATTGTAAAGCCGGGGAGCCGATTCCCGAAACACCGACCATCCTGAAACAAAAGAGACTCCTTTCAAATTAGCCCTGTAATATATGGCTTTTAAGTCTTTGCATCGGCCACAACCGGGAAAAATCCGCTTGTCAAAACGGGCATTAGTTGTTAGAAGTGGCTAACTTTTGGCGAGGTGCGTGTATGAGCGAAGGAATCAACGATCATACGCAGTTTTCCGTGGATCTCCGGCGTCACATGTGGCTGGCCGGTGTGGACCAGGAACTGCGGCGCTTGATCTGGCAGATCGGCGTGATGGGGAAGTACATATCCGCAAAGATTTACGAGTCCAACCGGAAGCTGGCTGGCTTCAAGAATATTTACGGGGAAGACCAGTTGACGCTGGATCGCGGCGCCGATGAAATCCTGAAAAACCAGCTTCAGTATTCGGGTTTTGTTCTCGATTATGCTTCAGAGGAGCGAGACACCGTGATCCGGATCGGCAAGGGTCATGAGAAGTATATTGTAACGGCCGATCCCCTGGACGGTTCCTCTCTGGTGGACACGAATCTTTCCATCGGCACCATTATCGGCATCCACAAGGATTCTGTATTCAGTGAAGGACGATATTCGATGGTCGCCGCCATGTACATCACTTACGGTCCCCTCATGACCATGGTTTATTCCGCCGGAAAGGGCAGCCATGAATTTGTCCTGAACCGCGAAGGCGAGTACGTTCTCTCCGAGGAAAATATCCGCCTCAAAGACAAGGGCTCCATCTATAGTCCCGGTGGTTTGCACAGGGATTGGACACCGGAGCATCTGCAGTATGTCGAGTACCTGGAGGAGGCTGGATACAAGCTCCGCTACAGCGGCGGATTTGTTCCGGATATAAACCAGGTCCTGATTAAGAAAGGAGGGGTCTTTACTTATCCCGCCCTGAAAGACAGTCCCAAGGGTAAACTGCGTCTGTTGTTCGAACTGCAGCCGATGGCTTTCATCATTGAACAGGCCGGCGGCAGGGCAACGGACGGCTACCGGGACATACTCTCCATTCCCGTGACGGAACTCGGGCAGCGCTGTCCCGTTTATATCGGCAGCCGCTTTGAGGTGGAAAAGGCCCGTGATTATTTGAAATGGGATGTATTTTATTGACCGGAAAGATAAGAAAGGATGTTTTTGTCGTGGTTGTGTATGAAACAGCGGAACAGGTCAGGACAGCCCTGTCCGGCATTATAAGGGTTGACGGAGATGAGGTAAGAATTCTCGACGAGAATCGACTCCGCTCGCAATTGATCGACGAAATGATTCAGACGGTAGCTTTTGGAGGGGATTCGGAAATTCGCTCCCTCTGTTCCTGGCTGATTCGGCAAACAGGCACGGCCTGGGGTGCCTATCCGGCCTCCATCCAGCCCTTTTACGAAGCGATGGGCCGGAAGGAAGTTGCCGGATGTACGGTGCCGGCAATCAACATTCGGACTCTGACCTACGCGACGGCTCAGGCTGTTCTTCGTGCGGCCATGAAGGGCTGTGTCGGCCCGGTCATCTTTGAAATCGCCCGTTCCGAAATAGACTACACGCTCCAGCGCCCCGCTGAATACGCAAGCGCCGTCATTGCCGGTGCGGTCAAGGCCGGTTATCGGGGCCCGCTTTTCATCCAGGGGGACCATTTCCAGTTCAACGCAAAACGTTTTACCCAGGATCCGGACAAGGAAACCAGGGCGGTGCGAGACCTCATCTGGGAAGCGCTGGAAGCGGGCTTTTACAACATAGATATTGATTCATCCACCCTGGTGGATCTTTCCCTGGCGACCATCGGGGAGCAGCAGCGTCTGAACTACACCCTGGCGGCGGAGCTGACCACGATGATCAGGGACCTGGAGCCGGAAGGCATCACGGTTTCCGTCGGCGGAGAGATCGGAGAAGTCGGCGGGAAAAACAGCACTGTTGAGGAACTGCGGGCCTTTATGGACGGGTATCTCGCGGAGTTGGGTAAAAACGGAGGAGAATTGAAGGGGATCAGCAAAATCAGCGTGCAGACCGGGACAACCCATGGGGGTGTACCCCTTCCCGACGGGACAATTGCCAAGGTCAAGATCGATTTCGACACACTGGAGAAGCTGTCCGAGGTGGCGCGAGTCGAGTACGGTCTTGCCGGAGCGGTCCAGCACGGCGCATCCACTTTGCCGGAAGAAGCTTTTGACCAGTTTCCCGCACGGGGGACAGCGGAGGTTCACCTCGCAACGGGCTTTCAGAACATGATCTATGAAAGCCCGGCTTTTCCGGAAGATCTGAAAGACCGAATTTATGGACTTCTCAAGGAAAAACATACGGATGAGAGAAAGGAAAGCGACACGGAAGAGCAGTTTCTTTACAAAACACGTAAAAAGGGCTTCGGTCCGTTCAAAAAGGAAATATGGAGCCTGCCTGCAGACCGCATGAAGGTGATCATGGACGCACTGGAAGACCAGTATGCCTTCCTTTTTACGAAACTGGGGGTAAACGAGACAGAGGCGTTATTGAAGAAATATGTCAGACCCGTCGCGGTGCCGCTTCCTTGTCCGAATGCATTGAAATAAGAATCGGCCTCGCATCTCCTGTCGTCCTTGGCGATGTCTGATCGAGATATCCTGCCCCCGGCAAGCTATTGGCCGGGGGCTTTTTTTATTTGTATTTTAACCCAGCGGAATTCATCAGGATGATAATGTGCAAGCTTTGTCATTAAAGAAAAAGGCTGATGACGGAAAGAATCATCCAGCGGAAAAAGGCGATAAGCGGGTTCAGGGCACCCAGGTACAGCAGGGCGATGATCACAAAGAAGCCGTAGGGTTCCAGGCGGTGGAAAAAATTGCGCAGGTTGTCCGGCATGAATCCCATGACGATTTTGGACCCGTCGAGCGGGGGGATCGGAATCAGGTTGAATGCGGCGAGAATGATGTTGATTTGGGCCATATAGAACAGAAAGGTTGCCATGGGGCCGGGCGAAGGGGGTGACAGTATCTGTGTTGTCAGAATGGCAAGAAAAGCGAGCACCATATTGGCAATGATGCCTGCGGAAGAGACCAGTATGAATCCGGTACGGCGGCTTTTAAGGGCTTCCAGGTTGACCGGCACGGGTTTCGCCCATCCGAAACCAAAGAGAAAAAGCATCAGCGTTCCGAGCGGATCGAGATGTCTCAGGGGGTTCAGCGTCAGCCGGCCACGTTTTTTCGCTGTTGAATCTCCCATAACGAGTGCGACCCAACCGTGAGCCAGTTCATGGATGATGACGGAATAAAGCAAAGGGATGGCCAGCAGCAAAAATGTCAGCGGTTGGTCGATCAGCAGTTTTAGAAGTCCCATGGATACCTCCGGATACCCGAATTGATGTCAACGGGTCTTGTTTTACAAGAAGAGTCTTGTTTTTCAAGAAAAAAAGAAGGACTCTGCCCCATCTGTTCGCTAAAGACAGAAGGTCAATCATGGAAATCGGGAAAGGCAGACCAATCCCGGGGTGAATCCAAAGGCGCCTGCAGGGTTTTTCAGCGATCTCCGAGGATAGAAGCGACCATCGGGAATCTGATCCGTGTTTCCATTGTTTAGAATAACGGCCGGAACTGCCGCAGGCAGAATTATCACGAAAGACGCTGTCAGGGCCATGGCACCTTCTTAAGTGCCTTCCGTTTATTTCTGGTTAAGACAATTCGGTCATTCTTATGAATGGTACAATAAATGCGAATAGATGCAGACAGATTCACGCTGAAACCGGTACTTCCCGAAGGCGATCGTGCCGGGAAAATGATACGTCCAATCAGCCTAATGGGCATAATATTATGCTGATTGGCGGGATTTGTTAAAATCAGAGGTGATTGCATAAAATAAAATATTTAAAGTTGATTTTCATAATTGCCGATAAAGGTATCAGGCAAGAGGACTGCAAATTTTTTTCATTTGCCGACATGGGGATGATCAGGTCATGAACGCGGTTACTTAAAACGGATACGAAAGGAGTCAATCGTGGTTAGATTCAACAAATCGGCGTTTTTCAAGGGGATAGAATTCAAGTTAAGCCTGCCTCTGGTATGCTTGATTTCCGTCGTTCTGCTGGGCTACATGGTTTTCAACTACTTTTCCGTAAAGAACAGGCTCGAAGGCGACTTGAAGCGGGAAAGCAATGTCATCATCGAACGTCTGGCAAAAAATATCGTAAACCCCCTATGGAACATGGACAACATTCATGCCCGGGAGGTGGTTCTGTCCGAGATGGCCGCCAGCAGCGCTTACAGTCTGCTGGTCAGGGGTGAGGCCGGCAAGGCAATCACATTGGGGTTGAAAAGGGACAACGACTGGAATGTCGTCGATTCCAAGGAAGAGATCAAAGGGGATGATTTCATTGTCAGCAAAAGGGATGTGATGCGCAACGACAGCAAAATCGGTTCTGTCGAGCTTTACATGACGGAAAAATTCATGCAAGAGGAACTGATGCAGTCGGTGATCAATACGATTGTCGTGGCGGCGGTGATCAATATCGCCCTCATTCTGATTCTCTTCTTCAGCCTCCGCATGCTCCTGATCCGGCCCATCAACAAAGTGATCGCCGGTCTGGAAAGCGCCGC
This sequence comes from uncultured Syntrophales bacterium, assembly GCA_964411235.1. Classification (GTDB taxonomy): domain Bacteria; phylum Desulfobacterota; class Syntrophia; order Syntrophales; family JAAYKM01; genus JAAYKM01. The sequence continues at coordinate 6,104 of CAYPKE010000079.1, forward strand.
CGAGCAGGTATCCGTCGCCGCCGATCACATTACCACCTCCGGACAGTCCCTGGCGGAGGGGGCGTCGGAGCAGGCGGCATCGATCGAGGAGACTTCGTCTTCCCTGGAGGAAATGGCTTCCATTACCAAACAGAATGCGGACAATGCCTCTCATGCGGACAGCCTCATGAAGGATGCCAATCAGATTGTGGCGAAGGCCAACGAGTCGATGTCGCGCCTGACTGTCGCCATGCAGGAAATCTCCACCGCCAGTCAGGAAACGTCAAAGATCATCAAGACAATCGATGAAATTGCCTTTCAGACGAATTTGCTGGCGCTGAATGCAGCTGTCGAAGCTGCCCGGGCGGGTGAAGCGGGGGCCGGCTTCTCCGTGGTAGCCGACGAGGTCAGAAATCTGGCCATGCGGGCGGCAGATGCGGCTAGGAATACATCCCAATTGATCGAGGGCATTGTCGCCAAGGTGAAGGAAGGGTACGGGCTTGTTGAGCTGACTGATAAAGCCTTCGCCACCGTGGCGAATCGATCGGCGGAAGTGGGGAATCTGGTGAGCGAAATTTCCGCAAGCTCCCGGGAGCAGGCCCAGGGGGTCGAGCATGTCAACATCGCCGTGGCGGAAATGGACAAGGTTGTACAGCAAAATGCCGCGAACGCAGAAGAATTTGCCTCATCATCCCAGCAGCTTGCAAGTCAGGCGGAGCAAATGCGTGTTTATGTTGAGGCTCTGGAGGGCGTCATTCAGGGGAAGTCTGTTTCTGCGGAAGCCATCGAAAGAACGTTGGATTATGAGGATTCTCCCGAAGAAGGTTACGTCCCCCCGGCAACGGGCGGGGGTCGCGGTCTGGCCCTGCCGGCACCGAAGGCGGGAGTAATATGGAGAAAAAGCGCCTGACCTTGGCTTGAGCGGCCGTATCCTCTGTTTTTGGCGAAACGGTTGCTATTGCAGAGATTGGCGGTGACCGCATGCATGAGACGTAAGGGTGAGTAGTAAGGCGGGGGGGGCGGTTTCCGGAGTCAAGAGGGTGAGAATTCCGGAAGGGTCTTGGGGATTTCAATCTGAAAACGAATCATTGGAGGAGGTAAAAAAATCATGAAAAAGGTGTTTGTTTTGTCGATGGCCCTTATGCTGATGATCAGCGTATCCCCGTTGATGGCGGCGTCGCTCAAAGTCGGAAGCTATCCGATTCCCAAGATGGTGGAGAGCAAGGACAAGGGAGTGTTTGTGAATCTGACCAAAGAGGTGGCCAAGCGTGCCGGGTTTGCCGTCGATATCATGCTCGCTCCTCCTCCCAGAACGGTGGAAAGCTTTTCCCAGGGGCAGATAGACGGGTTTTTCCCCGCGCTGGATGTGCTGATTTCCGGTCCGGCGGCGAAGTCGGCTCCCATTTACATGAAAGTGGACTTCGCGTTTTTTAAAAAAGGTGCTGCGAACCTGAAGACCATCAAGGATCTTGAGGGAAAGAGGGTTGGCATTACAAGAGGTTATCCTTATGCGGCAGATCTGATGTCGAACAAGAAGATTATCTTCGATGAAGCGGATGACGATGTGACCAACATGAGAAAGCTGGCGGCCGGTCGTATCGACGCCTTTGTCGTCGAAGAGAAGAGCGGTCTTGAGGCGCTGAAGAAAAGCGGTGAGACAACCATAACGTATGATTCCGGCAAGCCGCTTTCCAGGCAGGCCGTTTACTATGCCTTCAAGAACAACGGCGACGGCCAAAAGGCTGCAGAGGGCTTTTCGAAGGCCCTGGACGATATGAAGAAGGACGGAACCTTCGATAAAATCATGTCTCAGGCCAACTGAACGGTCCGGCAGATATGCCGGACGGGTTTGCGCGTGTTATAAAGAAAAAAGTCCGGGGGGAATCAGGGGATGGTTTGCGGAAAACCATCCCCATTTTTCTTTTCACCGTTCAGCCGGAAGGCGAAAAACATCTTGACAGTCATACGATCGTATGATTAGCGTGGGGTCATGAAAGAGAAGCGAACCTTGGGTCAGGTTGCCCGCAAGATCATGCATTTTTACCGGGAAAGACGGCGGATGCCGACCTATTCCGAGATGGCCGTTTTGCTCGACACACCCAGCAAAGGCACACCCCAGTTCTGGGTGAAGCGCCTGGTGGCCGAAGGAATTCTGGAAAAGGATGAGAGGGGCTTTCTTAAACCCGGGCATTCCGCTTTTGCGCTTCCCCTGTTGGGGGTGGTGGAAGCGGGCTTACCCGCGTTCGCCGAGGAGTCTCGGCGGGATTCACTTTCCCTGGCCGAATACCTGCTTTCCCGTCCTGAAGCGTCATTTCTTCTCAGGGTCAGCGGCGATTCGATGACGGAGGCTGGAATCAGGGAGGGGGACTTGGTCGTGGTCGAAAAGGGGCACCGGACCAAACCGGGGCAGATCATCCTGGCGGAAGTCGACGGTCAATGGACCCTTAAATTTCTTCGCCGGGACGAGGCCGGCTTCTACCTGGAAGCGGCCAATCCCCTTTATCCGGCAATCCGTCCCCGGGGCGAACTCCGTGTCGGTGGCGTTGTGACGGGGCTTTTTCGCAAGTATTGTCTCTGAAGGGTGCCATGGAAGAACTGATTTTCAGCCTTCATTCCTGGCCGCGGGCGATTCTCCATGTGGACGGCGATGCCTTCTTTACCTCCTGCGAGGAGGCGATCCACCCGGAACTCCGGGGGAGAGCGATCGTTACCGGTGGTGAACGGGGTATTGTCGCCTGCGCCAGTTATGCCGCCAAGAAGCTGGGCGTCAAGCGGGGCCTTTCCCTGGCCGAGGCGCGGAAAATATGTCCTGACCTGATCGTTATGCCTTCCGATTACGAAACCTATAGCCTTTTCTCCCGGCGAATATTTCATATCCTCCGGCGCTTCACTCCCCAGGTTGAGGAATACTCGATTGACGAAGCTTTTGCCGACATTACAGGGATGCGCCGGGCCTTGTCCAATTCTTACGAGGGAATTGCCGGCCGGATCAAGGGAGAGATCGGCCGGGAGTTGGGCATCACTGTGTCCGTGGGTCTCAGTGTCACGAAGGTGCTGGCCAAAGTGGCCTCGAAATACTGCAAGCCGGATGGCTTGACCCTGATCCCCGGAAGGGCCATCGCCTTTTTTCTTCGGGATCTGCCCGTTGAGGGGGTTTGGGGGATCGGCCCCGCGACAACGCAGTATTTGCGCAAGATGGGGATTCGGACAGCCCTCGAATTTGCACGCCTTCCCGAAGAAACGGTCAGGAGGCGGTTTACAAAACCGGGGGTGGAAATCTGGCACGAATTGCGAGGCGGCTCCCTGTATCCTGTGACGGAAGAAGAAAAGAGTGGCTATGCTTCCATCAGCAAGGGCAAAACTTTTTTTCCTCCCCGCGCCGACAAGGCTTACCTGTTTGCCCATCTCCTGCGGAACTGCGAATCGGCCTGCCTCAAGGCCCGCCATTACCGGCTTTCTCCCAGGAGGATCGTTGCCATTCTGAAAAAACAGAATTTTGCGGTTCTGGCGGGGGAAGTCCGTCTCTTGCGTCCTTCCAGCTACCCTCTTGAGCTGACAGGGTTGCTCCGGGAGCTCTTTGATCACCTTTATGATACCCGTGATCTCTACCGCGCCACGGAAGTGGTGCTCCTCGACCTGGCGCCGGCGGTTCCCGTCCAGAGCTCTCTCTTCGAGGATCCGCTCAAAGTGGAGAAAATGGGAAAACTCTACGGTGCCGTGGATTTTCTGGCGGATCGCCACGGAAAGCATGTCCTCCATCTGGGAGGATCCCATCCGATCGAGATCTATGGGCGGGGGAGAAGAGGGCATCCTACGGTTCGGGAAGAAACACGCTTCTACGGGGAAACGAAGCGTGGTCACTTGGGACTTCCGATTCTGCATGTGAAGGCCTGAGGAATCTTTAAGAGATGCGATCGGCTCCTCCCCGTCCCTGATGCCGATCTGCTTCTGGGCCGTGCGGATGCTGATCGCTCTGATCAGCGACGCTCCCGCAAGCCCCGCTTTCTCTTCTTGTGCGTTTCCCGCAGCGGTTTCGGAGGGAGCGCCAACTGTACCACCGGTTATACGTTCCGCAGGGTTTCCCCTGCTGCGTTACTCTCAACGATGTCCAGGAGGCTTTCGGAGGCCCTGATCAGTTCTTCCGCCTGAGCGCTGAGCTCCGATGCCGTTGAGGCGGATTCCTCCGCCGTGGCTGCTTGTCTGCTGGGTAACCTTGTCCATTTCCGCAACCGCCCGGTTAACTTGTTCCACTCCCTCGGCCTGTTCTTTGGCCGCCACGCTGATCTGGTCGATTAAATCGGTGACTCCGACGCGATATTTCCCGAGGTCACCGAAGGCGTCATTGGTTTTTTGTACCAGTTCCACTCCCTGTCTGATTTTGTGAACCGTGTCCTCGATCAATCCGGCCGTGCTTTGCGCCGACTCCGCCGCCCTCAGGGCGAGATTGCGTACTTCTTCGGCAACCACGGCGAATCCCGCACCGGCTTCCCCGGCCCGGGCGGCCTCGACGGCCGCGTTAAGCGCCAGCAGATTGGTCTGAAAAGCAATTTCATCTATGTTTTTGACGATTCTCGAGGTTTGTTCACTTGCAATGGAAACCTTCTGCATGGAGGTTGTCAGGCCATCCAAACAGGCAATAACTTTTTGGGCCGCGCTTTGTGCCTGCCGCATGAGGTTGCCCGCCCGTACAGAACGATCAGCCGTTTGCTTGGCAATAGAGGAAATTTCTTCCAGCGAAGAAGATGTTTCCTCCAGGGAGGCCGCCTGTTCCGAAACCCCTTCAGCAAGGCTCTGGCTGGATGAGGAAAGTTGAAACGATGAGGAAGAAACGGCCCCGGCGACGCCTGAAACCACCTCGGCGGCGCGTTTGAGAGGTTTGATCAGGGGACGGCTCAAAAGAAAGATGGTTCCGATGACGAGGATAATCGAGATGAATGATGCCAGGATAATAATATTTCGAATGGCCGATGCCTGGGCAATGATTTCTTCGTGGTTCCGGGTTATTGCAATGGACCACCCGCCCATTTCCACGGGAGCAAACCCAGCCATTTTCTCTGTTCCGGCAAACAGGTATTTTCCGACTCCCGCTTTCCTTGCTTTTATCCGTTCGGCAAGGTGCTCCATTTCTTTTATGGGTCTTCTGACATTTTAGTACACTGAGACAGATATAAGCATTTGATAA
>CAYPKE010000080.1:0-11122 GCA_964411235.1 uncultured Syntrophales bacterium
CGCACCTTCATTTCGAGCTGCATGTCAATGGACGTCCGGTCAACCCCCTGAAGGCCAAGCTCCCAACCGCAAGCGCCTTGTCCGGCGACAAACTGGCGAAGTTCAGACAGCAGATTGAGGCGGTTATAGCTTTAATGGAACACCCCCCGGAAAAAATCGCGCTGTATCGCCCCCAGCCTGATTAAAACAAACACCCTTCTAAATGGGGCATCCAGGGCCAACCGGCCCATGGAAAAACAACGCCCGTCCGCGAACCCGCGCTGATAATTCCTCTCACACCACCGGTGTATCCGTCATTTCAAGGAGCAAGGCAACGGGATATCTCAAAACCGTCATTCCCGTCTTTTTAATGTCATTCCCATCGCTGCCGGATTTTATCCCGGCTCAAGCCGGGACCAGGATAAACTGCGGCAGGAATCCATTCCGCAGGTAAAAAAGATTGTCATGCCGGACAAGCGCAGCATGGCCCGGCATCCGGTACTTTCAATAAGGGATTTCTTTTTTTGGCCAACAGGGGTTGACAAAAGGAAAAAACTTTTGTGAGTATCAATGAAAGTCCAATTCTAGTTAAGGAGGTGATTTCATGGTTCTATCTTTCAGAGATAATGTCTCGACAAGCCGGGAACGACTTACCGTCGAGGCGGAGATCATCACAGAAGATCCCTGGGACGGCGAAGAAATGCCAATCATCGTCTTGGAAGATGGCGACACTCTTGATAAAAGTACCTGGCTCGACATGGAATGCCAGGTGGAAGAGGCAACGGAATACGAGGAGGAAAAACTCGAGAAAATGGGCTTGATTTAAGCCATGCGCATTCATAGTGAACGATACCGGAAAGGAGGTGAATGCTTATTATGATTTTGTCTTTTCAGAACATATTCACAACAGGCGGCAAACGGGAAACAATCCGCGCGGAAATTTCCACAAACCATCCGGAAAGTCGCAGCGGGCAACCTGTGATCCTCCTGGAAGACGGGGATACCCTGGATGAAGTTTCCTGGGTTGCGCTTGACTATAAAGTTGAGGAGGCATCGATTGAAGAGGAAGTTTATCTTCGTGCAATAGGGTGGGCGTAAGGTTAGTCGGTCCTGGGAAGTCGCTATCAGGACTGACGTTCCATACGGCAACAATTTGAAAAACAGAGCGGCAACAAAGCCATCGACAGCTACCCGAGTACTGCAGGAACAATCGGCGCAAAAGCCGGCTTTTTCCTAAGACCATGCCGTCGCCAAAGAGGATCGTATCGATCCGGTCTCCTTCTGCTCATTTCAGGCGTCGATGGTCCTTCCACCGCACACACTGCAAATGCCCGATGGCCGACTCGGTTACCGCACAACGTTTTATTCAGCGCCAGTGAAATCGGGGCATTGCTGCCCCGATTTCACTGGCCGACAAATGAGCACGGATATCAACCTTATCCCCGTGCCCGCGATAATCCCCGCCAACATCAGCGGTAAATACAAATTGGCGAGCATTAAGGAACATCACTGCCAGGTGAGAGAGGAAGATCATGCATGAATTCAGTTCGCAAATAGAAACATGGCTGCTGCAGGCGGGCACTCCTGAGGCTATGATTATGCCCATCAAGGGGCTCGTCTTCATTCTTCTGCTGATCCTGTTGAGCATTCTGGCCAACTGGATCGCCCGCCACATTATCCTGGCAATCGAGCATAACCTGATACGGAAAAGCCGGACACTCTGGGGCGACGCGCTGCTGGAAAAGAAGGTTTTCTTGCGTTTATCCCACCTGGCGCCGGTCATGGTGATTTATTGGGTGGCCCCTGCCTTCATGGCGGAGTTCCCGAAGATGGTCAACTTCACCTACGGACTGGCAAACCTCTATATCCTGTTCATGTCCGTATTGGTACTTTATGCCTTGCTGAATGCCGTTGGCTCCATTTATAATCATTATGAAATATCCAATTCGCGACCCATCAAGGGATATTTACAGGTAACCAAGATTATCATCGGCCTTGTCGCCTGCATTTTTGCCCTGTCGATTCTCCTGAACAAGTCACCCGTCTACCTTTTTACAGGGCTCGGTGCGGTTACCGCCGTCCTGATGCTGATTTTCCGGGATACGATCCTGAATTTCGTCGCTGGAGTCCAGGTCACCACCAACAACCTCGTGAAGATCGGCGACTGGATTGAGATGCCAAAATATGGAGCCGACGGGGATGTTATTGACATAAGCCTGCATACCGTAACGGTCAGCAATTGGGATCGAACCCTGACCATCATACCCACCTATGCCCTGGTTTCGGATTCCTTCAAAAACTGGAGGGGGATGTTTCTTGCCGGTGGCCGCCGCATCATGAGGAACGTCTATATCGATATCAGCAGCATCAAATTTTGCGATGAGGAGATGCTGGATCGCTTTGAATCGGCCCATCTTTTAACGGATTATATCCGGAATAAAAGAAAAGAGGTTGAGGAATACAACAAAAAGAATGCCATCGACACCTCGGTGCCGATAAACGGACGCAAACTGACAAATATCGGCACGTTCAGGGCCTATATCGCCAGTTACCTGAAACACCATCCTAAAATTCACAAGGATTTAATTCAAATGGTAAGGCAGATGCCTCCGGGTGAGAAAGGCGTCCCCCTGCAGGTCTACGCCTTCGTCAATGATGTTGCGTGGGTCAACTACGAAGCGGTCCAGGCTGACATTTTCGATCATATTCTTTCCGTGGCCTCCTTTTTTGACCTGAAGATCTTCCAGTTCCCCTCGCAGTTAACAATTCAGCCTGCCGCATCGCAGGTTCCCTGTGCCAATGAAATCATCAACCCGGCGCAAACCGGAAACCGGATGGCATGATATGGTGGCCCCCGACGGCATTTCTTTTTGCCTTTTCGAGAGAAGGCCATGGATGTTCGCCCGGAAGGCAGCCGCGACACATTTAAGCAAAAGGTTTTACGAGTGAAAACGATGGGCTGCCGTGCGATGGCCGCCTACGGTTTGCCCAAGGTTTCATCAATGGCTTGCTCAAGAAGCGACAGTCCTTCGTCCATTTCTTCGTAGCTTATATTCAGGGCAGGCAGGAGCCTGATCATGTTTTCCTGGGTCTGCCTGACAAAAAGTCGCCGGGCAAGGCATGCCTCCGTCACGTCACCGGCTGTTTTCTCGTCGCGGAACGTGATTGCCAGCAGCAGCCCCCGGCCGCGCACATCGACGATCCTTCCCGGGCATCTCCGCATCCAGTTGCGCATGCGCTTCAGGGCTGACTCACCTTTCTTTATCACCTCGGCGGATATATGGTGGTCCAGCAGATACCTGATCACCGCGTAGGAGACCGCGCAGCCGAGCGGATTGCCGCAATAAGTTCCACCATGGTCGCCGGCTTCGAGCTTCGAGGAAACGTGCTCGGACATGGCAAAAGCGCCGAAAGGAAATCCCCCGGCAATGCCTTTGGCCATCGTCAAGAAATCCGGTTCGACTTGCGCGGCAGCCGTTGCGAACATGGGTCCTGTCCGGCAAAATCCCGTCTGGATTTCGTCGATGATAAGCAAGCTGCCGTTTTCACTGCACAGCCTGCCTACCTCCCGGAGATAACCGTCGGCAGGAATGATGACGCCTCCCTCGCCCTGAATCGGCTCCAGAATCAGGGCTGCGACCCTGCTGTCCAAGTTATGCTTCACCGCATTCAGATCATCGTAGGGAACGAAACGGTAATTGGGCATCAACGGGTTGAACTTCTCTCTGTGCTTTGCCTGTCCCGTTGCGGATGCCGTGCTGATGGTCCGTCCATGGAAGCTCTGTTCCATGGCAATCACATCCATCCGGCCTGTCGCTTTTCTCGCCAGCTTGATCGCCGCGTCGTTTGCCTCCGCGCCGCTGTTGGCAAAAAAAATCCTTGTCAGCGGCGCCGGGAGGATCTCCCCCAGCAGCGACAAAAGACGGGCCCGCGCCGGTGAGTAGGTCATTCCGCCGTGGGGTCCCTGGAGAATCTTACCCCCCTGATTAAGCAGCGCATCAGTGATCACCGGGTGCGCGTGCCCCAGGCATGTGACTCCCCATCCCGAAGTGAAATCGAGGAAGCGGTTTCCTTCTTCGTCCCAGACATGGACCCCGGCGCCCCTTTCAATCGAAACGGGTATTTTTTTAAAAAACGGCGGGGCGTACTGCTCTTCTACCTGAATGGTCCTGGCGGTTGACATGACTGCATCTCCTTCAAAATGAAAATCCTGGATCGTTTTCCTTTGATTCCTTTTTTTCACGCTTCGCTTTACAATCCCCGCATCCACTCCGGCGTCAGGCGCACATCTCCCCGCAGGGCTGCATCGATTACATCAAGGGCCTTCTGCTTGCCGCCGGGCAGCTTTACCCTGACGGGAAGATAGTTGGAGGCATGGTTCGAGAAAAAATACCCGCGGCTCAGATGGGTATGCGTGATCATCTCCCGCAATTCCTGCAGTAGGCCGGTTTGATCGGGAAGCATGAATGTCCCGTTATGGAAATCCCGGTAAAGGGGCGTTTCGGGAATAAGCATCACCGTCAAAGCGCCGACAAAATCGGGATCCATGGCACTCAGCAGTTCACCTGTCGACCGGGCATGTTGGAGTGATTTCCCGCGGCCGCCGATGCCGAGGAGCACCGTAACCCACACCTGGATGCCCGCTTCTTTCACCCGGCGTCCCATTTCAATACAGGTCGCTGCCGTGGAACCCTTCCGGATCGCCTCCCGGATATCATCGTCACCGGTTTCGACCCCGTAATGAAGGATTCCCAGGTTAAGACTGCGCAACTGCTCCAGTTCCTCCTGGGATTTCAGGCTGATGCTCTTGACGTTTGCATAAGCGCCGACGCGCCTGACCCGGGGCAGGTGTTCCCTGATCTGCTCGAGAATCCACACCAGACGCTTCTGGGGGATGATCAGGGCATCGCCGTCCATGAGAAAGAGGCGGTCTTCCCGCGGCATATGCCGGGCCGCGTAACGGATGTCGCTCAGGATGATCTCGTCGTCTTTGATCCTGAAGGGCTTGTCGCGATAGGTGCCGCAGAAGGTGCACCGGTTATGCGAACAACCCAGGGTCACCTGCAGGAGGATGCTGTCCGCCTCACTGGGCGGCCGAATACAATACCCCTCATAATGCATGCCTTCGTCTTCGCCTGTCCTGTTCACTGAAATGACTCACCGCCTTGCCGTTTGAAGTCCGCCGTTCATAAACAGACTTTACGCTTAAATGAATTTCGGATCAAGAGGCGCCATCACCATCTTAAATCTGGTGGCTGGTCTTCGCCTGAGTGATAAAGTTATTTCTACGGAAGAATTTCCATCCCAGGAATTTTTATTACATCAGCCTGATTTCAAAACTGATCTCAGTATTCATTGACATCCCAAACCAACCCGCCCTATACTTGAAGCGCTAAAAGGCTTCATCTTTTTCGAGGGTAAACCAGATACTGCGGCAGTTCGAGCCTTGCCGCCATAATCATTTTTTTTGACGGCAAGAAAGCAAAGTCGCCCGGGAAGCGACCCTGGCGCCGCGTGCACTTTGCGATGGGACCGTGAAATGGCTGGCAAAAGTCCACACTACTCCATACCGCCCGAATCTTTTGAAGCGGTCATCTTCGATCTCGAAGAGTTAATCACCGACACGGCCGTCGTCGAGCTTCTCCAACGCATCAAAAAGCACGGCATGAAAACCGCCGCGATTTCCTCAGGCAAAAACAGCGCCCTGCTCCTGGATGCGGCCGATCTTGCCAACCTCTTCGACGTAAGGGTGGATGGGGTGGACGCGGAGGCCCTCGGCATTCCGGGGGAACCCGCTCCGCATCGCCTCCTCGAGGCGGCCCGGCAACTGTGCACGAAGCCGGAGCGCATGGCGGTGATCGCAGGCACCGTCCCGGGCATCCAGGCCGGCCGGACCGGAAAATTCGGGCTGGTTATCGGCATTGCCCGCACCGCTGAAAAGGATTCCCTGAGGAAAAGCGGCGCCCATGCCGTCGTTGCAGACCTTTCCGCAGTGTCGGTTGCCGCGGATCCGGAAAAAGAGGACGCGCTCCCCTGCGCCCTGGAGCACTTCGCCGAAATATCCCGCCGGCTGGCGGGAAAACATCCTGCCGTTTTTCTCGATTACGACGGGACGCTTACTCCCATCGTGGAAACACCTGAGCAGGCGATTCTACATGAAGACATGCGCATGGCAATAACGCGGCTCTCCCGGCATTGCCACGTAGGGATCATCAGCGGCCGGGACCTCCGGGATGTGCGGGACAAAGTGCGTATCGACGCCATCACGTATGCCGGGAGCCATGGCTTCGACATTATCGATGCGAAGGGGGAACCTTTAAATGTCGGGGTGGGAGAGGAATTCCTGCCGATCCTTGACCGGGCGCAGAAGGACTTATCCGGGGAACTCGCCATGATTCCGGGAATCCTCGTGGAGCGGAAAAAATTTTCCATTGCCGTGCATTACCGGCTCGTCGAGCCGGGGAAAATGGAGACTGTCGAAAGGGGCGTCGACGGGGTGATGGCCCGGCATCCCCAACTCAGGAAGGCTTACGGGAAGAAGGTATTCGAACTCCAGCCCGATATCGAATGGGACAAGGGCCGGGCCCTGCTCGTCCTTCTCGACATGCTGAAGCTGGACCGCGAAGATGTTTTTCCTTTTTACATTGGGGACGATGTGACTGATGAAGACGCCTTCAGGGCGCTTCGGGATCGAGGGGCCGGCATCGTGGTCCGGGAGAAAACCGGCGACACGGCGGCCGCTTACAGCCTGAAGCATCCCGGCGAGGTCCGCCAATTTCTGCTTAAACTGATTTTCCTGTGCGAAAGTGGAAAACGGTAAGCGTGCTCCGCAGGCAAGAGTTTTGCTGCACCCAAGAAGAAGAGGAGGACAACATGGGAAACAAAAGGCTTGTGGTGGTTTCCAACCGCCTGCCGATCATGCTGGACAGGCAACAAAACGAGTGGAGCGTCTCTCCCGGTTCGGGGGGGCTGGTGACAGCCCTGAGCCCGGTTCTGCGCCATCGGGGCGGCCTGTGGATCGGGTGGCTGGGCTTGAGCGGAAAGGATTTACCGGGCAGCGAACGTATCCGGGACCTGCTCGAGCAGGGCACCGCCGATACGGGCTATACGCTGCAGCCCGTTGAATTGAGCGAGTACGAAGTCGACATGTACTATCACGGCTTCTCCAATGAGATCCTGTGGCCGCTTTTCCATGACCAGCCATCACTGGCCAACTTTGACCCGGCCTATTGGGATGTTTACACGGAGGTCAACCGCAAATTTGCCTTATCCATCGCCGAGCATACCCGGGAGACGGACTACGTCTGGGTTCATGACTACCAGCTCATACAGGTGGGGCTTGAACTCAACAGGCTTGGCGTGCAACGCAAGGTCGGCTTCTTTCTCCACGTTCCCTTTCCCCCCCTGGATATTTTCCTGAATCTCCCGTGGCGCTTTCAGATTCTGGAGGGGCTTCTGGAATACGATCTTCTGGGTTTCCAGACCATGCGCGACCGCCGCAACTTTATCGGCTGTGTACGCACCCTCAAGGGGGCGCGCATCAGCGGCAAGGGGCCGGTCTGCACCGTTTCCATCCCCGAACGGGAAGTGCGCGTGGGAGCCTTTCCCATCAGCATCGACTTCCGGGAATTTGCGCGCGGCGCCGCCACGAAGGAGGTTTCCGTTCAGGCGTGGAATGTCCATGCCACCCTGCCCGATATGCAGATCATCCTGGGCGTCGACCGCCTGGACTACACCAAGGGCATTCCCGTGCGCCTGAAGGCATTTGCCGACGCACTGGAGCGCTACCCGGAGCTGCGGGGCAAGGTGGCCATGCTGCAGGTGGTCGTACCGAGCCGCCGCGGAGTCGACACCTACGAACGACTCAAGCAGGAGATCGAGCGCCTGGTGGGGGAAATCAACGGCCGCTTTGCGCAGGTCGGCTGGACACCCGTGCACTACATCTTCCGTTCCCTGCCCCGCACCGAGCTGCTTGCCTATTACCGCACCTGCGAGATCGCTCTCATCACGCCCTTCAAGGATGGGATGAACCTGGTGGCCAAGGAGTACTGCGCAAGCAACATCGAACAAAACGGGGTGCTGATTTTGAGCGAATTCGCCGGGGCCGCCGCGCAGATGCACCCACACGCCATTTTGGTCAATCCCTACGACATCCGCGGCATGGCCGACGCCATTTACCAGGCCTTCCGCATGCCGCGGGAAGAGCGTCGGTTCCGCATGCAACGGATGCGGCGCGCCGTCCAGCGAAACAACATCTTCCGCTGGGTCAACGCTTTTCTCAAGGCGGGCATCGCCAAAAACCTCAATGACTTCCCCCAGATCGACTATTTCGTGCCCAGGGAATGAGCCGGGGCGGGGGAAATCGGCTTGGCTTCAACCAATTCCGCCCGCACTTTCGGCAAAGCCTGGGGATAGTTCTTCTGCACAAAAACAATCAGCTTTTCCCTGACTTCACAGCGAAGATTCCAGGCAGCGCCGGAATCGGGGGCACTCATCAAGGCCCGTAGCTCCAGCGTTTGCTCTTTGGCATCGGTCACCACCAGACCGCACACGTCCCCATCCCAGTATTCGGATTCCTCCAGAACCCGCCGCAATTCCCGGCGTATCTCTTCGATGGGAACGGTATAATCGACATAGAGAAGCACCGTCCCCAGGATGTCCGCGGATACGCGCGTCCAGTTCTGAAAAGGGCGCTCGATGAAATAGCTGATCGGAAGCACAAGCCGCCGTTTGTCCCATATGGCAACGACGACGTAAGTCAGGTTTATTTCCTCGATCCTTCCCCACTCGTTTTCGACAATGACCACATCGTCGATACGGATGGGCTGGGTGATCGCGATCTGGATTCCCGCCAGCATATTGGCGAGCGTTTTCTGGGCCGCCAGGCCGATGACCAGCCCGGCAATGCCCGCCGATGCGAGAATGCTCACGCCGATCTGCCGGAAGTTCTCGAAACTCATCAGGATCACGGCCAAGGTGACAATCGCGATAACCAGGATCACGATCTTTCGTATGATATCCATTTGCGTGTAAATCTTGCGCGCCTCAAGGTTGTCCTGGACGTCAAGCTTGTAGCGGCTGAGGATAAAATCTTCGAGAACGCTGGTCAGCCTGATGAAGAGCCACGCAAACGCCATGATCAGCAGGATGCTGATCAGCAGGCCGATCCTCTCTTCCACTGCGGGGGAGAGGGTAACGGGCATGACCGGCAGGGCAAGCCGAAGCAGCAGAAGCGGCATGATCATCTGAGCCGGCCTTCGGCAATGGCGGTATATCGAAGCGTCAAGAACCGTGGCGGTCCGTTTGGCAATTTGCTGAAGGGCATGGAAAACAACCATGTGGGCGGCCAGCCCGATGATGATGGTTCCCGTGACAGCCCCCACCAGAAGCAGTATCGCCTCCCAATTCTGAAAAAATTCCTGCATGCCGACACCTCCCGGGATTGGTTTATGAAGAAGGGATATGGAGCACAGCCTGTGCACCGTTATCCTATACCGGCCGGCTTTTACCGGCAAGGAAAACAGGACTGTTTCACCGGATCCCGCCACCGGACGGTCGTCCCGGTTCCTGAAAAAGCAACCTGATCCGGCATTTCCCGCAGCAACATTTTTGATCACGATCATGTGTTCCTTGTTTTTTGATCGAAAAAAACGCGTGTTTCCGGTTTTCATATCACCGGATGTCTGATACAGTGCCGGTTCATGGCGCCCCTTTGTGTCTTGATGGATTCCGTCGCAGCAAAACAAACGATCGATTGTCGTCATGGTTCCGCTATTCAGGAGGATGTGTAAAAAATTTCATATGGGAATGCGTGATCACCAGGCTTGCCGGGTATTTGTCTTTGTCGCGCTTTTGGTGTTGGGCGGTTCCGTTTTTCAAGCTGCCTTTTCAGCCACGGAGAGTACGCCCCCGCAATATACGGCTAACGACCTGACGCTGCTGATCGCATATGTCTTGCTGGCGCTGTGCGTTTCCTTTTTGTGTTCGGTTGCGGAAGCCGTTCTTTTGAGCATAACGCCTTCGTACATCGAGGGACTGAAAGAGAAGCAGCCCCAGCGTGCGAGGCTTCTGAAGAGACTGCGGCAGGACAATGTGGACCGGTCGCTTGCCGCCATTCTAACGCTGAACACGATCGCCCATACCGTCGGGGCGATTGTCGCAGGTGCCCAGGCCGTGATCGTGTTCGGGAGCGCAAGCATTGGCCTGTTTTCGGCGGCCATGACCCTGCTGATCCTTTACCTGTCGGAAATCATTCCCAAGACCATAGGCGCCGTTTATTGGACAAAGCTCACTGGGGTCACCGCCGTCTTTGTGCGCTGCATGATCAAAGTCCTGTACCCCCTGATATGGGTATCCGAAGGACTGACACGCGTGATCGCACGCGGAAAAGAAATGCACGTGTTCAGCCGCACCGAGTTCATCGCCATGGCCAACATCGGCGAACAGACCGGAGGAATCCACGAGAGCGAGTCCCGGATCATCCGGAACCTGTTTCGCTTCGGCTCTTTGAAAGCCGCGGATGTCATGACGCCCCGCACCGTCATTGCAGCGCTGCCGCAGGACATCTCTGTAACGGACGCGATCAGGACCGCGATGAGCACGCCGTTTTCACGCCTGCCGGTTTACGGCAGGGATATTGACGATGTCACGGGCTTTGTCCTGAAAGATGAGATTGTGATGTCCAATGTCCGGGGACAGGGCAACCGCAAGCTCGAGTCACTGAAGCGCGCTATCAGTTGCGTTCCCGAGGTGATGCCCCTGTCAAACCTGATGGAATTCTTTCTCGACCATCGCCGTCACATTGCCCTTGTGGTGGACGAATACGGCGGCACCAAAGGTCTGGTGACGCTGGAAGATGTCGTGGAGACATTGCTGGGCATGGAAATCATCGACGAAATGGATAAGGTCGAGGACATGCGCGTCCTGGCGCGGCAGAAATGGGAACAACGCGCCAAGTCTCTGGGGATTGAAGTCGGGAAGCCGGAAGATTATCAGGGCGGGCAGGATGTTGCACCAGGGGAGGAAAAACCGCCCCGGGAAGATTGACCTTGACCGGAGCGCTTGTTTGTCATTCCCGCATTTATTACGGTCATTCCTGCTCTTTTTATTGTCATTCCTGCGAAGGCAGGAATCCATTCCACTC
>CAYPKE010000081.1:0-11115 GCA_964411235.1 uncultured Syntrophales bacterium
CGTTTATCACAAAATAAAAGATATTTATATATTTATTTGCCGTGGTAATAATATGCTAAATAGCATACCGAACGAACCAGGGAAAAGTCAAAGCATCTTCCGACATCAATTACAACGACAACCCACTCATCTTATTACTTCGGTAATTCAATAGCTTCATTACTGCCATTCCGTTAAAAACATAATCCATAATGAAATTGAACAGCTGTCGGATCGAAAGAATGTGCCGCAATGGGTGTTTTCGTCATTATGACACTGCCTCCGAATCCAGCGTGACGTTTTTGATATCTACTTGCCGATTCAAGCGACTTCGTCATTATTACCCCATGTTAATAAAATGATACGGTCTCAACACCCGCACAAGAAAAGCGGAACGAAGGAAAAAAAGTTTGACACAGACATATACTTTATATATTAATTATTAATATGCTAACATAAAATGCGCACAGGCAACAGATCAATGCATTGATTGAATTTTATATCTGGAGGCTCCCATTGAAATACCCGAATTTGTTTTCTCCTGTCCGCATAAGGAATTGTGTACTGCCGAACCGGATCATGTCGACGGCGGCCGTCACACGCCTGGCTGCGGAAGACGGTCATGTAACGCCACAGGTAACGGCAAGATACCGGAGGATGGCGGCAGGCGGGTTGGGTGCGATGGTGGTGGAAGCCGCGGTGGTGCTTCCCTCGCGCAGTTCCTTCAATTTCCGCGTCAGTGACGACCGGTTCGTGAATGAGCTGAAATCCTTTGTCAAATCCATCCGTGAGGTCAACCCGGAAGTCAAGATCGGCCTGCAGATCATGCACTTTCTGAAACTCTCCCGCAGCGGCTGGCGTCAGAAAGTGGAAGATCTGACTCCACAGGAGCTCTCGGTCATCCCGTTACAGTTTGCCGGCGGTGCCTTGCGCGCCAAAGCCGCGGGCTTCGATTTTGTCGAAATCCACATGGCCCATTTCACAACCCTGGCGTCTTTTCTCTCTCTGGGAAACAAACGGCCCGATGATTACGGAGGAGATTTCGAGGGACGGGTGAAGCTTCCCTCCGAGGTCGTGCTGGCGGTGCGGGAAGCCGTTCAGGATTATCCCGTCGGGATACGGATAAACGGGGAGGAGTTTACCCGGGAAGGTAACACGCTTCTGCAAAGCACACGGGTGGCTCTGCGGTCGGCGGATCTGGGTGTCGATTATATCAGTGTTTCCGCGGGAGAACGGTTCGAAGATGCCGCGCCACCGCCGGAAGGTTTTCCTCCGTTTGCCGGCACCGGCTACAGTGGTTATCGCATGAGTCCCCGCTGGTGGAACCCGGACGGGCCCCAGGTATATCTGGCGGAGGGAATCCGCCGGGCATTGCGGCACGCCGGTCATGATATCCCGGTGGTCACAGCCGGAAAAATACGCAAACCCGATCTGGCCGAGACAATCCTTGCGGAGGAACGCGCCGATATGATCGGTATGGCCCGAACCCTCCTGTGTGATCCCGACTGGCCCGTCAAGACCAGAAAAGGCCGTGAAGATACAATCGTCCTCTGTGCAGCCTGCGGTTTCTGCAGCGAGGCCGACGAGCGCTACGAACCGGTGACCTGCATCCAGTGGCCGGAAGGTCTTCTCAACGCACCCTCACCGTGGCTGCTCATTCCCCCCTGCCAAAGCGCCTGTCCGGCGGGTGTGGATATCCGCAGCTATATGAACAACATCACTCAGGGAAATTATAAACAAGCTTTTGATCTCATTGAAGAAAGAGTCCCGCTTCCGGCTACGGTCGGACGGGTCTGTCCCCGTTTCTGCGAAAAACGCTGTAATCGCAACCATTTTGATGGGGCCCCCGTTGCCATTAACGCCCTGAAACGATTCGTCGCCGATCGGCGACTGGACACTCCGGCATCGCCTGCTTTGGATGTCAGGTCCGCCAAACCTCAGCGCGTGGCGGTCGTCGGAGCCGGCCCGGCCGGTCTCAGCGCCGCTTTTTATTTGTCCCGCCTCGGGTATAAAACCACCGTTTTTGAAGCGGGAGAAGCACCCGGCGGAATGCTGGCCTGGAGCATCCCGGAATACCGCCTCCCC
The DNA here is from genome assembly GCA_964411235.1 of uncultured Syntrophales bacterium. GTDB lineage: Bacteria > Desulfobacterota > Syntrophia > Syntrophales > JAAYKM01 > JAAYKM01. The sequence goes on from CAYPKE010000081.1 coordinate 2,065, forward strand.
CGGGAAATCCTGCAACGGGAAATCGCCCATTTGCAGCGCTATAGATTTGAAATCAAATTGAATCAACCGGTTGGGAAATCCGGCCTTTCCATAAAAGACCTGAAAGATCAGGGATACAGCGCAATATTTCTCGCCATGGGGGCACAAAAAAGCGTCCCCCTCGCGATCGAAGGGAACAACACAGAAGGGGTTGTGGACGGTTTAACCTGGCTGAAAGCTGTCAATCTTTCCAAACCAGCCCTCGCCGGGGATCATGTCGCGGTGATCGGCGGCGGCAACGCCGCCATGGATGCGGCCCGCAGCGCCCTCCGCCTGGGGGCAAAAACCGTTACCGTCCTCTACCGCCGGTCCCGGGTAGATATGCCCGCCATCGCGGAAGAAGTTGAAGAAGCCGAGAAGGAAGGCGTGAAAATCGTCTGCCGGGCAATGCCGAAGCGATTTTTAACGGGAGGTGGAAAAGTAACGGGTATTGAATGCCTGAAAACGGAGGCAGGGGCTCCCGATGAAAGCGGCCGTCCACAACCGGTCGTGCTTTCCGGATCGGAATTTACTGTCCGGGCGGACACGGTCATCGTCGCCATCGGCCAGCAGCCCGATCTGTCGCTTTTTGCTTCAGATTTCCAGGTGTTGCCGCCCGGCCAGCCTCTGGCCGTGAATTCGCAAACCCTTGCCACAGAGAGGAAAGGTATATTTGCCGGAGGCGATCTGGTCCGGGGGCCGGCCTCCGTTATCGAGGCGCTGGCGGACGGTCGCCGGGCTGCTTTCGCCATCCACAGCTACCTCAGCAGAGAACCGCTACCGGAAGCGAGCGAAACCCAGACCATCGGCTGGGAATCGCTCGACATGACTCATTTCAAAAAACGTCCACGGTTGTCGGCAAGAACCCTTCCCGTGGCTAAACGTCTGGTCGGATTTCCGGAAGTGGAAACGGGGCTTAAAGAACGGGAAGCTCTGATGGAAGCGGACCGGTGCCTGCAGTGCGGCATGTTTCCGAAACAAGAAAAATCTTCGAACCAGTAACAAGGAGGTCACGATGATGGAAGCGGGGATGAAAGTCTATAAGACCGTCTGCATGTTATGTTTTCAGGTCTGCGGGATTAATGCCTGCGTCAAAGACGGGAAACTCGTCAAGGTGGAGGGGATGAAGGAACACCCCTTCAGCCGGGGTGTTGTCTGCCACCGGGGGTACCGGCTTCCCGAATACATTTACGCACCGGACCGTCTCAAATATCCCCTCCGCAGAAACAGAGCCGGGAGGTTTGACCGGGTAAGCTGGGACGAAGCCCTGGATGAAATCGCGACAAAGCTCCAGGAAATCAAAACAGAGCACGGCGCCCGGGCGGTAGCCCTTTCCGTCGGCTCCAAGGGAGCCGAAGATTTTCAGGTATCGGCCTTCGCCCAGCGGTGGCGGGGCGCATTCGGCACCCCCAATTACTTCTCCATCGAAGCCCACTGCTTCCGATCCCGCATCATGGCCCGGCAGATGACCTTCGGTATGTATCCCCTTTCCGATCCGGACAACGCCGAATGCATCATTCTCTGGGGCCATAACCCGGATGCGACGGAACCGCCCCTGGCCGCCCGGATCAACAAACTCCTTGACGAGGGGCTGCGCCTTATTGTCATCGATCCCAAACGCGTGCCTATGGCAAAAAAGGGCCTCTTTCTTCAGATCAAACCCGGAACGGATGCGGCCCTGGCCCTGGCCATGATCCATGTCATCATCCGGGAAGGGCTTTATGATCGGGAATTTATAGACAATTACACGACAGGTTTTGAACAACTAATGTCCCATGTGGCTGATTTTACCCCGGAATGGGCTGCAGAAATTTGCGAGGTGTCGGCGGAGGACATCTACCATATCAGCCACATCTTCGCGGGCGCAAAAAGTGCCTGCATCGAAGCGGGGATTTGCTCCCTGGATCAGCAGATCAACGGGTTTCAGACCAACCGGGCCCTGGCCATCCTGCAGGCGATCACAGGCAACATCAACAAACCCGGCGGCTGGTGCCAGAATCCCTTCATGCGGATGCCGGACTTGCGGCTGGTCGACGGCTATCAAGGGCAGATGCCGATCGGATGCAAAGACTATCCGATTTTTCATGGGTTCTGGGGCATGACATCGCCCTATGGCCGGCAGATGGAACTGCCTGAGGCCATTCTCAACGAAAATCCCCACCCCGTCCGGGCCATGCTGGTTCATGGCAGCAATATGGTCGCAGCATGGCCGGATTCGGACCTCTTTACCCAGGCCTTGAAAAAACTCGATCTGCTGGTCGTCATGGATCTTTTCATGACGCAGACGGCAAAGCTGGCCCATTTTGTCCTTCCCGCCTCTGCCAATCCCGAGCGCCTCGGCGTAGCCATGAATTATGGACTTACCGGTGGCATGTCCTACTGCCTGTTGAACCGCCGGATCATCGACCCTCCCGGCGAATGCTGGCCGGATTGGAAATATTTCGCCGAACTTGGGCGGCGGATGGGTTATGGAGAATATTTCCCCTGGCAAACGGATGAAGAGATGGTCGATTTCCTGCTGCAGCCCAGCGGCATCACCCGGCAGCAACTCGAGGAAGAACATCCTTCAGGCATGTGGTTCGGTGAACGGGCTTTTGACATGACCGGTAAAATCCGCACCCCCTCCGGTAAAATCGAACTCTACTCCGAAACCTTGCGGGATGCCGGTTACGAACCCTTTCCGACCCATGTGGCAGGCCCCCAGGACCCAGTTTGTGTCCCCGACCTGACCCGGGAATATCCCTTGACGGCGATCACGGGCATGAGAAGCCCCTACTACGCCGGCTGGCAATTCAAAAGCATTCAGGAAATCAGGCGGATGGAGCCCGATCCCCAGGTGGAGATCAATCCCCGGGACGCCTCACCCCTTGGGATTGTTCATGGAGAAAAAATATCTGTCGAAACGCCGGATAAAAAAATACGGATGAAAGCGTGTCTTACCGAGGACATCAAGCCTGGTGTAATCGGCATTAGTCACGGCTGGGAGGGAACGCACAATGAAAATGTGCTGGCCAAAAACCAGCCGAATGACCCTGTGACGGGTTATCCGGCCCTGATGCGCAATTTTGCTTGCCGGCTCAGAAAGATCTAAAAAAACGGGGCCCTGTCATCGTTCGACAGAGCCCCTCGTTTGTTGTGAGGTTGACCGTTTACGCGTTCCTTATTCTGTTTTATATTTCAAAACAGACCCTCCGGAGAAGAAGACCGACGGAAGAGCCGTTTTTCTTCAGCTCTCATCACCCCAAGGACCACGGGAACCAACCGACAATTTCAAAAGAGCTTGCTACCTCGCATCTGTTTGGTTTGGTTATTCTGTTAACACAAGATATGGACACGGTCAAGATTTTTTTACCAGATGTTGTGTTTTCCCGTCGATAAAAGGCCTTCTGCATAAAGACATTCATCGGACCCCATGTTTCGGAAAACAAACGTATCACGACAGGACCGTTTGACTTTCTCGTCCCGTGCGGACTTTGTCACCACAAATTGCTTGACATTACAGTCAGGTTGCTCTATCAGAAAAAGCAACCATTCAAAATAATTGGGAGAGATTATACAAATGGCAACGGGTACGACAAAAAACATCATCAATAGCCTTTTCTTACTGCTTGGCCTGGGCTTGTTGCGCCATAGCCGCCGCCCGTCGTTTTTAGGTAATCAGTAGGCAAAACAGAAAGATGCACCTAAAGGCCATGGGCGAAAAGCCCCATGGCCTTTTTTGTTTCCAAAGAAAGGAGACGTAGTATGAAAAAGCAGGACAACACCGTTTATATTTTTGACACCACGTTGAGGGACGGGGAGCAGTCTCCGGGCTGCAGTATGAATCCGGACGAAAAACTGCTTTTGGCCCGGCAGTTGGAAAAACTGGGCGTGGATATCATCGAAGCAGGCTTTCCCGTGGCTTCTGAGGGGGATTTCATGTCCGTACAGCAAATTGCGCGGGAGATCAGGAATTCCCAGATTGCAGGGTTGGCCCGGACCAATCTCCCCGATATTGATCGGGCATGGGAAGCAATCAGGGAAGCAGCAAAACCGAGAATCCATACCTTCATTTCTTCCTCGGATATACACCTGAAATACCAGCTGAAAAAGTCCCGGGCGCAGGTGCTGAAGGAGGCACGCGCAGCAGTGAAACATGCCTGCGGCTACACGGCCAACGTGGAGTTTTCTCCGATGGATGCGACGCGGTCCGATCGGGATTATCTCTGCGAAATGGTTGAGGCGGTCATCGCCGAAGGCGCTAAAACGGTCAATATCCCCGACACGGTGGGCTATGCCATTCCTGAAGAGTTCGGCGGCCTGATTGCTTATCTTTTCGATCACGTCAAGAATATCCGCAATGCCGTCATCGCCGTTCACTGCCACAATGACCTGGGATTGGCCGTTGCCAATTCTCTGGCAGCCATTCGTGCCGGCGCCCGCCAGGTAGAATGCACCATCAACGGCATCGGTGAGCGGGCCGGGAATGCCGCCATGGAGGAGATCATCATGGCCCTCGCCACCCGAAAAGATTTCTTCGGTCTGCGGACGAACATCAAGACCCCCTTCATCTATCAGACATCCCGGCTTCTGACGCAGATTACCGGGGTTCCCGTACAGCCGAACAAGGCCGTTGTCGGGGCAAACGCCTTCGCCCACGAATCGGGCATCCACCAGGACGGTCTGATCAAGGAAAAGATTACCTATGAAATCATGACACCCCAATCGGTCGGCATCTCCGACAGCAACATCGTGCTGGGAAAACATTCGGGGCGCCATGCCGTCAGCGAACATTTGAAAAAAATGGGCTTTAACCTGACGAGCGAAGAGTTGAACCAGGTCACGGCCAAGGTCAAGGAGCTGGCTGACATCAAGAAGGAAGTCTTCGACGAGGATCTGGAGGCGATCGTTTATGAATTGCTGTTCCGGTCCGAGGACATATACAAGCTCGATTATCTGAATGTCGTTTCCGGCAGCGTTGCTATTCCGACTGCCACCATGCGGATGACGATCGATGGCGAAATGTTTCAGGATGCGGGCTTCGGCATTGGACCCGTCGATGCGACTTTCTCCGTCATCCGCAAGATTACTCAGACCAACTATCCTCTGCTCAAATACGCCGTGAACGCAATTACCGGCGGCACCGATGCCCAGGGGGAGGTGACGGTCCAATTAAGGTATAACAGCCGTTCCGTCATCGGCCACGGTGCCCATCCCGATGTCATCGTGGCGTCGGCCAAGGCCTATATAAATGCGCTAAATCGCCTGGAGTGGCTGAAAAAAGACCTCAAAGAAGTGGAAATCGAATAAGATGTTTCGCTGCATCACTGAACGGCAGATTGGCTGGGGAGATCTCGATGCGACAGCTATCATCCATTATCCCCACTGTTACGAATGGATCGACACGGCAAATCATCACCTGTTTGATGCAATCGGCTTGAATCACCAGATGCTTTTGCGCAGCCGGAAACTGCAATTTACCCTTGTGGAATCCGGTTGCACCTTTTTCAAATCCGGCCGTTACCTGGCCAGGGTTCAAATCCTCTGGGAGATCCAGGATGTCGGCAAAAAAACCATTACCTTCAAATACCGGATAGTCGCCGCCGAAGATGGCGGCGTTCTCGCGGAAGCCATGGAAAAACGCATCTGTATTGACGCCTCGAATCCCGATCACCTGAAGGCAAAAGATATTCCCGAGGACATCCTGGCCGTACTCCGGGAAAAAATGGCGTCCTGAGCCGCGTTTTTCCGTTGACTTTCAGCCTTTTCTCTGAAAAAGATAATCCCTTCTTTTTCCCCTGTGCCGGGGAAATACCTTTTTCAGAACGAATCAAATAAGATAAACTTTGTGCAAGGAGGTTTCACATGGGCAAAGAATACAATGTTGCGGTCATGCCGGGAGACGGAACCGGACCGGAAGTCGTTGCGGAAGGCGTGAAAGTTCTGGACGCGGCGGCAAAGGCGCTGGGCTTCACCCTGCGTTACACCCACTACGATATCGGCGGCGAGCGTTACAAGAGAACGGGCGAAATCCTTCCCGACAGTGTGCTCGATGAATTGCGCCAGTTCAAGGTGATTTTCCTGGGCGCCATCGGACATCCCGATGTCAAGCCCGGTATCCTGGAAAAGGGCATTCTCCTGCGGACCCGGTTCGAACTGGATCAGTACATCAACCTCCGTCCCGTGAAGCTCTATGAAGGCGTCGAGACACCGCTCAAAAACAAGGGTCCCAAGGAGATCGACTTCGTCGTCGTCCGGGAAAACACGGAAGGCCTTTACGCCGGTGCCGGCGGCTGCCTCAAGAAGGGAACCAAGGACGAAGTTGCCGTCCAGGAATCGATCAATACACGCAAGGGCGTCGAGCGCTGCCTGCGCTATGCTTTTGAGTATACCAAAAAGCGCAACAAGGACAACAAGTTGACCCTCTGCGGTAAGACGAACGTTCTCACCTACGCCTTTGACCTCTGGGAGCGAACATTTTACGAGATCGCCTCGGAATACCCCGGGATCAAGACGGACTACGCCCACGTAGACGCCACATGCATGTGGATGGTGAAAAATCCCGAGTGGTTCGACGTTATTGTGACGGACAACATGTTCGGCGACATCATCACCGATTTGGGCGCCATGATCCAGGGCGGCATGGGGATCGCCTGCGGCGGAAACATCAACCCCGAAGGAACCTCCATGTTTGAACCTATCGGCGGTTCCGCCCCGAAATATACGGGTAAAAACGTCATCAATCCCCTGGCGGCCATCACGGCAGGGGCCATGTTGCTGGACTGTCTTGGCGAGGAGAAGGGCGCCAAGATGATCGAGGATGCCGTCCAGAAAGCAATCAAAAAGGATTTCAAATCCCTGGAAGCGGGCAGGATGGGAATGGGCACAAGTGATGTGGGTGACCTGATCGCCCGTTATGTGATGGAAAGCAAATAGCAACAGGAGATAGACCGTGGGCATGACAATAACGGAAAAGATCCTCGCGGCACACGCCGGCCTTCCGGAAGTGCAGCCGGGGATGCTGATTAACGCCAGGGTCGACATCGCCCTGGGAAACGATATTACGGCCCCCATTGCCATCGAGGAATTTGAAAAGGCTGGAGGAAAGGGGGTCTTCGACAAAGATAAAGTGGTGCTGATTCCGGACCATTTCACGCCAAACAAAGACATCAGTTCCGCCCAGCAATGCAAGTTCGTCCGGGAATTCGCCCGCGCCCAGGAACTCACCCATTACTATGAAGGGGGAGAGGTCGGGGTGGAGCACGCGCTCCTGCCGGAGAAGGGCATTGTCCTGCCGGGAGATCTTGTCATCGGGGCCGACAGCCACACCTGCACCTACGGCGCTCTGGGGGCCTTCGCCACCGGCGTCGGTAGCACGGACCTGGCTGCAGCCATGCTTACCGGCGAGGTCTGGTTCAAGGTACCGGAGTCGATCAAGTTCGTCCTGTACGGGAAACTCAACCCCTGGGTGTCGGGAAAAGACCTGATCCTTTTCATCATCGGGAAAATCGGTGTGGACGGCGCCCTCTACAAAGCCATGGAAATGACCGGCGAAACCATCGCTGCTCTCGGCATGGCGGACCGGATGTCCATGGCCAACATGGCCATCGAGGCGGGGGCAAAAAACGGCATCTTCGCCTGCGACAACATCACCCGGGCCTATGTGAAGCCCCGGGCCAAAAGACACTGGACGGAGTACGCCTCTGATGTCGGCGCAGGCTATTGCGAAACGATCGAAATCGATTGCAGCAAGATCGAGCCCCAGGTAGCCTTCCCCCATCTGCCGTCGAACACGAAAGGAATCAGTGATGTTGGCGATGTCCGGATCGACCAGGCCGTCATCGGCTCCTGCACCAACGGCCGCATCGAGGACCTCCGCGTAGCGGCCCAAGTCCTCAGGGGCCGGAAATCCGCGCCCCATGTAAGGCTCCTGATCATCCCGGCGACACCCGAGGTGTACCGGATGGCGATGGACGAAGGCCTCATGACCATCTTCATGGACGCCAACGCCATCATCAGCCCTCCCACCTGCGGGCCCTGTCTGGGTGGCCACATGGGCATCCTGGCACAGGGAGAGCGGGCCGTGGCCACGACAAACCGTAATTTTGTCGGACGTATGGGCCATCCCGGGAGCGAGGTGTACCTGTCCAACCCGGCCATCGCCGCCGCCTCAGCCGTCATGGGAAAACTGGCAGGACCGGATGAACTGAAATAACGTGTCTATCGCTGGTGGCTGGTTTGATGTCAACATCAAGATGTCGTCCTGAGCGCAGGCGAAGGATCTGATATTAAAAAGATTCTTCGCCTCTCACGCTCCTCAGAAGGACAAAACGATTCTTAAGGAAGATTTTATGAAATTTCAGGGTAAAATTTGGAAATTCGGCGATAACATTGATACGGACGCCATTATACCGGCCCGTTACCTGAACACGACGGACCACGCAGTCTTGGCGTCTCACTGCATGGAGGACGCGGACCCGGAATTCCCGAAGAAAGTGAAGGCCGGGGATATCATCGTGGCCGGAGAGAATTTCGGCTGTGGTTCCTCGCGCGAACACGCCCCGATCGCGATCAAAGCCGCCGGGGTGTCCTGTGTCATTGCGAAGAGCTTTGCCCGCATCTTCTACCGCAACGCCTTCAATATGGGCCTCCCCATTTTCGAATCCCAGGAACTCTACGATAGAACCAAGGACGGGGAAACCGTCGCGGTGGACGGCGACAAGGGCGTCATCACGATTCTCGGCCAGACGGGAGAATCCCTGTACATCAACCCCATTCCTCCATTCATGCAGGAACTCATCGCCAACGGTGGCCTGATGAAGCACATCATGAAAAAAAAAGGCGCTCCAGCCTGAGGCTATCACGAGGTTCTTCCGTTTCAAACCCGGATGGCAAGCACCCCCCTTGCCAGGAAACCCGGCTAGACTTTCAGGATAGAAAGCTTATGCTCTTTCACGTCATCAGAATTGACCCGCCGAAGCAGCGGATCTATCAGCGGCTGGGCTACCGCCTCACGGTGACCCAGCTCAGCCCGGAACAGCAAAAACAAACGGA
>CAYPKE010000082.1:0-8467 GCA_964411235.1 uncultured Syntrophales bacterium
AAGATGATCCAGTCCATGTCCATGGCCTGGGGGTTCCGGGTGCCCGTCTACCCCAAGATTTCCGCGACCAGTACATCGCTTGCGGTCCTCAACAACCTGACGCGGAATCCTTATGCGGCGGGTCTGGTGATGGACGGAGAGGACGGCGGCACCGGTGCGGCCTACAACGTTTCCATGAATCACATGGGACACCCGATTGCAAGCTGTGTCCGGGATGCCTACATGAATCTCGTCAAAATCGGCAAACAGAGCGAGCTGCCGCTGTTTGCCGGCGGCGGCATCGGGAAGAACGGAAACCTGGCGGCCAACGCGGCGGCCCTGATCATGCTCGGGGCCAGCGGCGTTCACGCGTCCAAATACCTCATGCAGGCGGCGGCAGGGTGTGTCGGGTCGGAGGCGGACCGCTGTAATATCTGCAATATCGGTCTCTGCCCGAAGGGCATTACGTCGCAGGATCCCCGGCTCTACCGGCGCCTCGATCCCGAGAAGGTCGCCGAACGCCTGGTCGACGTTTTTGCCGCTTTTGATATCGAACTGAAGAAGATCGTCGCTCCGCTGGGGCGTTCCACATCGCTGCCCATCGGCATGTCTGACGCCATCGGTATCGACGATTACAATGCCGCTCAGCGTCTGGGCATTAAATATGTGATTTGAGCAGAATATTTGTATGAGAACGATGAAAAAAGGACCTCACTTTACCGACATTAACACCCTTTTCGAAAAGCTTTTGGCTGTCATTCTGAGGAGCGTTGGCGGCGAAGAATCTTGTGTGAAGGCCGGATTCTTTGCAGTCGTTCAGGGTGACATAATGGGTGAGCATTGTATCGTCAATTTCGCAGTCAATGCAGGGTATCCCGATGAATAATAAACCGACCATGATCATCCCCGGAGTGGAAAATCTGGCCCGGCTGGATTCCCGCGTTCTGGAAGAAAGGGTTCACCGAGCGATTGCCGAGGGCCACCGCGACATCGAAATCATTGCCCATGGGCAGCAGGGCATCGGCGGCAGGCTATGGCAGGCCGGGAAAGAACGTGTGCAGATCCGGGTATCCGGAACTTCGGGGCAGCGCCTTGGATCCATGGGTTTTCCCAACACCACCATCGACTGTTTCGGTTCCGTCTCCGATGATGTGGGCTGGCTGAATGCCGGTGCGGAAATCATTGTCCACGGAAGCGCGACCAACGGAGCCGGGAACGCCATGGCCCAAGGCAAGATTTTTGTTGCCGGCGACACGGGGGCGCGGGCCATGACCATGACGAAGCACAACCCCCGCTTCGATCCGCCCGAAATGTGGGTCATCGGGACTGTCGGCGATTCCTTCGCCGAGTTCATGGCCGGAGGCGTTGCCGTCATCTGCGGACATGGTTCTGTCCGTAAGGATGATGTCCTGGGCTATCGTCCCTGTGTCGGCATGGTGGGCGGGAAGATCTTTTTCCGGGGGCCTCACCAGGGATTCAGCGAGCAGGATGCCAGGCTGTCCGTTCTCGATGACGAGGCATGGTCCTGGCTGACCCGAGGGCTCCGTGATTTCCTGCGCCGTATCGACCAGGAGGCGCTTTATCCCTTGCTGACCGCGGAACGGAGCGCCTGGAATCTGCTGGTCGCGAGAAAGCCCCATGAGAAAGTTGGTGCCGGTCGTCGGAAAATGTCGGTGTTCCGCAGGGAAGTCTGGGAGGAGAATCTCGGTCCCGGCGGTCTGATCGGCGATTTGAGCCAGACGGACATGAGCCCCGTCGATGTGATCACCCGGGGTGCGCTGAGGCGGTTTATCCCCGTGTGGGAGAACGGCAAGTACCTTCCTCCATGCCAGGCCCATTGCCCGACAGGGATTCCCGTGCAGAAGCGGTGGGAATTGATCCGCAAGGGAGCAATCGCCGAGGCGGTCGACCTGGCTCTCCGGTACACCCCCTTTCCGGCCACGGTCTGCGGTTATCTCTGTCCGAATCTCTGCATGGATCATTGTACGCGCCGGAGCGTGAATTGGCCCTCGGTGGATGTGTCTCAACTGGGGAGGTGTAGCCTTGAGGCCAAAGCGCCGGAACGGGCATCGGAAACGGGGAGGAAGATCGCCATCATCGGTGGCGGACCGGCCGGACTTTCCGTTGCGTGGCAGCTCTGGATGAAGGGACACGAACCGGTGGTGTACGATTTCCAGGAGCGTCTGGGCGGAAAAATTACCGCCACCATTCCCGAAAGCCGTATACCGGAGGACGTCGTCGATCATGAACTGAAGCGGGTTTCCGACCGGATTAACTGGAAGCGGCTTTCTGCTCCGCTGGGCCGCAAGGCCTTCACCAAGATCCGGGAGGACCACGATTTTGTCGTGATCGCCGCCGGTGCCCAGAAACCGAGAATGATCAAGGTCCCCGGTGTGGAGCGGGCCGTGACCGCCCTGGACTTTCTGCGCCGGGCGCGTAAGCAGGATGTTGATCCGGGTGCGCGGGTTGTCGTCATCGGGGCGGGAAATGTCGGCTGTGACGCCGCCGCCGAGGCCTACCGTTTCGGAGCGAAGGAGGTGGTTCTGATCGATATCCAGGAACCGGCTTCTTTCGGTAAGGAAAGAAAGGCGGCGGAAGAGGCGGGTGCCCGATTCCTGTGGCCGCGTTTTACCCAGGCCATCACGGACGAAGGGGTGGTTCTGACCGACGGGGAAATGCTGCCGGCCGATACGGTGATCGTCGCCATCGGTGACGAACCGGACCTGGATTTCCTTCCCCGGGAAATCAGGACGGAGAAGGGGTTCATTGTCGTCGATGAACGGTTCGGGACCACGGATAGCCGGGTGTTTGCCATCGGGGATGCGGTCCGGCCGGGACTTCTGACTGAGGCAATCGGTGCCGGTTGCACCGCCGCTAAAAGGATCGATGAAATCCTCCGCGGCGTCGAGGAAACGTGGGATCGCCTGCCGGAAATCGAGCCGGAGCGAATTCATCTTGAATATTATCCTCCCGAGACAGGTGTCGCAGAATCACCGGAGGCCTGCGCCATACAGTGCGCCTCCTGCGGTGCCTGCAGGGATTGCGGCCTCTGTGAAAGCCTCTGTCCGGAACAGGCGATCTCCCGCCTCCCTGCGGAAGGGGAACCGTATGAGTATGTCGTCAACGAGGAGCGCTGCATCGGCTGCGGATTCTGTGCCGGAGCATGCCCTTGCGGGATCTGGAGGCTGGTGGAAAACGCGCCGATGGACTAAGTCGCACGTCAAGAGGGGCTTGGTGATGGGTTTCCATCGGGAACGGAAGCGCTGTGATTTTCGCATTGACCCGGAAGGAACGATGCTGTAAGAACGACGAATTTTTGTGTGAAAAGGAAAAACGGGAATGGGATTGCTGGGAAGAAAAAGGAAGGCCCTGCTTGTTCTGGAAGACGGGACCGCCTATCGCGGTTACGTCTTTGCCGGGACCGGCGAAGTGCTGGGCGAGGTGGTTTTCAACACCGGCATGACGGGTTATCAGGAGGTGATCACGGATCCTTCCTACAAGGGGCAGATCGTGGCCATGACTTACCCCCTAGTGGGCAATTACGGGATCAATCCGGAGGATATGGAGTCGGGGGGCATCCACCTGGAAGGTTTGGTGGTCAAGGAATACCAGCCTCATCCGAGCAACTGGCGCAGCCGCCAGAGCCTGCGTGATTTCCTCGAAGCCCATGACAAACTGGGCGTCGAGGGCATTGACACCCGTGCGCTGACAAGGCGCATCCGCCTGCAGGGTGCCATGCGCGGCGTTCTGACGACCAGGAACGACGATGTCGCCTCCCTGGTGCGGAAGGCGCGGTCTTACCCGGGTCTGGTGGGGCGCGACCTCGTCAGGGGCGTCACCTGCTCCCATCCTTATCGTTGGCGGGCGGGACTGCCCCAGTCCCTCGAGAAAGATCTGCCGCCCTCCAGTGGAAAGCGGGTGGTGGTTCTGGACTGCGGCGTCAAATTCAACATTCTGCGTTGCCTGGAGCAGCGAGGCTGCGACGTACTGGTTGTCCCTGCCGGGACAAGCCCGGAAGCGATCCTGGCCTACCGTCCCGATGGCGTGCTTATTTCGAACGGTCCGGGCGATCCGGCGGCTCTGCCGCATATTGTGGAGGCGGTGCGTTCCCTGTTGGGGAAAATTCCCGTTTTCGGAATCTGTCTGGGCCACCAGCTTTTGGGACAGGCTGTCGGCGGCAGGACGGCAAAGCTGAAGTTCGGCCACCATGGAATCAACCAGCCGGTCATAAACATGGAAAACGGCAAGGTGGAGATCACTTCCCAGAATCACGGTTTTGTCGTGGAGCCGGATTCGATTTCGCGGGACAAGCGGGTCACCTTCGGCAATCTCAACGACCGGACTTCGGAAGGGCTGTATTATCCGGATTTGAAAGCCTTCAGTGTCCAGTACCACCCCGAGGCCGCACCGGGGCCGAACGACGCGATGTATCTGTTCGACCGCTTTGTCGGGATGATGGCGCCCGCAAAGTAGGGAATGTTCTATTCGATTCAATACAGCTCAGGAGAATGCCCTTGATCCTCATCATCGATTTTGGATCCCAGTACAACCAGCTGATTGCCAGGCGCGTCCGGGAGCATCATGTTTATTGCCAGATCGAACCGCCAGAGATATCCCTTGACCAGATCCGGGCTTTCCGTCCCGAAGGCATCATTCTTTCGGGCGGGCCCGCAAGCATCTATGAACAGGGGAGCCCGAAGGTCGACCCGGCTGTCTTCAGCCTGGGCATTCCCATTCTCGGAATTTGTTACGGCATGCAGTTCATGGTGCACGCACTGGGGGGGGGCGTGTCCCGTGCGAACAGGCGGGAGTACGGTTTTGCCGGCCTGATCGTTCAGGATGGCGACGGCATTTTACGGGGAATCGAAAAGGAAACCCCATGCTGGATGAGCCACGGCGACGCCATCCTGGATCTGCCCCAGGGTTTTCAGGCCACGGCTTCGACGGACAATACGCCCGTGGCGGCGGCGGAGAACCGGGCGGACAATTTTTACGGTTTCCAGTTTCATCCCGAGGTGGTCCACACCCGCGAAGGCAGGAAGATGCTGGAAAATTTCCTCTTCCGGATTTGCCGTTGTGAAAAATCCTGGACGATGAAATCTTTTTCCCGGGATGCCGTTGAGGAAATCCGCCAACAGGTGGGCGAGGGCAGGGTGATCCTGGGACTGAGCGGCGGCGTCGATTCGTCCGTAGCAGTCCTGCTCCTGCACCAGGCCATCGGCGACCGGCTCACCTGCGTTTTTGTCGACAACGGCGTGCTGCGTGAGGGCGAACCACGGAAAGTCCGGGACGTTTTCCGGAAGCATTACAAAATCAATCTCCGTTTTGTCCGGGCCAAGAGGCTCTTTCTGGATCGTTTGAAGGGGGTTGCCGATCCGGAACGGAAACGGAAGATCATCGGCCGGACCTTTATCGAAGTGTTCAATGCGGAAGCGAAAAGCATCAAGGGTGCGACGTTTCTGGCCCAGGGGACCCTCTATCCGGACATCATCGAATCCCGGTCCGCTTTCGGAGGGCCCAGCGCGGTCATCAAGTCGCACCACAATGTGGGGGGGCTTCCCAGGAAGATGCGCCTGAAGCTGGTCGAGCCACTCAAGCACCTCTTCAAGGACGAGGTTCGCCTTCTGGGTCGTGAACTGGGCCTTCCCGACGAGATGATCTGGCGGCAGCCCTTTCCGGGGCCAGGGTTGGCCATCCGCATTATCGGCGAAGTGACCGACAGGCGGCTCGCCGTCCTCAAGAAGGCCGACGTGATTCTTCAGGATGAAATCAGGGCGGCGGGGTTTTACCGGAAACTCTGGCAGTCCTTTGCGGTTCTCCTGCCCGTCAAGAGCGTCGGCATCATGGGGGATCAGCGGACCTACGAGCATATCCTCGCTATCCGGGCTGTCACCAGCGACGACGCCATGACGGCGGACTGGGCGAAGCTGCCCCACGACCTGCTGGGGCGGATCGCCAACCGGATCATCAACGAGGTGCGCGGCATCAACCGGGTCGTTTACGACATCAGTTCGAAGCCGCCGAGCACGATCGAGTGGGAGTAAATTAAGCATCTGGCAGAGACAGTAATGCGAAGAGCAATTCTGATCGTAAATGAATTGAAATTATAACCGGTCACAGCAAGCGTTTTTCAGATAGCGACTTATGCCGAAGCGAACAGACATCAAGAAAATACTCATTATCGGGTCGGGTCCCATCATCATCAGCCAGGCCTGCGAATTCGACTATTCCGGGACCCAGGCCTGCAAGGCCCTCAAGGAAGAGGGCTACGAGGTGGTTCTTGTCAACAGCAATCCCGCAACGATCATGACGGACCCGGAGACGGCGGACCGGACCTACGTGGAGCCGATCACCCCCGAAGCGGTCGCGAAGATCATTGAGAAGGAACGCCCCGACGCCCTCCTGCCGACCCTGGGCGGCCAGACGGGACTGAACACGGCGGTGGCGGTGGCCGAAATGGGTGTTCTGGAGAAATTCGGGGTGGAGATGATCGGCGCCTCCGTCGATGTCATCCACAAGGCGGAGGACCGGGGCAAGTTCCGGGCGGCGATGGAGCATATCGGCCTGAAGGTTCCCCAGAGCGGTTTTGCCCGGTCGATGGAAGAGGTCCTGCAAATTTCCGATTGGATCGGGTTTCCCGTCATCGTCCGGCCCTCCTTTACCCTGGGCGGGACCGGCAGCGGTGTCGCCTATAACCGGGAAGATCTGATGGAGATCGCCAGGGCGGGCCTTGATGCCAGCATGATCCATGAAGTCATGCTGGAGCAGTCGGTCCTCGGCTGGAAGGAATACGAACTCGAGGTCATGCGCGATCGTGCGGACAACGTCGTGATCATCTGCGCCATCGAGAACCTCGACCCCATGGGAGTGCATACGGGGGAGTCCATAACGGTGGCCCCCGCCCAGACACTGACGGACCGTGAATATCAGGCCATGCGGGATGCGGCGATTGCCATCATGCGGGAGATCGGCGTCGAAACGGGGGGCTCGAACTGCCAGTTTGCCGTCAATCCCGAAAATGGTGAGATGATCGTCATCGAGATGAACCCCCGGGTATCCCGCTCCTCGGCCCTGGCATCCAAGGCGACGGGTTTCCCCATTGCCAAGATCGCGGCGAAGCTCGCCGTCGGCTACACCCTGGACGAGATTCCCAACGACATCACCCGGGAGACCATGGCGTCGTTCGAACCGACCATCGATTACTGCGTCGTCAAAATCCCCCGCTGGACCTTCGAGAAGTTCCCCGAGACGGAGGATTTCCTGACCACGTCCATGAAGTCCGTCGGGGAAACGATGGCTATCGGGCGGACCTTCCGGGAGGCCCTCCAGAAGGCGGTACGGTCTCTGGAGACGGGACGCTTCGGCCTCATCGAACCCCTGAGCGAACGGGGGCGCAAAGCCCGTGAGCTGGTTACGGCCAATATTCGGAAGGCCAACTCCAAACGCCTGTTCCATGTGGCGGCGGGATTCCATGCGGGGATGACCGTGGCGGAGCTATTCGATCTCACCTGGATCGATCCCTGGTTTCTGCGCCAGATCGAAGATATCGTGAAGGCCGAGCGGGTCATTGCGAAGTCATTGCCCACGGCGGAACTGCTCCGCGAAGCGAAAGCAATGGGTTTCTCCGACCGGCTGCTGGCGAAACTGTGGAAGACGACGGAGCGGGAGCTCCGGGAGCGGCGGTTCCGGGAGGGCATCCTGCCGGTTTACAAGCTCGTCGACACCTGTGCGGCGGAATTCGAGGCCTACACGCCCTATTACTATTCCACCTACGAAACGGAGTGCGAGGCCCGGCCGTCGGCCAAACGCAAGGTTGCCATCTTGGGCGGTGGGCCCAACCGCATCGGCCAGGGGATCGAATTCGATTACTGCTGCGTTCATGCCTCCTTTGCCCTGCGCGAGGAAGGGTACGAGAGCATCATGGTCAATTCGAATCCGGAAACGGTCAGTACAGATTACGACACATCGGACAAGCTGTTTTTCGAACCCGTGACCCTGGAAGATGTGCTCCATATCCTGCATACGGAGGGTGACGGGAATATCGGCGCGGTGCCGGTCATCGTCCAGTTCGGCGGCCAGACCCCCCTGAACCTGGCCCAGGGCCTGGCGGAAGCCGGGGCGACGATCCTGGGGACTTCACCGGACGCCATCGATCGGGCGGAGGACCGGGAGCGTTTTCAGGAGATCGTGGCACGGCTCCAGCTCAATCAGCCGAGTAACGATACGGCGATGAACGCCGACGAGGCCGTGGCGGCCGCCGAGCGGATCGGCTATCCCGTTCTCGTCCGGCCCTCCTATGTTCTGGGCGGCCGTTCCATGGAAATCGTCTACGACGCCTTGACGCTGCGGCAGTTCATGGTCCGGGCCCTTGAGGTTTCGCCGGGCCATCCGATTCTGATCGACCAGTTTCTGGAGGACGCGGTCGAGGTCGATGTGGATGCCATCAGCGATGGTGAGGACACCGTCGTTGCCGGTATCATGGAACATA
>CAYPKE010000082.1:8477-11109 GCA_964411235.1 uncultured Syntrophales bacterium
GGCCGGCATTCATTCGGGGGACAGCGCCTGCGTGCTTCCTCCCATGACACTGTCGCCGGCGCTGCTTGAAACCATTGCAGAGCAGACCAGGCGGATTGCAAAGGAAATCGGCGTAGTGGGACTGATGAATATCCAGTATGCCGTGAAAGACGGGGTTCTGTACGTCCTGGAAGTGAATCCCCGTGCTTCGCGCACCGTTCCCTTCGTCAGCAAGGCGATCGGCGTCCCGCTGGCCAAAATGGCGACCCGGGTGATGCTGGGGCAAAAACTCAAGGACCTCGGCTTCACCGGAACCCGTTGGCCGACGCATGTCTCCGTCAAGGAAGCGGTTTTTCCTTTCAACCGCTTTCCGAACGTGGATATCCTCCTCGGACCAGAAATGAAATCGACGGGGGAGGTCATGGGGGTGGACCGGTCATTCGGCGCGGCGTTCGCCAAGTCCCAGATGGCTGTCGGGTTCAAGGTTCCCCTGGCAGGGCGGGTTTTTGTCAGCGTCCATGATGACCATAAAGAGCGGATCATCCCCGTGGTTCGGGATTTCCACGAGATGGGTTTTAAGATATTGGCCACGCGGGGCACCGCGACGTATCTGTACGAAAGAGGCATTCCCCTGGAAACCATCCTCAAGGTGAGCGAGGGCAGGCCCAACGTGGTAGACCGCATCAAGAACGGCGACATTCAGATCATCATCAACACGAGCGTCGGCCGGAAATCGTCCCGGGATGCCTATCATATCCGCCGGAATGCGCTGGTTTACAATATTCTCTATACGACGACCCTTTCCGGTGCACGAGCTTTAAGCGAGGCTGTTATGGCCCTGCGAAGGCAGGATTGGTCCGTAAAACCCCTGCAGGACTATCATCGGGCGATGGCGGATCAAAGACGATAAATAAAGTCGCAAGAGAGGAAGGAAAGATAATGGAAACAGGTCGCGCTGACGGAAAACCCCGGGAGGCCTGCGGTGTTTTTGCCGTGTACGGCCAGGAAGAGGCGGCGCGCCTGACCTTCTTCGGCCTTTTCGCCCTTCAGCACCGGGGTCAGGAGAGCGCGGGGATTGCCGTTGCCGACGGATGCGAAATTCGGGAACGCAAAGGCATGGGGCTTGTTTCCGAAGTCTTCCGCGAGGAAAACCTGGCCAAGCTTCCCGGGAGCATGGCCATCGGTCACGTCCGCTATTCCACGACAGGCTCCTCCGTCATATCCAACGCCCAGCCCTTCCTGGTCCATCATGCCGACGAGTACTACGCCCTGGCCCATAACGGCAACCTGACCAATGCGCAGCAACTCCGGTCGGAACTGGAAGACCGGGGTTCCATTTTCCAATCGACCATGGACAGCGAGGTCATTATACACCTGATGGCGCCTTACCTCAAGAACCGTTTTGAAGACGCCCTGACCTACGCCCTGTCCCGGATCGAAGGGGCCTACAGTGTCGTCATGCTGACGAAGGAAAGGGTGATCGCCGCCCGCGATCCCCGTGGATTCCGTCCCCTTGCCCTCGGGCGGCTGAACGGCCACGGTTGGGTCATCGCATCGGAGACCTGTGCGTTCGATCTCATTGGTGCCCAGTATCTGCGGGATGTCGAGCCGGGGGAGATCATCATCATCGACCGGGCGGGCCTGCGCAGCCTCAGTCCCTTCCCGGCCATGAAGCGTTCCCATTGCATCTTCGAACTGATCTATTTTGCCCGGCCTGACAGCCAGGTCTTCGGCGAGAACGTCTATCTGTGCCGTAAACGTCTGGGACATTTTCTGGCGCGGGAATACCAGCCCGATATGGATCTGGTCATGCCCTTTCCTGACTCGGGCAATTATGCCGCCTTGGGTTACGCTGAGGAAAGCGGTGTTCCTTTTGAAATGGGCATGATCCGGAATCATTACGTCGGCCGGACCTTCATCCAGCCGACACAGCCCATGCGGGACTTCGGGGTCCGGGTCAAGCTCAATCCCGTCCGCCCGCTGCTGACGGGGAAAAGGGTCCTCATCGTCGAGGACTCCATCATCCGGGGGACGACCAGCCGCAACCGGGTCCGCAACCTCCGGGAAAACGGGGCCAAGGAGATCCACATGGCGGTCAGTTGTCCGCCGACCCGTTTCCCATGCCCCTACGGGATTGATTTTTCCTCCAAGGGAGAGCTGATCGCCGCCCGGGAGGGAAATGTCGAGGCCATCGCTCGTTTCATTGGCTTGGAGTCCCTGCACTATCTCAGCGTCGAAGGCATGGTGGCCGCGACGGGCATGCCCGCCGACCGGTTCTGCCTGTCCTGCTATACCGGAGACTATCCGATTGTCCCGCCGGAAAACATGGAAAAGCTCTGCTTCGAGAAATAGGCGGAGAAATGAAGTCATGCCTTGACGCTCGGGTTCACCTACTTATCAATGATTTTCAGTTTTGGATTGGAATAAGAATTACCACTTGAAAATAAGGATTTTAATCTGCATTAGACTAATAAAATGCACTCCTAAATACATTCCTCCAGCGGAAAAGTAAATGCCCGAAAACCTGCTTTAGGATGTTCTGCTCTAAGTGTCCGCACTATTTGTAGAAGTCGAGGTATCTCCTCATCTGGCACAGCCATTATTACCACGGCAAATAAATATATAAATATCTTTTATTTTGTGATAAACGATA
>CAYPKE010000083.1:0-11019 GCA_964411235.1 uncultured Syntrophales bacterium
AGCCACTGACGGAAAGCACAAGGGAAAGAACGATCTGCTTCTTCCCATCGTTGTTCACGTCCTTGAACTGGTAATCGCTGACATAACCGTTTATCTTGCGCGTCCGCCAGTTTTCGACAAACCCCAAACCATCCCACTCGAGATTGTAGATTTCAGCAGAGGTGAAGCTCTTGACGTTTTCGAAGTAACGCCCGGAAGAGGAAAGATTCTTGACGATAATCAGCTCTTTTTTGCCGTCGTTGTTCGTATCGAAGGAAAAGGTCCTCAGATTGACATAGTAGTTTTTCTTGACCGCTCCGTCGGCACGCTGCCGGTCCGTAATATCGAAGAGATTGTTCGTTCCTCCGAAGACTTCGTCGCTCCGGAAAATATATTCGGGACTGCCGCCGAAGGCGTTCACTTTGCTCAGGTGTTTTTCCGTTCTCTCATAAATCGATATCCGGTCATCGGCGTCGATTGCCAGGACCTTATCGGACCCGCTGTCCCTGAAATTCACAAAGTTGACGCTGTACACGGATAGCCCTTCCGGAACCGGTAACCGTTTTCCGGTTCTGTATGCACCGTTCTTCCATGCTATCTCATGAATCGGCGTATTGAAGGGATCACGCATTCCCAAGGATTGGCCCATCAGAATCGGGGTGCCGTCCGGCATTTCGATAACACGGAGGAAGTATCCGAGACGGGAGGCGATCACCTCATACTTTTCATTTCTGAATTCCAGCACAAACGAGTTCAGGTAATTATTGATTAGCCGGGTGACAAAGATTTCCGGCACACCGTTTCCGTTGATATCGGCCACATCAACCGAAAGGTATTTCTCATGGGGTTTGCCGGGTATTCGCTGCAAGAGATTAAAATCACGACCTTTCTTCTGATAAATCATGACGTTGTAGTCATCGATCAGAACGACTTCATTAAGACCGTCGTTATTGACATCACCGATGTCCATGCCTTTAATGGCCATCGGGAGTTTCTTGCTCATCCAGAAGCCTTCACGATCAAGCGGCTGGGGTGCATTGATAAACTCCGTGTTGATGGCGGCGGTTAAGGTTCCCTGGGGGGAAGACCTCATTGTCCTGATGAGATGAGATTCACGGGCACTGGAGACTGTTCCGGCTGCAGACGATGTTCTCGGGGCGGACAGGGTTCGCGCTGACGCATCGGCGGTGGCTCCAAGAATGTGAGAGTTGATTTGATGGGCGAATTCATTGATACGGGGAATGACTTCATCGAACGTTTCGCACTGATAGAAGATGGAGATGGCCGGCTGTTCAACTGATGTGACGTCATACAGCTTCCCGTCGACGCTGAGGGCGCTGCCGATTTTGGTCAGGCTACCCAGGACAACGTAATCGGCTTGCAATTTCTTGCCGATTTCGGTGATTTCCGCCGGGGAAAGGTATTTGCTCTCTTTGGCAACACCCAGGACGCTGTTTTTTTCAACCACCTGCATACGTTCCTGATAGGATATGCGTGAGGAGAGCATATCCCAGATTCCATAGCGGATGTAATCGATATTTTCCGCACTGTGCGTGGCAAAGGGCAGAACCGCGATCACGTACTTGTCTTTCGCAGACAGACCGAATGGGACTGAAAGGAGAACAAAAAGAATCAGGACCGGAAGGATTTTATTCATTTTCATCAATTTACTCCTATTGTTGCTCGATTCATTTTTTGTCTCATTAACACTTTCATGGAAACGATTCAAGCGCTTCTTGCCCATGCCTTGACAGGCATGCCTGACATCACATTTCAGTTCGGGAATGGAAATGAAAGATGAACGAAAGTCGAATCTATGATATGAAGCTAGGCAATCGACGTGTTGCCTGCTTGAACCGATAGGGCAGATTTGAAACCATACCGAATGGAATTGCATATTTGATGGTAGCTCTGATTCAGAGAGTTGATGAAGCGCAGGTTTATATCGGGGAGAAACGTCACGATTACATCGGGAAAGGCTTGCTCGTTTTTCTCGGCATCGCCGCCGGGGATGGCATGACTGATGCGGATTACCTGCTGGAGAAAGTGTTGCATCTCCGCATTTTTGAAGATGCCGACGGGAAGATGAATCTGTCGCTGCTCGATATTTCCGGGGAACTCCTTGTCGTTTCGCAATTCACACTGATGGCCGATTGCCGCAAGGGCAGGCGGCCGTCTTTCACCGGGGCGGCATCGCCGGATCAGGCAAAGCCGTTGTACAACTACTTTATTGACCGGGCAAAACAGCGGCTTGGGAAAATTGCGGGCGGTGAGTTTCAGTCCATGATGAAAATACGCCTCATAAATGACGGCCCTGTCACCATCTCCATAACGAGTAGGGAAAACAAAAATTAAACGAATGGATACCCTGAAACCGGAAATAGAAAATTTATGCGATATCCGGATCGATAAAGAAGGGGTGTGGTATTATCGGGGGGCGGAAATGTATCGCACCGATATCGTTGAATATCTTTTCAGATATCTTGATCAGGAGAAATCAGGCCATTATTATATCGAGTTGTCCCGTTCTGATCGCTGCCGGATTGAGGTGGAGGATACGGCTTTCGTGGTCAGATCCGTGGAAAAAAAGATGACGGGAAACAACGCTATGGATTCTATTCTGATTCAGCTTTCCGACGGCTCGCGTGAAGAACTTTGCCTGGAAAGCCTTTCCGTCTCTGCGGAAAATGTGCTCTACTGCCGGGTCAAGGCTAACCGTTTCGTTGCGCGTTTTTCGAGAAAAAGTCACTATCAGCTTCTTGATGACCTGGAATATGATGAGAAATTGGAACAGTATTTTCTGAAATTGAATGGTCACCGTTTTTACATCAGCGAAAACATGAGAAATTAAACAAACGGAGGTTAGAAACGTTGGAAGAACATATTAAAGAAGCTTTGACTTTTGATGATGTCCTGCTGGTTCCCGGAGAATCGTCGGTGTTGCCCAAAGATGTCGACACATCGACCTGTCTGACCAATCGCATCACCTTGAATATCCCTATTGTCAGCGCAGCCATGGATACCGTTACGGAATCCAGAACCGCCATCTGCATGGCGCAGGAAGGCGGCATCGGGATCATACACCGCAATATGAGCATTGATAAGCAGGCGCTCGAGGTGGACAAGGTTAAGAAATCCGAAAGCGGCATGATCATTTCGCCTATTACCATCGAACCGGATCAAAAAGTGAGCGATGCCCTCGAATTGATGATGAAGTACCGCATTTCCGGAGTTCCGGTAGTGAAGGGGAAAAGGCTGGTCGGAATTCTGACGAACCGGGACTTGCGGTTTGAAACCAACCTTGAACAGCCCGTTTCCAATGTCATGACCAGGGATAATCTGGTGACGGTTTCCGCCAACATATCCCTGGAAGAGTCAAAAAGGCTGCTGCATCAGCACCGTATCGAAAAGCTCTTGGTGGTGGATGACGAATTCTGCCTCAAAGGATTGATCACCATCAAGGATATCGAGAAAATCAAGAAGTTCCCCCTGGCCTGCAAGGACCAACTGGGAAGGCTTCGCGTCGGCGCAGCGGTGGGCATCATCGATCGCGAGGAACGCGTTTCCACGCTCTTGGCGGCGGGGGCGGACGTCATCGTCATCGATACGTCGCACGGCCATTCCACGGCTGTCCTCGACGCCATTCGCGACACCAAGAAAAATTTCCCTGACTGCGATCTCATTGCGGGCAACGTCGCGACCCCGGAGGGGGCAAAAGCCCTGATCGACGCAGGCGTTGATGCCATCAAGGTCGGGGTTGGGCCCGGTTCCATTTGCACAACACGCATCATTGCCGGGGTAGGGGTGCCCCAGATCACCGCTATTCGTGACGCCTGCAGTATTGCCGCAAAACATGTCATTCCCGTAATCGCCGATGGCGGCATCAAGTATTCCGGCGATATTGTCAAGGCCCTGGCATCGGGCGCACATACGGTCATGATCGGCAGCCTCTTCGCCGGTACGGAAGAAAGCCCCGGGGAAACCATTCTTTACCAGGGCCGCAGTTACAAAGTATACCGGGGCATGGGTTCTCTGGAGGCAATGAAGCTCGGCAGCCAGGACCGCTATTACCAGGATGACATCGAAAGCACAATCAAGCTTGTGCCGGAAGGCATCGAGGGTAGGGTGCCTTTCCGGGGATCCCTGTCGGCAAGCATTTTTCAGCTTATCGGCGGTCTGAAGGCAGGCATGGGATACGTAGGCTGCCGTACCATTAACGATCTCAGGACAAAAGCGAAATTTGTCCGCATCACTACGGCGGGCCTCCGGGAAAGTCATGTGCACGATGTCATCATCACCAAGGAAGCCCCGAATTACTGGATGGAATAATACTTCTTTGAACGCCGGGCATCTTTCGCTTTTTCTCTGCCTGTGTGGACACATAAAGGGCTATTTTCATGACGCAGCATCCGTTCGTGCATTTGCACGTCCATACGCAATACAGTCTCCTCGACGGGGCAATCCGTGTCAGTGACCTGCTCGCCAGGGCACACGAATATGAAATGCCTGCCGTCGCGATGACCGACCACGGGAATATGTACGGCATTATCGATTTTTATCAGCAGGCCCGGAAAATCGGCATTAAACCCATTATCGGTTGTGAATTGTACGTGGCGCCCAAAAGCCGGCTTGACAAGACCGCCGGTTACAGCGGCGACAATGCCCATCATCTGGTTGTGCTGGCAAAGGACCTCACGGGCTATCAGAATCTGGTGAAGCTAACGAGTATAGGTTACCTGGACGGGTTCTATTACCGTCCCCGCGTCGACAAAGACGCGCTCAGAGACCATCGGGAGGGGTTGATCGCCCTAAGCGCCTGCTTACACGGCGAGTTGGCCGCCAAATTGCTGAAGGGAAACAAAGAAGCTGCCGAGCAGGCCGCGCGGGAATATCAGGACATATTCGGAAGGGAAAACTTCTTTATCGAACTGATGCAAAACGGGCTTACTGAGCAGGATTTGGTCAACGATCAACTCATAAACCTGGCGAAGCGTCTTGATATCGGACTTGTGGCAACCAACGACTGTCATTACCTGACCCGGAATGACGCGGAAGCCCATGAAATACTTCTCTGTATCCAGACCGGCAAGACCATTCACGACAAAGACCGGATGAGGTTCAGCACCAATCAGCTTTATTTCAGGAGTCAGGAGGAGATGGCGCGGCTCTTTCAACATGTTCCTGAAGCGACAGCCAACACAGTACGTATTGCCGAGCGCTGTGATGTGAACCTGGAGCTGGGCAAATTTATCCTCCCCAAGTTCGAATTAAAAGATAATCAGGGAACCCTGGATGATCTCTTGTGTGATGAAGCCCGCAACGGTTTGGAAAAATTATTTCCGGTTATATTGGCCAAGGCCGGAAGTGATGCGGAGAATGAAATTCGCCGAACCTATCTGGACAGACTGAACCATGAACTTACTATTATCCGTAACATGGGTTTTGCCGGCTATTTCCTGATCGTTGCCGATTTTGTGAATTATGCCAAGCAGCGAAATATTCCCGTCGGTCCCGGCAGAGGCTCCGCCGCGGGAAGCCTTGCAGCCTACAGCCTGGGAATCACCAACATCGATCCCATCGCTTACGACCTTTTCTTCGAACGGTTCCTCAATCCTGACAGGGTCAGCATGCCTGATATCGACATCGACTTCTGCCCGGAAGGCAGGGACGAAATTATCCGTTATGTAAAAGAGAAATACGGGTCTGACAAGGTTGCCCAGATCATCACCTTCGGCAAGATGCAGGCGCGGGCGGTCATTCGTGATGTCGGCAGGGTGATCGGCATGCCCTACGGTGAAGTCGACCGGATTGCTAAACTCGTCCCGGAAGGGGTCAATGTTTCATTGAACGCGGCGCTTGCCGCTGAAGTCCGTCTTAAAGAGGAGATAAACAACTCTCCGGAAATTAAAAAGCTGATCGGGTTGGCCCAATCACTGGAAGGCTTGAACCGGCATGCTTCAACCCATGCGGCCGGTGTGGTTGTGTCCGATGTTCCCCTTGTGGAGCGCGTCCCTCTTTATAAAAATCCCAAGGATAACGAGGATATCGTCACCCAGTATTCCATGAATGACCTCCAGGCCGTGGGCCTGACCAAATTTGATTTTCTCGGTTTGAAAACGCTTACGGTCATCAACGACGTCGTTCAGTCGATCCGTGAAGATCGGCAAATCGATCTCGACATCAACGCTCTTGCCCTGGATGACGCCTTGACCTATCAGTTGCTGAGCAGGGGGGATACGGACGGAATCTTTCAGCTCGAGAGTTCCGGCATGAAGGATATTCTGGTCAGCATGAAGCCGGATTGTATTGCAGATGTCATCGCCTTGATCGCGTTGTACAGGCCGGGTCCGATGAGCATGGTGCCGGAATTTATTTCGAGAAAACAGGGAAAAACGAAGATTACTTATGAAATTAACCAGTTGAAACCGATTCTGGAGGAGACGTACGGCGTTATTCTGTATCAGGAGCAGGTCATGCAGATTGCCGTGACCGTAGGAGGGTATTCCATGTCCGAGGCCGATACCCTGCGCAAGGTCATGAGCAAGAAAAAAGCCTCCGATATGGAGAAGGAAAAGCCCAAATTTATCGCGGGTGCAGGCGGGAAAAGTATCCAGGAAAGTAAGGCCCGGAAGATATGGGAAAAGATGGAAACTTTTGCCGAATATGGGTTCAATAAATCCCATAGTACGGCTTACGCCATGATTTCCTACCAGACGGCCTATCTCAAAGCCCACTACCCCGAGTATTTCATGGCGGCACTTCTCAGTAGTGAAAAAGACAACCGTGACAAGATTATTAAATACATTAACGACTGCAAGGAAATGGGCATCAGTGTCCTGCCGCCTGATATCAATCAGTCACGTAAAATTTTCAGAGCTTGGGAGGGCCGTATCCGCTTCGGGCTGGCGGCCGTCAAGAATGTAGGGGAGGGGGCCATCGAATCGATTATTGAAGAGCGCACCCTCCGGGGCCCTTATCTTTCCTTTGAGGACTTCTGCGGCCGTACAGATTTAAGAAAAGTGAACAAACGTGTGATTGAAAGTCTCATCAAATGCGGCGCTTTCGATACGATTGAAGGAAACCGGTTGCATCTCCTTTCCATATATGAGGATACGCTTTCCTACGCACAAAAAAGAAACAAAGATATTTCCAACGGCCAGATCAGCCTTTTTGAATCATTTTTCGATGAATCCGCCGCAAGTAACTTACCTGGCGAGAGTTCTTCCTCCGCAAAGGGTACCGTTGCTGAGGCATGTCCCATTTCTGAATCCGGGGAAGATCTGCAGACCCTTCTGGCCTACGAAAAGGAAACGCTCGGCTTCTACATTACCGGTCATCCCCTGAGTCGCTATCAGGAAGTGCTATCTCAAAACAATGTGATTCCTTCCTCCGAAATCACGGCGTTTCATGACAAGAGAGACTTACTCGTCTGCGGTATGGTGGTCGGAATTCGGGAAGTGAAAACGAAGAAAAAGGATACGATGGCCTACGTGCAAATGGAAGACATGCAGGGTACATACACCGCAATCTTTTTTGCCGAAGCCTATATGAATGCCTATTCCCTGATCCACGGGGATAAACCGCTTCTTCTGCGATGCTATTCCGACTCCCAGGATGAAGAAACAAAAGTCATCGTCAACGAAGTGCAAGCTTTGGAAGTGTTTTTGAGAGGATTGAGCAAAGACAGTTCCATCCATATTTATCTCGATGCGGATGTACATACCGATCATGATGTTTCAAATTTGAAGCGGGTCATGGAAACCCTTCAGGGAGGTCCACACAAAGCATTTCTTCATCTGCTGACCGATTCCGGTGATACCTTTATCTCGTTAGGCAGGGGATATTGCATATCCGATGATTTGGCTGATGAGATTTCTAATGTAATTAAAGGTGCATACGTAAAATACCTTAACTGATGCATGAGGATCGTTTTTATAGAAAGCATCTCCAGCAGCGGGGCCTTTCTTCTTATCAAGTTCGTGTCGAAGAAACCGACTTGCTGGTAAGCACCGATACAGATATCTATGATATTGCTTTAGATAGTGTGATTAAGTATCGGTTTATTATCAATAATTATATTCAACATCACCCTGATTTTCTCAGCGCAATGGGCCCATATCGTCCCGATTTATACGCTCCGGAAATTATAAAAGACATGATTTTGTTTTCGTCCAGATGCGGGGTAGGACCGATGGCCTCGGTAGCCGGTGCCCTTGCCCATTTTGTTGGATCGGCCCTTCGCCGTTACAGCAAAAATGTATTAATCGAAAACGGAGGCGACGATTATCTTTACCTGCATGATGACGCCACGGTATCGATCTTTGCCGGGAATTCGCCTTTAAGCAATAAAATTTACTTAAAAATAAGGAAAATTCAAATGCCGATAGGGGTTTGCACCTCATCGGGAACGGTCGGGCATTCCCTCAGTTTTGGCAAGGCTGACGCAGTCTGCGTATTGTCACGATCAGCGACTCTTGCCGACGCTGCCGCCACCGCGATCGGCAACCGGGTGGTGGACAAGAAATCAATCCATCCGGCGCTCGAGTGGGGAATGGGCCTGGAAGATGTTACCGGCGTGATTATCATCATGGGTGACCGATTCGGTGTGCTGGGAGATGTTGAAATCGCCTGACGGCTATTAGTTTACATAATATATCTTATGTGTCATCAATCGTTACAATCCTGCATCGGCCAGATCCTTGAGTAGCGCCGTCTGTTTTTCGTCCAATCGCTTGGGGACTTCGATCGTGATTTTTACATACTGATCGCCCGCAGGGATGTTTTTCGTTGCCGGAACGCCGTAACCCTTCATTCTTATCTTTGTATTGCTCTGCGTTCCCGGCGGAATTTTGATTCGCTTAATCGAACCCTCTACCGTCGGCACTTCAATGCTACCACCTGAAACAGCCTGGCTGTAACGAATGGATTTTTCGATATAGATGTCGTTCCCATCTCTGGCAAAAATCGGATGCGGCAGAATGCCGATTTCCAGATAAAGATCGCCGGCCGGGCCGCCGTTTGCCCCGGGCATTCCCTTGCCTGCAAGGCGGAGCTTCTTTCCGGCGTTGATCCCTTTGGGAATTTTGACGTTGATTTCTTCCACACGGTCCCGTTTCTGGATGGCAATTTTCTTTTCCGCTCCGAATACGGATTCCTCAAGGTTTATGGCGATGCTGTAATAAAGATCTTCTCCTTTTTGCGGCATGGCATGATAACTCTGCCCTCCACCGAAGAAAGAGCCGAATGGATCGGACTGGCCCTGGGCGTAAGCCGCCCGCCCGCGACTGCCGCCGAAACCAAAACCCAGGTCCCTCAGTATCTCGTTTAAATCGAACCCGCGGAAGATGTCTTCCTGACTGAACCGTTGTTTGAATGTATCGGCGGAACCGAACTGATCATATTCTTTGCGTTTGTTTTGATCACTCAGTACGGCATAGGCTTCATTTATTTTTTTAAATTTTTCCTCTGCTTCTTTATTGCCGGGATTTTTATCAGGATGATACTTTAAGGCCAGTTTCCGGTAGGCCTTTTTAATGTCATCCGCCGATGAGGCTTTTTCAACTCCTAAAATTTTATAATAATCTTCAGCCATTTCTCTAACCTCGATTGGTCATGTTTTCGCGCTCTAATGGATTTTCAATTCCAGCACTTTTTTCTTACAGTGAGTTAATTAACAACAAAAGAAAAAAAGTCAACACGGCCACAAAAAATAATGGCAAATGAATGGTGCAGTCTTTATAATGAACAATTATACTATTCATTACAGATAGTTGCTTATTATATATAAACGAATACATAAATTATAATAACAAAAATGAAATGCTTGTGTCCTATTAAGCGATTGTCAAAATGCATTAGTTATTGTAGAAACCTTTGCGATATTCAATAAATTGAAGGGACGGACCACGTCCTGGAAAGAAAGGATACAAAGATCAATGGAAGAGAGTCGCCTTCCCTGCCCTTCTGATTTTATCAGAGATATCATCAACCAAGACTTGGAGGAAGGAAAAAATCAGGGCCGTGTGGCTACGCGATTTCCCCCCGAGCCGAATGGATATCCCCATATTGGACATGCCAAGTCGGTCTGTCTGAATTTCGGCATTGCCGCACAGTACAAAGGCACCTGCAATCTGCGCATGGATGATACGGATCCGACCGGCGAAGATATGGAATATGTCAATTCAATCATACATGATATCAAATGGTTGGGTTTTGATTGGGATGAACGTCTCTTTTATGCCTCTGATTATTATGAACAGCTTTACCGCTACGCGGTTCAATTAGTCAAGATCGGCAAAGCTTATGTATGCGACCTGAACGCGGAGGATATCCGGAATTATCGCGGGACCCTTACGGAGCCGGGCAGGGAAAGCCCTTACAGAAACCGATCCGTCGAGGAAAACCTAAACCTCTTTGAAAGAATGCGTGCGGGAGAGTTTGAGGAAGGCAGCCGTGTGCTGCGCGCCAAGATCGATATGGCCGCAAAGAACATCACCCTTCGCGATCCGGTTATGTACCGCATTAAAAATGAAGCGCATTACAGAACGGAATCAAAATGGTGTATCTATCCCATGTACGATTTTGCTCATTGCCTGTCCGACTATATCGAACAAATCACCCACTCTATCTGCACCCTTGAATTTGAAAATAACCGGCCGCTCTATGACTGGTTTCTTGAACAACTGGTGGCGGGAGATCGCCCCCGGCAAATTGAATTTGCCCGCCTGAATTTAACCTATACGGTTTTGAGCAAACGGCGCCTGATTGAACTTGTCGAAAGTAAAGTAGTGAACGGCTGGGATGACCCCCGCATGCCGACTTTGTCCGGCATGCGCAGACGGGGATTCACACCCGCTGCAATCCGGGATTTCTGCGAACGGATCGGCGTCGCCAAAAACAACAGCATGATCGACGTCGCGCTGCTGGAAAATTGCGTCAGAGAAGACCTCAACGAATGCGCCCCCAGGGTCCTGGCTGTACTACATCCCCTGCGTGTCGTGATCGACAATTATCCGGAGGAAAATACGGAAGAATTCGATT
>CAYPKE010000084.1:0-10913 GCA_964411235.1 uncultured Syntrophales bacterium
TCTTTCCACCGGCATTCCTCATGGGCATTCCTTTTCCGGCAGGGATTACGAATCTGTCAAAGAGAAGCGAAG
Source organism: uncultured Syntrophales bacterium (assembly GCA_964411235.1). Lineage (GTDB taxonomy): Bacteria > Desulfobacterota > Syntrophia > Syntrophales > JAAYKM01 > JAAYKM01. The sequence continues at coordinate 73 of CAYPKE010000084.1, forward strand.
CGGACATCCCCTGGGCGTGGGGGATCAACGGCTGTTTCTCCGTTTTGGGTGCACCTGCGGCTGCCGTCATCGCCGTCGAGTTTGGTTTCACAGCCCTCATGCTCTGCGCCTCCCTGGCGTACGCAGGCACGTGGGCGGCCGCAGCTTTTTCATCCCTGTATGGACGAAGCGGAATCAAGCAGACGCAGGCCGGCCAGTTCGGGTAGGGGTTGTGACCCTACCCTGCCAAGCCTGAATGCCGACATTATCCCGCCGGTGCATCCCGCCTGTATAGAAAATTACCAACTTTCGAAGGGGTTCCGTATCCATTCTATCCAGTCCCTCGGCCGTGCCGTCCCGACACATCAACCCTCATGGATTAATACTCAATAGTGACAATAAGATGATGCATCGCCTCCATATTGGCACGGGATTTGACTTGATCAGAACAAACAGCGGACAGCATTGAAAAATAAAAAAAGAAAAAAGGAGGTGCAGAATGATGAAATCTTACAAAGTTATGACCATGGTGTTGATGTTGGGTCTGGTGGTCACACTTCTTCCCAGGGCGAGTTGGGCCGGTAACGTATCCATCGGGGTCGTTTTCGGGCTTCCTTTTCCGGTAGTGGCGATTGCACCGCCTCCGCCGCCCATCATCTTCCCTGGGCCCGCATTCGCGGTCGCGCCGGTGCCGGTTCACCCGCCCCGGCATGCGTACGGGTATTATCAGCACTACCCCAGGACTGTCCACAAGCATTACTATGGGGCGTACCGGCATCATGATCCTCGTGGCCACTGGTACCATGACGATCGCCGGGGGCCGCATAAGGGGCGTGACGACAGAAAGAGGCGCTAGAAGGTCGGCGAATCCCGCTGCCGAAAAAGAGGCAATCCAAGCAAATCATGAGCATGAAAAAACGGCCGGCATGTCCGGCCGTCTTTTTGACCTTGCAGGAAGGATTTCAAAGTGCTACTGCTTCAGGCGAGTGATTCGGTAAGGGAGGCCGGAATAAGCGTGCAAGCATCCTGCCCGACGGGGATGATCAAGCGGTATTATAAGGTAAATCGTAAAGATATCGCCCTTATACAGTTTATCATCGAAGGTTACGAGGGATTGGCAACGGTGACAACGGCCGACCCCGGACGGGCCTGCCTGAAGGTGTCGATTGTTGAAAGCCAGCGTGAAGATTTCAATCTGCTCGAAGCGGATCTAATCAAGACCTTCGGCATCCTGAAAGTGCCCTGCCCGTGACCACGGAAACGCCGTTTTGTTGCGGCCATCTGATTAAAAGCGATAAACCGGACGGGGAAAGAACGGCTGCATTTTCTCCGTTTCCGATTCTTTCCCTGTCTTCGGGACATGAGACAGGTTCGTTCGGCGGGGAAGAGAAATCATCATTAACCAAGCAGAGACCAACCCATGTTGATGCTTACCCATACCTGGATTTTGCGGGAATTCCTGGCGCTCTGTCCGGTTGCGGAACGGACGCCCGATATCTTCGCTTACAATGTGTGTCCCGACCTGCTGCCCGTTCACCGCAGTGTTCACGCTTCCATGACGCACCGCGTCGCCCGGTTTACGTCGGTTCCCAGGGAGTACCGTAAGGCGCATTATATTCAACTCCATCTTCTGACTGACGATATCGCCCATCATGGCCGGATCTGCGAAGAGGTTGTGACGGAGTTTAATCCCGACGCCGGGGGGTTCGCCTATGTCACGGGCCGGCCTTTGATTGAACCGATTATGGATTATTGCGCGTCGCTCGGTCTCCCCATTGATCGGAATGAGGCTGCATACCGTTCCCATATGATTATTGAACTCAGCGTCGATGTCAGACTGCGGCAGGGTCAGGAGGGGAGGGCGCTGATTGCTCTTTTTCAGGAGGCCCTTGAAAAGACGGAGAGTTTGTATATGCATGAATTCATCCGGACGCTGTCCTGGCTTTTTGGAATTGACGCCGCGATCGTTCGGGAATCCCTCAGACAGGCCATGGATTTCTACACGGCGGAGCGCATGGTCCGTTTCGTTGAAGCGGGAGAAAAAGTTGGATTTTACGTGAGGCGATTCGGTTTCAGCGCGGCCAACAGACCGGCCTGCGAGGGGATGGAAAAACTGATGACACAGGGGTTGTCCCTGGTTGGCGATCCCAGAGATTATCTCCGGGGAATTGTACGCACGATCCGCCAATCCCCCTATTGCGGGATTTTATAGTGCTTTGGTGACGAATCCCGACCGAAGGCAACGGGTGCATACCTTGACCCGGGCGATGGAACCGGTTTTCTTGTCGATGCAGCGCAGCTTTTGCAAATTGGGATACCAGATCTTCTTCGTTTTGTTATTTGCATGGCTGACGTTGTTGCCCACGGAAGGCTTCTTGCCACAAATTTCACATACTCTTGACATCGTATAACTCCTATTTGCGTCGGTGCGTGGTCTTCTAAAGCATACCGCAGAAAATTGCAAGCATTTTATTCGTCATTTTTCATGTTCGGCTGCCCCGTCGATTCCAGAACCCTTTGCCAGAGCGTGCTGTCCGGGTCAACCTTTTTGCCGAAGGTGACCATTCTGATCGGTATATGGACGTATTCGTCCCTCATGAGTCCCACGAGCATGCCGGTCTTGCCCGCCATGCCGGCATGGACCGCGTAGAGCCCGAGGGCACCGCAATAGATGCTGTCTCCGGCGTCGGAGCGGACGCTTCGAATCATATAGCTGGGATCGATGTACTTGAGGTTGATCTCCATCCCGATTTTCTTGAAATGATCCTCGATCTTCGTCCGCAGAAAGACACCGATGTCGATGAGGCGCAGGTTACCCGATGCGTCCGTTTCCACCGGCGTGTCATCCGTTCTGATCAGTTCCTGGGCCGCCCCCTCTGCGACGAGGATCACGCAATGCTTTCTTTTGCGTAGGCGTTCCTCCAGGGCCTTCAAAAAGCCCTTTTCGCCTTCGAGATCGAAAGGCACTTCCGGAATGAGTACGAAGTTGGCGTCATTCTGGGCGAGAGCGGCACAGACGGCGATGTGGCCGGACTGCCTTCCCATGAGCTTGACGAGTCCAATGCCCATCGGCGCCCCTTTGGATTCGACATGGGCGCACTGAACCGCCTTGATGGCCTCGGAAATGGCCGTGTCAAAACCGAAGGTTTTTTCGATCAGGTTCAAATCATTGTCGATGGTCTTCGGAATGCCGATGACACTGATGTTCCACTTTCGGCGATGAATCTCGTCGGCGATGAGGCCCGCGGCACGCATGGTGCCGTCGCCGCCGATGCAGAAGAAAAGGTCGATGTTCATGCGTTTCAGGGCGGTGACCATTTCGCCGATATCCTGCTTCCCGCGCGAGGAGGCAAGGATGCTGCCCCCCAGGGTGTGGATGTCCTGGACCGCTTCCGGTGTCAGCGTGAGAATTTCGTGGCCGTACCTGGGGATCAGTCCCTGAAAGCCATAGCGGATGCCGACGATATTGGTCACACCGTAGCGATGGTGAAGTCCCATGACAATCGCCCGGATGACGTCGTTGATTCCGGGGCAGAGTCCGCCGCAGGTCGCAATGGCGGCCTTGGCGGTTGCGGGATCGAAGTAGATTTTATCCCGGGGGCCTGCCAGTTCCAGGGAAAGGGGCAGCCCTTCCGAGGTGAGAAAGGCATTGTAGTTATGCAGGCCCGTGTTGAACAGAACCCGCTTGTTGTCGGAAGTGAAGTTGCTGGTGGCAACCGGCGAAGGAAGGGTCCTTTCACCAAGGCTGTCAATATTGAAATTCAGGATCTCCTCATTCATGCCGTCAACCTCCCAGGGGATTATTCGATGTTTTCTGTACAGGTTCCTGCTTGCCCGCCAGCAGGTTTATCCTATATCACACTAAGCACCTTCGCAGGAAAAAACAAGCTGGAGAACAAATAAAGGCGGGAATGGATCAAAAACCTGCAAGGGGCGGGTTATGCAGAGCCGGCGACGGGAGCGAAGGCATATCCTTGATTCTGACCTTACGGTTTTCGACTTCGATCCGGCCTTCGGCGTAGAATTGAATTGCCTGGGGGTAAATGCGGTGCTCTTCCCGGAGAATTCTTTGGGCCAGTGTTTCATCCGTGTCGGTATCCAGGACAGGGACGACCGCCTGAATGATGATCGGGCCCGAATCGACGCCTTCATCGGCAAAGTGGACGGTGCATCCCGAAAATTTGACGCCGTAATCGAAGGCCTGTTTCTGGCCGTGCAGTCCGGGGAATGCGGGCAGAAGAGCCGGGTGGATATTGATGACCCGCCGGGGGAACATGCGGAGGAAAAGAGGGGAAAGAACCCTCATGAAACCCGCCATGACGACCAGTTCGACGCCGGCGTCGACCAGGGTTTCCGCCATCTTCCGGTCGAATTCCTCCCGGGAGGGATAGTCCTGGTGACGGATGACCATTCCGGGCAGCCCGTGCTTTTCGGCCCGCTTCAGGGCGAAGGCGTCGGGGTTGTTGGAAATCACGATCCGGATGACTGCATCCAGGCGCCCCTGCTCGATGTGATCGATGATCGACTGCAGATTGGAGCCGCTTCCGGAAGCGAGGACGCCGATGGGAAGTATCTCTGCCATGAATCAGTCCTTAATGAGGAACGCCGAAGGCCTTGGTTGTCGTCGCCGCAGGCGGATATAGCCGCTTTCGATGCGTCCGCTCCGACGTCAGGGATTTTCCTGGAAAACAACCATGGGCCCGTCGTTTTCACGCTTGTCGACATAACCGATAAGGTAAGCCTTTTCGTCAAGATGGACCAGGCGCTCCAGAATCTCTTCCGTTTCCTTTTCCGGGACGACAAGAGCCATACCGATACCCATGTTGAAGACCCTGAACATTTCTTCCCGATCGATATTGCCCAGGCGCTGCATAAGGGGAAAGATGGGCGGTATTTCCCAGGAACCGTGATTGATGACGGCTGCACAGGCCTTGGGAATAACACGCGGGATATTGTCGTAGAAACCGCCGCCGGTAATGTGAACGATTCCCCGGATGGTAAAGCTTTTCAGGAGATTCAGAACGGATTTCACGTAAATCCGGGTCGGCTTGAGCAGCTCGGCGCCGATCGGGCCTTCCAATCCCTCGACTTCGGAGTCGATGGTCAGTTTTGCCTTTTCGAAGATAACTTTGCGGACCAGGGAGAACCCGTTACTGTGAAGCCCGCTGGAAGCGATCCCGATGATCTGGTCGCCCACGCGAATTTCCGACCCGTCGATCAGGCGGTCCGCCTCGACCACGCCGACGCAGAAACCGGCAAGATCGTACTCGTTGTCCTTGTAAAAGCCGGGCATCTCCGCCGTTTCGCCCCCAAGGAGCGCGCAGCCCGCATCGCTGCATCCCTTGACGACGCCTTCCACGATCTTCACGCTCTTGTCGCTGCTGATTCGGCCCGTGGCAATGTAGTCGAGGAAAAACAGGGGCTCGGCGCCGTTGACAACGACGTCGTTGACCGACATGGCGACCAGGTCGATGCCCACGGTATCGTGCTTGTCCATCATCTGGGCGATTTTCAGCTTTGTTCCGACACCGTCGGTGGAGGAAACCAGGATCGGGTCCTTGATCTTACCCATGTCCAGGTGAAAAAAGCCGCCGAAGCCTCCGATATTGCCCATCACCTCCTTGCGGTGTGTGGACTTGACCATTTGTCTGATCTGCTCGACAAACGTATTACCGCGATCGATATCCACCCCGGCGCTGCTGTAGGTGGTTTTTTCTTCCATGGTTGCTCCCGAATCTGTATTGTTGGCTTTTGGCTTGCGGGAGGGATACCATCTCCCAAGACAGGTCAATCAACGGGGCACTTTACTAGCTTAAAATGCGGAACTTGTCAATGATTCCTTGCAGGGTCGGCAGATTTCTGTTATCGATGAGGGCCTTTGTATGCGAAATCATTATCATCATCCTTGAACACCGTCCGGGAGACAAATGGAAACCGTTCGCGCGATTCTTGAAAAAATGGAGGCTCCCCTGCGTTTCGCCGCTCAGGAATCGTTCCGGCATCTTCCCCTCATGAAGGATGTCGAATCCCTCATGGACCGATTCCTGGCACAATTAAGCCATGCTCTCAAGGACAGGGGGCGATTGCCTGAAGACAAGACTATCGGCAGTCTTTTTACGGCGTGGCGAAACCTTTTTCGCGGTTTTGACGCATTGTCCGGTGATGAAAAGCGGGACCGTATACACAAGGCTCTGGATCTTCACGAGGATTTGACGGCACGCCTGCTGCTGCCCGTCGAGGAGGCGTCGGAGAGTGCGGACGCGAAAAAGGCCCGGGAAAAGCAGGAGCTGTCGCTGCACCTGAAGCGACTGGCCCTTCCCGCCCAATATGTCAAGGGCGTTGGCCCCCGTATTTCCCGGCTGCTTGAACGCAAAGGCATCAAAAACGTGGAGGATATGCTCTATTTCCTGCCCCATCGTTACGAGGACCGCCGCTTTATCAAACCTATTGCCGAAGCGGAGGTGGGACGCAGAGAGACAGTGGTCGGGGTGGCGGTCCGCGTGGAGATGCGGCCTTACGGGCGCAGGCGGGTTTTTGAGGTCGCTTTCCAGGACGGAACCGGCACGCTCATCGCCAAGTGGTTCCGGGGGCAGACGGCCTATCTGAAAAGCGCCTTCAAAACGGGTGAGCGCTACATTCTGACGGGCGAGGTGAGCCGGTATTTTGTCGAGATCAACATGCTCCATCCGGACTTTGAACTGCTCGGCCGCGAAGGGGAGGACCTGCTGCATTTCAAGCGGATTGTACCGGTCTACTCGGAGACCGAGGGTCTCCGCCAGAAGACGATCCGCCGCATCATGATGGATGTCGTGGAAGGTTATGCCTCCGATGCGGCGAGTCCGATTCCGGAAGAGATCTGCCGCCGCCGCCGGCTTATGGAGATGCAAACGGCCCTGCGGAGCGTTCATTTCCCGCATCGCGAAGACGACCTGACCCTCCTTAACGAGCTGCGCTCCGAAGCGCACCGGCGCCTGGTCTATGACGAATTCTTCTTTTTCCAGCTCGGCCTGGCCCTCAAGCGGGCGGGAACCGTCCTGCGGCCAGGGATCGCATTCAGGACGGAAGGTCCCCTGGTCAGGCGTTTCTATGAAAACCTGCCCTTCCGGCTGACGGCGGCCCAGCTGCGTGCTGTCCGGGAGATCGGGGAGGACATGGCCCGGGAGTATCCCATGAACCGGCTCCTGCAGGGCGATGTCGGCTCCGGCAAGACCGTCGTGTCCATGGCGGCCATGCTGACCGCCTGTGACAACGGCTGCCAGGCGGCCATTATGGTTCCCACCGAAATTCTCGCGGAGCAGCATTGCCGAAATATACGCGCCTGGGCAGACAAACTGGGCGTGAAGGTGGTTCTGCTCACGGGAAGCCTGGGCGTTTCAGGCAAGAGATCCCTCCTGGAAGAAGTCCGCTCCGGTGCGGCCGGGATCGTCGTCGGCACCCATTCCCTCATTTCCCAGGACACGGAATTTGCCAACCTGGGACTGGTGGTCATCGATGAACAGCATCGTTTTGGAGTCATTCAGCGGGCGGCGATCCGGGAAAAGGGATTGAACCCGGACGTCCTGGTTATGACCGCGACACCCATTCCCCGGACCCTGGCCATGACCGTCTACGGCGACCTCGACGTGTCGGTGATCGACGAATTGCCGCCGGGCAAAAAACCGATTCAGACCCGAATCGTCTACGAGGAACAGCGCGCCCGTGCATATGAGACCGCAGCCCGGGAAATGGCCCGGGGCAACCAGATCTTTGTCGTCTACCCCCTGGTGGAGGAATCGGAAGCCCTCGACTTGAAAGACGCGACCCGAATGGCGGAACATCTGCAGCAGGACATTTTTCCGGATGAAGCCGTGGGCCTGATCCATGGCAAGCTCAAAGCCGCCCGCCGCGAAGAGATCATGGCGCAGTTTCTGGCTGGACAGATCCGGATTCTCGTTGCGACGACGGTGATTGAGGTGGGCCTCGACGTCCCCCGGGCGTCGCTGATGATCATCGAGCATGCGGAACGCTTCGGCCTGTCCCAGTTGCACCAGTTGCGGGGCAGAGTAGGGCGGAGCGATATCCCGTCCACCTGCATTCTGCTCGTGCAAAGGACGGGATCCGAAGACGCCAGGAAGCGGCTGAAGGCCATGGTGGCAAGCCAGGACGGCTTTCGCATCGCCGAGGAAGACCTGGCGATTCGCGGCCCCGGCGAATTCATGGGCACGCGGCAGTCGGGGCTGCCCGATTTTCGCGTGGCCAGCATTGTTCGTGACGGGAAAATCCTGGCTGAAGCCAGGAGGGATGCTTTCGATTTGGCCCGTCAGGATCCGACCCTGGAGAAAGATTCTCACGCTGTTCTCAAGGAGCTGCTTGCAAGGCGTTGGCAGGAACGGCTGAAAATTGCCAAAACCGCCTGAGGATCAGGATAATCCACGTTTATGCAGGAGGATTTGCTTTGACAAAAATGAGGACCTGTTATAGAAACCGGGCGTGCCCGACGGTTCCGAGATAGACCGGAAAGCCGCGGGACGGTTGAGCGGGGGAACAGCCCGGCATGGATCTGGATGGGAATGCAATCATGAAGGACGAAATATCGATCGGCCTGCTCGGCTTCGGCACCGTCGGCGCGGGCGTCGTGAAGCTGCTCCAGGAGGAGCGGGATATCTTTGCGCAGCGGGTCGGGGCCAGGCTCGTACTGAAGAAAATAGCCGATCTCGACATTAAGGCACCGCGCATCGTCACGCCGAATCCGGGATGCCTTACGACGGACGTGATGGCGGTCCTGGATGATCCGGAAATCGATATCGTGATCGAACTCATAGGCGGTTACGAGCCCGCCCATACGTGGCTTCTGAAGGCCATTGCATCGAAAAAGCATGTGGTGACGGCCAACAAGGCCCTGATCGCGACCCGCGGCAACGATCTCTTCAGGGCCGCCGAAGCGAATGGCGTGGACATCGGGTTTGAAGCGAGTGTGGGCGGGACGATTCCGATCATCAAGACCCTTAAGGAGAGCCTTGTCGCCAATCGCATCCAGTCGATATTCGGCATCATGAACGGCACGGCCAATTTCATCCTGACAAAGATGACCGATGAAGGAGAGCCCTTCGATGTCGTGCTTAAGGAAGCCCAGCGTCTCGGTTTCGCCGAGGCCGACCCGACCTTCGACATCGAGGGAGTCGATACGGCCCACAAGCTGGCCATTGTGCTGGCCCTGGCATACGGGAAGAATGTGAGGCTTGAAGACATTTATGTGGAGGGCATTACGGGGATCACGGCCCAGGACATCGCCTTTGCCGGCGATCTGGGATACCGGATCAAACTGCTCGCCATCGCCAATGACCGGGGTGACGCCATCGAAGCGCGGGTGCATCCGACGATGATCCCCTTCGGCCATCTTCTGGCGAACGTGAATGCGAACTTCAACGCGTTTCAACTCATCGGCAGCGCTTCCGGGTCGGTATTCCTCTATGGCCAGGGTGCGGGGATGCTGCCCACGGCGTCGGCCGTGATGAGCGATGTCGTGGATATCGCGCGCAACATTCGCAAGGGCATCAGCAGCCGGGTCCCCGCGCGTTCCATACGTGAAGCGGACATCACCGATATTCGACTGAAGCCTTTTGACGAGATCCGATCCAACTACTACTTCCGCTTTTCCGCAATGGATCGGCCCGGAGTTCTTTCCAAAATTTCCGGAATCCTGGGCGAGCGCAATATCGGCATCTGTTCGGTCATCCAGAAAGGACAGACCGAGCAGGGCGCCGTGCCTGTGGTCATGACAACCTACAAGGCCAGGGAACGCGATGTCCGCGAGGCCCTGGCAGCCGTTGACCGGCTTGATGTCGTCCTGGATAAGACCGTTTTGATCCGGGTCGAAGACGACCGGCTTTGATTCGGAAACACCGAGATATGGAACGCATGAAATATATAGTCCTGCTGGGGGACGGCATGGGGGATTATCCCCTGGCGGAACTTGGCGATCGAACCCCGCTGCAGTATGCCCGGACCCCGAATATGGACAGGGTGGCCGGTGAGGGCACTATCGGCCTGATCGATACGATTCCGGACGGATTCACCCCGGGAAGTGATGTGGCCAACCTGAGCGTGCTGGGCTACGATCCGCACGAATGCTATGCCGGCCGCGGCCCCTTGGAGGCGGCGAACATGGGTATTCATCTCGGGTCCGGTGATGTGGCCTTCCGGTGCAACCTGGTTTCCCTGTCCGGGGATTCCTCTGAGAAAATGGACGACTTTACCGCCGGCCATATCAGTTCGGCTGAGGCAAGGGAAGTGATCCTGTCTCTGGATGCGGCGCTGGGCAGCGAGACCTTCCGTTTTTTCCCCGGCGTCGGGTATCGCCATATCCTGGTGTGGCGCGGGGGCGACGTGTTGCCCCGGACGACACCGCCCCATGACATTACCGCCAGAGAAACGGCACCGTACCTGCCCAGAGGCGGTGAAAGCGCGGCGCTCCTCGACCTGATGACCAAGGCGAAAGCCGTCCTGTCCGGCCATCCGGTGAATCTGAATCGTCTGGAATTGGGGAAAAAAGCCGCCAACGCGATCTGGCTCTGGGGACAGGGCAAGGCGCCGGCTATGGTTCCGCTGACGGAGAAATACGGTTTGCGCGGCGGCGTCATTTCCGCTGTCGACTTGCTGAACGGCATCGGTGTCTATGCCGGCCTGGAAGTGCTGCGTGTGGAGGGTGCCACCGGCTATATCGACACGAATTATCGCGGCAAGGGCGAGAAAGCCCTCGCCTGTTTGCAGGAGCGGGATTTTGTTTTTGTCCATGTCGAGGCGCCCGACGAGATGGGCCATGAAGGGAATGTCCAGGGCAAGATCAAGGCCATCGAGGATTTCGACGAAAAAGTGGTCGGAAC
>CAYPKE010000085.1:0-10833 GCA_964411235.1 uncultured Syntrophales bacterium
ATACGCAAGTCGGTTACTGCCGAAGTCTGCGGTGAAGACGCCAAGCTGAAGCCGGTCGTATCCGGTATTATTGAAAAAATGGAAAGCCGGATTCTGCGGGATATGATTCTTAACGAACACATCCGCATCGACGGACGGACGTCGCAGGACATCCGCCCCATCAGTTCGGAAGTCGGCATTCTGCCCCGGACGCACGGGTCGGCCCTTTTCAACCGGGGGGAAACGCAGGCCCTTGCCGCCCTTACCCTCGGAACGTCGCAGGACGAACAGCGGATGGACTATATCACGGGTGAGGAAATGAGGACGTTTCTTTTGCATTACAACTTCCCGCCCTTCTGCGTCGGCGAAGCGAAGCCGCTTCGCAGTCCCGGCCGCCGTGAAATCGGTCACGGCGCCCTCGCCCGCCGCGCCCTGGTCCCGATTCTTCCCACTACGGAGGAGTTTCCCTACACGATCCGGATCGTCTCGGAAATTCTTTCATCCAACGGATCATCCTCCATGGCCACGGTATGCGCCGGAATGCTGGCCCTGATGGATGCCGGCGTGCCCACCAAGGGTATCTCCGCCGGTATTGCCATGGGACTGCTCAAGGAAAAGGATCAGGTGGTCATCCTTTCCGACATTCTCGGTGACGAGGATCATTGCGGCGATATGGATTTCAAAGTCTGCGGCACAAAGAATGGTGTCACTTCCCTGCAGATGGACATCAAAATTGACCGCCTGACGGAAGATGTCCTGAGGAGGGCTCTGGCCCAGGCGAAGCAAGGCCGTTTCTACATCATCGACAAGCTCATGGAAACGATGACGGAGCCCCGGTCCGATATTTCTATCTATGCTCCGAGAATTACAACCGTAAAGGTGAGGCCCGACCGGGTTCGGGACGTCATTGGTTCCGGTGGCAAGAACATCAGGCAGATCGTCAGTGAAACGGGCGTCAAGATTGATGTTGAGGATGATGGGACCGTGACCATCGCATCCACCGATGCGGAGGCCGCGGAAAGGGCTGTCTGCATGGTGAAATGGCTCACCGAGGAGGCGGAGATCGGCAAGATCTATCGCGGCACGGTCAAGCGGATCATGGATTTCGGCGCCTTTGTCGAGATTCTTCCGGGAACGGAGGGTTTGGTTCATATTTCCCAACTGGCGCCGGAGCGTGTGAACAAGGTTACGGACATCCTGAAAGAAGGCGATGTGGTCAATGTAAAGGTTCTGGAAATCGACAAGCAGGGGAAGATCCGCCTCAGCAGAAAGGAAGCCCTGGGAGAAAATGGTCCATAAGACCATCCTCGCAAACGGAATTCGCGTCGTTTCAGAAGAAATCAACCATGTCCGCTCCGTCTCGATAGGTATCTGGGTCCATTGCGGCTCACGCCATGAAGACGGGGTATCCGGCGGCATCGCTCACTTCATTGAACACATGTTATTCAAGGGGACCAGGAATCGGTCCCCTTTGCAAATTGCCTCCGCCATCGACGCGGTAGGCGGGGTGATCAACGCCTCCACGGGGAAGGAAAACACCGCTTTTTACATCAAGGTGCCCGATTACTGCCTTCCCCTTGCCATGGATCTCCTGGCCGACATCCTGAAGCATTCCCGCTTCCGTTCCGTCGACATCGAAAGGGAAAAGTCGGTTGTCCAGCAGGAGATCAGGCTGCTGGAGGATTCGCCGGACGAATATGTCCACGATCTTTTCGAAGCCCTGCTCTGGAAAGACCATCCCCTGGCCCGTCCGATCATGGGCACCCGCGAAAGTGTTTCCTCCCTGGATCGACGAAAAATGATCCGTTTCTTTGACCGGAATTATCGGGGGAAAAATCTGCTGATTGCGGTTGCCGGTCGCGTCAACCACGGCGAGTTGATCGATTTGGCGAACCGGCATTTCGCGTCTCTTCCTGGAGCGGAAGAGACGGCGAGGCGTGACACGCCGCCGTCTTCATCCGTCATGGTCTCGGTTGTTGGCAAGGATCTCGAACAGATTCATCTTGTTGTCGGCTGTCCGGCCCCTTCCTCCCGGGATCCCATGAGGTATGCCTCTTTCCTGATGAATGCCATGCTGGGAGGCAGCATGAGTTCCCGTCTGTTTCAGGAGGTGCGAGAGAAGAGAGGGCTCGTGTACGACATCCAGTCTTATCTGAATGCTTATCTGGATACGGGAATGCTCGGGATTTACGCGGGGACCGGTGAGGAGCAGGCCGTGAAGGTTGTGCGACTGATTCTGAAAGAGATCGACCGGCTGCGCCACGATTTACTCACGGACCGGGAATTGCGTGACGCCAAGGAAATGATCAAGGGGAACTTTCTCCTCAGCATGGAAAGCACGGATAACCGCATGACGCGCCTGGCGAAAAACGAATTTTGTTTTCATCGTCAGATATTGTGGGAAGAAGTCATGGAACGGATCGAAACGGTGACTTCTGAAGATATTCAAACCCTGGCCACGGACATGTTTGCCCGGGAGAAGATGTCGATGGTTGCGGTGGGCCGTGTTCCCCCGAAGCTGGCCGATATGCTGAGGATTAGCGGATGATAAACGAAATCGACATTGCCATCAGGCGGCTTCCAGGGCAGGAAGATTTGGACCTGCCCCGCTACATGACGGTCCACGCCGCCGGCATGGACGTGCGTGCGGCGGTTGCCGAAGAGGAAACGATTCCCCCCGGGGAATGGAAAAGAATTGCCGCGGGTTTCGCCATATCTCTGCCGGAAGGGTACGAGGCGCAGATCAGGCCGCGGAGCGGACTCGCGATGAAGTACGGTGTAACCGTCCTGAACGCTCCGGGTACCATTGATGCGGATTACCGCGGCGAGATCGGGATCATACTGATCAATCATGGGAAAATCCCCTTTATTGTCAGGCGCGGCGATCGCATTGCCCAGATGGTGATACAACCGGTATGCAAGGTCGTCTGGGAGGAGAGTCCCTGCCTGGACATGACGGAAAGAGGCGCGGGCGGTTTCGGACATACCCGTTTGGCCTGACAAAGGACGAACGATCCGTCACGCGATGGTGAAATGACGCACATCCCGGCGTTTATTCGGGGATATCGATAAATTGAAAGGTGTATGCTGTCACCTAAACGAATTGCCCATTTCTGCAGTCGAGGTCAGGGGTCATGAAGAAAAAGAAAGTCCAGAAAACAATCCGGGAAATTAATGAAAAGATCAAGCAAGGGAAAGCCGTCGTGGTCACGGCCGAAGAGATGATCGATATTGTCGAGAGAAACGGAGATGTCGAGGCGGCCAGACGGGTCGACATCGTAACGACAGGCACTTTCAGTCCCATGTGTTCATCGGGAGCCTTTCTGAACTTCGGCCATACCTCGCCCAGGATCCGGGCATCCCGGGTGTGGCTGAATGATGTCCCCGCCTATGGCGGTATTGCCGCCGTGGATTGTTATCTCGGTGTCACGGAAGTGGTGGAAGGCGACCCTTTGAACAGCGTCTATCCGGGAGAATTCCGGTACGGGGGCGGCCATGTCATCGAGGATCTGGTGAGCGGCAAAGTCATCCACCTGCGTGCGGAAGGTTATGGCACGGACTGCTATCCGGCACGCAAAGCGGAAAAAAAGATCACCCTCGGCGATCTGCGTGATGCGATTCTGTTCAACCCCCGGAATGCCTATCAGAACTACAATTGCGCCGTCAACATGTCGGACCGGACCATCTACACCTATATGGGAATGCTGCGGCCCCACATGGCCAATGCCGCTTATGCCACGTCGGGACAGTTGAGTCCTCTTTTCAACGATCCCTACTACCGGACCATCGGCATCGGAACCCGCATTTTTCTGGGCGGCGCCCAGGGATTCGTTGCCTGGGATGGAACGCAACATAATCCCGATGCGCTGCGGGGGCCGAACGGCGTTCCCCGCGAGGGGGCGGGCACGATTGCCGTGATCGGCAATCTGAAAGAGATGCATCCCGAATGGCTCGTCGGTGCCAGTATTCTTGGGTATGGTGTATCCCTGTATGTAGGCATAGGAATACCCATTCCCGTGCTGGATGAGGAAATGGCCCTTCGCACGGCGGTGAAGGATGAGGACATCTATGCCCAGGTTTATGATTACGCCATGGATTACCCGAAAGGCAACGGCAAAAGCCTCGGCGAGGTCAGCTATAAAGAGCTGCGAAGCGGGGAAATCACGTTAGGTGGTCAAAAAATTGTCACAGCTCCCCTGTCGAGTTACTACAAGGCGCGGGAGATCGCGAATTTACTGAAAGAATGGATCGAAAAAGGCGCTTTCCTACTTGGGGAGCCGCAGCAACTGTTGAGGCAGGTAAAAATGTGAAGAATTCACAATGTTTACTGTTGCAAGCATCCGGGCGGGGGTATATATAGGGGCCGTAAGTCAATTATCTGACAAAATGATCAGTCAAGTATTTGACGAAAGTGTGGCAAAATCTTCCCGGCTGTTTTGAAAAAGATGATGGTGATTGCGAAAAAACTTCTTGAAACCAAAAAAGAAAGGACGGGCTCATCATGAAAGTGGGAAGATATATGATCATCTTGATCCTGTTTGCCGCATTGCTGATTACCTTCGGCAATCGGGGGTTATGGGACAGTTATCGCATGAACCAGCGGCTTTGCGAACTGCAGGATTCAAACGAGACAATTGTGCGGGAGAATGCCGCGCTGAAACAGGAGATCGATCTGCTCGAAACGAATTTGTCCTACATCGAGATGATTGCCCGCAATGAACTCGGCATGGTGAAGCAGGGGGATATCGTCTTTCGCATCTCGAAATAAGGAGGGATCAGGAGAATTCACACCGTTCGGTTCTTTGTGGCATTATATTTGCTAAATTTGGTCAGAAACGGATGTGGTCGGTCCCGGGTAAGCCCGGGCGGAAGAAACGGAACCGGAGGCGGATACCCGGTTTGACCCTTTGCATGACAACGAGACGGTGATCCAATGGGCGAATTCAGTATCAGAGATTTGTTTTCCTCGAAAAAGCAACTGGCGGGTCTGGATATCGGGTCGAGTTCCCTGAAGCTGGCTGAATTAGATACCCAGCCTTCCGGGTACACCTTACGCAGTTACTACCAAATTCCTCTTCCGCGGGGGGTCTTCAGAGAGGGCCTTCTGGTGGAACCCCAGATCCTCACAAAAACAATCAAAGAACTTTTTTCCCTTTCACGTTCCAAGTGCCGGAATGTGGTGACATCTCTGTCCGGAAATTCCGTGATATCTCAGAAAGTGACTTTCATGGCAATGCCTCCCGAAGAGCTCCGTGTATTGATTCAGGACGAGGCGGGCAAGTATCTTCCCTTCGACAGCATGGAGGATGTCAGTTACGATTTTCAAATTCTGGGGGAAAACGAGTTCAATCCCACGCAGATGGACGTCATGCTCGTGGCGGCTAAGAGTGACATTGTGGACAGTTATGCCGATGCCGTCAAAAGCGCTGGCTTGAATGCGGTTATCATCGATGTTGATTCCTTCGCCCTGGAAAATATGTACGAGGAAAACTACGATTTCGATAAAGACGAGATTGCCGTGTTGGTCAACGTCGGTGCGAGCATCACCAACATCAATGTCGTCAGAAATGGCGGATCTGTCTTGCGGCGGGATTTCACGCTGGGCGGCAACCATATCACGGAGACGCTGCAAAATATCCTGGGTTTGCCGGATTTCGACGAAGCCGAACGGGTGAAAATCGAGGGTGTTACGGGAGACCAGGAGGCCACGGCGAAGTTCCAGGCGGACCTGATGGAGGCAATCGAACCGATTTGCACGGAAATCGAACGGTCGATCGATTATTTCCGTTCCACGTACGGCGGGTCAATCGGGGCTGTCCTGCTGTCGGGCGGGGCGGCAAAGACCCGGGGGCTGGCGGAGAATCTGGAACAGCGCCTGAATCTCAAGACGGAGATCGTCAATCCTTTTAAAAAAATCACGTACAATCCCAAGCAGTTCAACGCAGAACAAATCGACCGCATCGGGCCCGGTGCGGCCGTTTGTGTGGGCTTGGCCCTGAGGAGATTGGGTGACCAATGATACGCATTAATCTGCTTCCCTATCACGAGACGGAAAAGAAGGTCAGCCAGGCAAAGCAGGTTGTCCTGCTGGTCGGGTCCCTGCTTTTGTTTGTAGCCTGTATCGCCATCCTTCACCTTTATATGGTGGCCCGGATCACGCTTCTGGAGGGTGACATCAAAGCCGGCGAGCAGGAATTGGCGGCGCTGAAGAAAATCGTGGGCAACATCGAAGACTACAAGACGGACAAAAGGCTGCTGGAGAAAAAGATCGACGTCATCGAGAAGCTCGAGAAGGACCGCACGTTTCCCGTTTTTATGCTTGAAGAGTTGACGGAAATCGTCCCGGTTAAGGATCTCTGGCTCGATAAGGTTTCGCAGACGGCAACCATGTTGACTATCGAGGGCAAAGCCCGCAACACGGTTGTGGTGGCACACTTCATGAGCGCCCTGGAATCGCTTCCCTTCCTGTCCTCGGTGGATTTGGTTTCCTCCAAGCAGGAAACCATTTCGGGCGTCAATGTGCAGACATTCAGATTCAATTGCGCGATCAAAAAGGGGTAGGTTATGGCCATCACTGCCGAAGACATTAAAAAGCTTTCGCCGCGCATGAAGGCGGTCCTTGTTTTGCTTGCCTGCCTTCTGGCCGGCTACTTCTATTATTTCTTTTATCTCCAGGCCGCCATGGACAAAAAACAGAGCCTGGAAGGCAGGCTGACCGGTTTGCAGCGGGAAGTCGCCGCGAACCAGAAGTTGGCCGCGCAAAAGGACAAGTACGTTCAGGAAGTTAAGAATCTGCAGGAACCCTTCAAACACGCCTTGGCCAAGCTGCCGAACAACAAGGAAATCCCCGGTCTTTTCGAAGCCGTTTCGATGGCGGGGCGCAGTTCAGGGGTGGATTTTCTCCTTTTCGAACCCGTTCGCATCGCACCGGTCAAGCCGCCCCAGACTAAGGGGAAGGCAGCACCTGCGAAAAAGAAGGGGACAGCAGCGGGGACGGATACGGGTGTGCCTATGGAAGACGAGAAATTCTATACCGAAATTCCCATTCGCGTTAAGGTTTCGGGGTCTTTCCCGGACACCTTGGCGTTCTTCGACAAAGTCTCCAAGCTGCCACGGATCACCAACGTGGAAGATTTGGTCATCGGTGATCGCGCTTCTGCCCAGAGAGGGGCCAAGGGCGGTGGGACCGGTATTGCAACGACCTGCACGATCAAAACTTACATGTTTTTGGATAAAGAACGGGAACAGACAGAGGAAGAAGGCGATGGTCAGCAAGAAGAATAAGATCAATAAATTAGGGACCATTATGGGGATGCTGGTTTTCGGCGGCGTGTTGTTGATGCCGATGGGGCCGGCGTGGGCCGTGGAGGAGACGCTGGTTTCGACCGAGAAGGCGGCTTTGGGCGCAGGGGGCAAGAAGGACCCTTTCAAGCCCTTTGTTGAAACGGCCACCGAGGTTACCAGGAAGAGCAGGGAGAAAGGTGCCTTGCCGATATCGCCCTTGCAGCGGCAGGACCTTTCCGCTTTCAACCTGGTCGGAATTTCCGGAAATGACCGGGACGGCTGGAGGGCCATTGTTGAAGACGGTGAGAGGAAGTTTTATCCGATAGCCGAGGGAACCCTGATCGGACTCGACCATGGCCGCGTTACCAGCATCAAATCGGACCGCGTGATCGTCGCCGTCAAGCAGGACGACGGAAAAGGGAGAACCAATTATATTACGATCTTGTTACACAAGGATATCGAGGAAACACCATGATGAAAAGCAGACTATGGCTCGTCGGTTTAGTGGCATTATGGACATGGGGCGCCGCGTCAGGAGCCGCGCAGGCGGTGCCGGCCGGCGGTTTGCCGGCGGCAGGTGGTGCCGCGGCCGAGGAAGTAATGGAAGCTTCCTACCTGCAGGATATCGCTTTTGAACGGTTGCCGGGTAAGGAAAGGATTATTCTGGCTTTTTCCCGCGAATCCGGTGCGATGATCGAGAGCAAAAATTCACACAGCGTGGTGGCCATCATGGCGAATACCTACATTCCGGAGGATATGCGCCGCGCCGGCGAGGAAGTCGATTTGGATAACGTTTACCGGGTTTCGACTTCGCAGCAGGATAAGGATGGGCAGCCCTGGGGATATATTACCATGGATATGCGGGAGCGTGTGCCCTACATGGTGCGCAAGGACGGCGCCAGGATTCTGATCGATTTCAACGTGGCGGGTTTGGCGGGCAGGTTGTCCCCGAGAGTAAAAACGAACGTTGCAGCCGCAGACCGGCAAGCGACGCCAGCCGTTTCTGACAGAGGCAAGACGATGGCGGCGCAGGCCCTGACGCCGCAAAATGCAACGCAAGCCGCCGGTGAGCGACGCATCTCGATCGATTTCCAGGAAGCGAATATTAAAAGTGTCCTCCGCCTTTTGGCCGAGGAAGGCGGTGTCAGCATTGCCTCCGGGGATGACGTCAAGGGCAATGTGACCTTGACGCTCAAACGGGTTACCTGGGACGAGGCCTTTGAGACCGTTCTGATGGTGCAGGGGCTCGGCAGGGTCAGGGAAGGCAATGTATTGATCGTCAAGACCGTTGACCGGATGAGGAAAGAGGAAAAAACCAAAGCGGATGAAGCCGAAGACCGGCTCAAACGTCAGAAGCTGCAGGAGATGGCCGACCAGGAGAAGCGGGTGAAAGACGGCAAGCTTCCGCAGATTTCCATCGAGGCCAAGATCGTCGAAGTCAGCCGGTCCGGTTCGCGGTCCCTGGGTATCCTCTGGGGCGCTGCCTGGACAGGGTCGGAAGTCGGTTTCAATGTGGGGAGCGGTGCCCGTGGGGACAACACGACGACGCAGAAACTCTTCACGGCCAACCCCAAATGGGACAATGCGGGCGTAGCGGTCAACTTCCCTTCCGGCTCCTACACGGCCAACCCGGCCCTGGGGGTGATCGTGGCGACGTCCAACCTGCTTTTGTCCGCCAAGCTCGAAGCCCTGGAAACCAGCGGGAACGGCCGGATCATCTCCTCCCCGCGGGTGACGACGCTGGATAATGAGAAGGCGAAGATCGGCCAAGGCGAGGAAATCCCCTACGTGACCCGCGACAAAGACGGCACACCGACCGTCGAAATGAAGGATGCCAAGCTGGAGCTGGAGGTGATTCCCAAAATCACCGCCGAGGGGAAGATCTCCATGGAGATCAAGTGCGACAGCAAAGCCGCCGACTGGGAGAAAGTTAACCGCAACAATGAAAACCCGCCCCTTGTTTCCAGCAATGTGGAATCCAAGGTTGTGGTCAGTGACGGGGATACGATCGTTCTGGGAGGCATCATGAAGACCATGGTGACCAAGAGCGTTTCCGCCGTGCCCTGGGTTTCGAAAATTCCGGTGCTAGGCTGGCTGTTCAAGCAAGAAGGCGATAAGACCGAAGAAAGGGAATTGCTGATTTTCGTCACCCCCCGGATTGTCAGGTCCTGATTCACCCTCTTTGAAAAATAATTTGTCCTACACGGGCGCCAGTCGAAATCGACGGGCGCCTTTTCTTTTGCCCTGGACCGGGAAGAAAGCGCTTGAAACGGCAAGTCCGAACGCTTTGCCCGTTCCTAAAGGCTGTCAAGTTCCACTATTCGGCGCGCATAAAGCGGCATCTTATGCATCCTCCCTACGCAGGGGATATGCCTCTGCTGGGTGCTGTGTGCAGGGTGAAAGAGACACGCTCTATTTTTGTTGTGAGAAAACACGGTGGCCTTGATCTCTGTCAACACAGCTGTCGAAACAGTTATCCCCGAAATCCTTTTTACCATTATTCCTATAGGGGGATCATCGGAGGAATACTGGAGAAATAATGACTTCCTGACCGGAGAACCGGTGGAAGGAGTAAGGCAGAAACAAAGTCCTTTATTCTATGATTGGAAATCGTTTGTGAAATAACTTTTTAGCGCGGGGAGAGTTGGGTTTTTTTACTGAAGACGGGTGGCATACCACTGGGTTGTGTAAACGGGTCAACTGTTTCCTTAACACTTTTCAAGGCAGGTTACTGAACCGTCACTTCAAATTCTCGCGTGACTTTTACATTCCGGTCGCTGTTTTCCACGGCGGCGCCGAACCGAACGGCGCCTTTCTGGTCCGGGTGCAAAAGCCAGATGATCTGCCCCGTTCTTTCTTCCACGGTCATCCCCGGGACAAGAGGGGGAGTCAGACTGAAACGGACTTCCTCGTCATCGGGATGATCGCTTGCAAGCTGAAACGTCATGGGTTGGCCCGGTAGTTGCCGATGCGGGGTCAACTGTAATTCCAGGGTGGGGGCAACAGGGTGAACGGCGATGCAGGGGCTGCTGACCGTGTATCCGGTTTGGCCGTCTCGGAAGGGTGTAATATTGACACAGATCAAATCTCCCGTATTGAAGCCCGCAAGGTCAAGTGTTTCCCCGGTGGCTTCCGGCAGGGTAAACCCGTTGTGTGTCCAGCGATAGGACAAGGTATAGGACGCAGAACCCGCCTCATCGGCTTGCAGGACCACATCCGTCCGGAGCGTATCCAGCCGTGTCGGCTGCGGGGGATGCAGCGCCACCGCCCGGATAACCGCTCCCAGGACCGCTTTTTCCGTTTCCGTTGTAAGGTCGTGTGGGGACGGCTTTACGGCCATCCGGGCGGATCCGGGTTTGTTGTCCATGAATGGCTGTTTCGGGGAAGCAAAAAAAGCCAGGTACAGTCCGGCCGCCAGGCCGCAGGCAAGCGCAACCGGGATGATGAATCCCGCGATAAGACCGGGGCGTTTTTTTTTCAGCATAAAGAATAAACCCACCACAACTTTATACACTCAAAAGCACAAGCAGGCCGCTTTGTAAGCAAAAATGTGGTTCGGATGATTGCCTT
>CAYPKE010000086.1:0-10733 GCA_964411235.1 uncultured Syntrophales bacterium
CATGCAGCTTCTGGATGACGCCATCTACGAACATCTCGACAGGGGTTGGATCGGCGCTGACGAAGCCTACATGAAGGCCAATGACAAGGGGCGCTTCCGTCCCTACCTAAGAAACCCGCCGACGGATTTTACGGAGGCCTAGCGGAAACGGTTCGCCTTGATGCCCGGGCAGGGGAATATCACAGAAGCGGGAAGCCGCGCCCGGCGATTTTGTAAGGGCAAGCCCGATCCAACAGCGAGGTTTATCGATGAGAAAACAGGAAATTGACTACCTCTTAACCCAAATGCTCGATTCGCATGAAAACATCTCGGATCTGAACATCACCGTCGGCAAGCCTCTGCAGGTTGAGAGTTCCGGCCAGCTTCTGACTGTCGAAACCGATCCTTCATTTCCGGTGCTGACGCCGTTTCAGGCGGAGATGTTTGCCTTGAACCTGATCGGCCACGACCGGAGACTGACCGACCACCTGATCCAGCACGGCTCCTGCGACCTTTCCTATGATTTGCCCGGGAAAGCCCGGTTCAGGGTCAACATCTTCTCCCAGCGGGGAAATTATTCCGTGATCATGAGAAAAATGGAGTCGCGAATCCCGACCATCCAGGACTTCAACCTGCCCGAAGCCTTCGACAGGATCGCCCGCGAAAAAAACGGCATCGTCCTGGTCACCGGCGCAACAGGAAGCGGCAAATCCACGTCCCTGGCCGCCGTGCTGAATGAAATTAACAACAGTCAGTCCATTCATGTGGTTACCCTGGAAGACCCAGTGGAATTCTCCCATCCCCATCGTATGGCCACCTTCAATCAGCGTGAATTGGGCGCCGACTTTGACACCTTCGCCAACGGCCTGCGCGCCGCCTTGCGGCAGGCCCCCAAGGTCATTCTCGTCGGCGAAATGCGGGACCGGGAGACCGTGGAGATCGGTCTGGCGGCAGCCGAAACGGGGCACCTTGTCTTGACGACGCTGCATACGGTCGATGCGGGGACAACCATTAACCGCATTCTCGGTATGTTTTCCACGGAAGAGGAAAATCAGGTGCGGGTTCGCCTGGCGGACACCCTGCGCTGGATCGTCTGCCAGAGACTCCTGCCGAAAGTCGGCGGCGGACGCGTCGCGGCCTTTGAAGCCATGAGCACGAGTCTTCGTGTCAAGGACGTCATCCTGAACGGGGAATCGGAGGGAAAAACCTTTTATGAAATTATCGAAACCGGCAAAGCCTTCGGCATGATCACGTTCGACGAATACATCGTCAATCTTTACGAGGAAGGGTTGATCACGGAGGAAACGGCGAAAGCCTACGCCTCGAACAAATCTATCGTCAGCCGTGGCATTGACGCCGTCAAGAGTGCCAAAGGCGAAAAGACCACCACGCTGGGCAAGCTGCATGTAGACAGCCAGTACGGCAAACCAAAGGGATGGTGATATGCAGGATATCAAGGATCTTTTCAGTGAATTTTTAAATTTTCAGTACGATGAATCGGACAAACCGTTCGATTACATTGGCACCGATACGGAAACAGCACTGCTTTGCATCACGGACCAAGAAATAAGAGAGAAAATCCAGGAAGCGCTGAAAAACCACGATTATTTCATCAGCGAAGTGGAAACCGCCAAAGAAGCGGTCAAGAAAATGCGTTTCCATGTCTATACGCTGCTGGTCATCGACGAAGGCTTTGATACAACCAATCCCGAAACCAATGACCTGGTCCGCTATCTTGCAACCTTCCCCATGTCGACAAGGCGCAGGATGTTTGTTGTCCTTCTCAGCAACCATCATCGCACGCTTGACAGGATGACCGCCCTGAATCGAAGCGTGAACATGATCATCAACAAACAGAACCTGAAAGATTTCATGACTCTCGTCAACAACGGCAGGGCAGAAAACGAGGGATTCTACTTCACCTTAACGGAGGCCTTGAAAGCATCCAAGAAAATTTAACGATATGTCAGGAAAAACCGCAACCGGATCGCACCCTGGCCGCCACATCCTCCTGTCCAATGGCCGAATAGGCTGCCGCCAGTTGCATGGCATAGAAGGGATTGGTGGGATCGGCTCGCATGGCCCGCTGAAAGCAGGCTATCGCCGATTCATGACATCCCGCCCGGGTCAGGCTGTTACCAAGGCGGTTACAATAAGCCCCTTCTGAAGAAGGATCGAGGGAAATCGCCCTTCTCAGCAGGGATTCTCCTTCCTCCATGTCACCCATTTCAATCAGCAAATCCGCCAGGTCAAGGCATAGAAGGGGATTCTCCCTTTCGGAGAGACACTGTCGCAAGGCATCCGCCGCCATGGAAAAAGCGCCGGCTCTCCGCAGCGTTTCCACCTGCCGGCACAGGAATGCTTCCCGCTTCTCCGGTTCGATGACAATGGCTTCAGCATAGGCCGCAATGCCCTGGGCCGTCTCGCCGGCCAAGATGTATGCATTGCCCAGCAAACAATAAACAGCGGCTGCATCAGGCTCCATCACGGCCATTTTCCCGAAAATCCGGATCGCGTCCTCGAACCTGTTCACCCTCAGATACGCATCACCGAGATCGCCCATCAGAGCAAAGTCATCGCCTTGTGCCTGGACCGCTCGTTCGCAAGCATCCAGCAGAAGATCGCTCTCTCCTCGCTGCTTGTAAAGCCTCACCAACTCGTCAAAGGCAAAACCGCTGAAAACCTTGCGTTCAAGCTCACGTGCAAAGAGGTCTTGAAAACTTTTAAGCGCCTCTTCCTCATACCCGCCGTCGTGGCATGCCCAAGCCAGGGCCAGCAGGTGGGAATCCTCCTCCGGAAACTTCTCCACCAATGCCCGGTAAATCAGAATCGCCTCATCATAGCAACCTTGATGCAGCAGCTCATCCGCCCGGACAGCCTCAGATTCGGGGTTCTGATAGTTATCTCTTTTCATGGAATTTCACGGAAACAGGCAGGCCACAAACCTGCGGACTTAGGCACTTCCCTTAGCGACTCAGGCGCCGCCGCTTGCCAGGCTGGATGTGATCTTAAAGCCGGCCCCGGGTGTGTATTCAATGAAATCGATCTCGACCGGTTTTGCCTTTTCATAGAGATCTTTTTCAATCAGAAACGTAATGCCATGGATCATGATTACGGTATCCTCCGGGCTTTGGGCGTCGTCCAGGACAAGCTCCAAGGCTTGACATGAATCATCAATCGCTATGCGGACCTTTTTGTCCTTATCCATCTTCAGAAAAAGATTCATCAAGAAATCGATTGCCTTATCCGTTACGGTCACCATGCTTTCCTCCCTGTTCCTGCTTCCTTCATACGGATCACTGCTGCCGGGTCAATTCGGCCTGGCCGTCCGGTATTGCGGGTATCCTTTTACATCAATTCTTATGCAGTTTCATAATCGAATCCGTTACGAAGGCTCAGCAACAACACGAACCTTCCTGTTTCAATTCGGATGCGATCCTGAAGCCACCGGCTGGCCCGACAAAGTCGATTAAAATCGGTTTTGCCTGCTCGTAGAGTTCTTTTTCCATTAAAAAAGTGATTCCCTTTATCGTGATAACTTCATCATTTTCATGGGGCTCATCCAGAACCAACCCTAATCCGTTTCCGCCTCAGGTTTCCACTAAGCTTAAACGAACTTTTTGACCGCCCCCCATCTGCACCAACATATTTTCAAGAAATTCAACGGCTTGGTCTGTAAGCTCCAGCATATTTTCTCCATCATGAAAATTTCTCGACGTTAAACTATAACATAATTCCATTTTGTCAAACATTTTCGATAATCGAAAATAATGTGCAATATTATGAAGTTGCTTTCTATCCCCTAGTTTTCCGTTGACAGACCCCGGCCGCATTTATAGAATCCACCGCCATGTACGCGGTATCCGGTTAGTACAATGAAATTTCTTACGCAAGGGGTCAGGCCAATGTCCGACTATACGACTTACCTTGACAAGCTTAGGGCGGGATGCGCTGACGTGAACCCTTTCCTGGATTTCATGGAAATCCGGAGGGAAGAAATCGCCGAAGGATATGCACGCTTCCGCATGCCTGTCCGGCCCTATTATATCCAGGGAGCCGGATTGATGCAGGGCGGCGTCATGGTTGCCATGGCGGACGAAACCATCGCCCACGCAATCATGCCCCTTTTGAAGGGGAACGAAGATCTCACCACGGTCGAACTCAAGAGCAATTTCCTGGCACCGGTCAAGGAGGGGGAGCTTGTCGCCGAAGCTACCGTGTTCAAGCGTGGGAAAACTATCATTATCGGCGATTGTCATGTCAAAGACGATCAGGAGCGCCCTGTACTCAGATGCACGGCAACTTTTCTCGTGACACCGGGAAAAGCAAAGTCACCCGGTAATCATCAAGACCCGGCTGCAGCCGGCACAGTGCGCCGGAGGGAAGACGAACGGCAAACCAATCTGTTTTAATGAAGGAGGCGATGTTCATGTCAAATGAAACATTTATAACGACGGTGACCTATTT
Organism: uncultured Syntrophales bacterium; assembly: GCA_964411235.1. Lineage (GTDB taxonomy): Bacteria > Desulfobacterota > Syntrophia > Syntrophales > JAAYKM01 > JAAYKM01. Next base: position 4,447 of record CAYPKE010000086.1, read on the forward strand.
CCCCTCTCCCGGATCTGCCCATACGCGGTCAGTCCTGGAAGCGGCGGCAAAGCGCGCGGCGGAAAAACAGATCGGCGCCGTTCTGATCGCCACCTGCAGCGGCAACACGGCTCTGCTGGCGCGGGAGATATTTCCCCCTGAGGTACGCATCATTGCCATCACCCACGTAACGGGTTTCGCCGCCCCTGACACCCAGGAACTAACGGAAGCCAAGCGGAAGGCACTAACGGAAAAGAATATCCCCGTCTTCACTGGCCAGCACGCCTTCGGCGGCGTCGGGCGGGCCGTCCGCAACAAGTTGAACACCTACCAGGTGGACGAAATCATGGCCTATACCCTGCGCACCTTCGGCCAGGGAACAAAAGTGGCCGTTGAAATCGCCCTGATGACCGCAGACGCCGGCCTTGTTCGCACGGATGAGGATGTTATCTCCATTGGCGGAAGTGCAGAGGGTTGCGACACGGCCCTGGTGGTTCAGCCCGCCAACAGTTACCGTTTCTTCGACCTGAAAGTCCGGGAAGTGATCTGCAAGCCGAGTATTTTTTAGGTGAACCGGCGGGCAGAGTCCACCCTACTACCTCTGCCTATTGTCATTCGGAACGAAGTTAAGAATCTAATAATACCATAATGTTATAACCATAGATTCTTCGTCTGACGGCTCAGAACGACATTGCGACACAGCCTCTCCGACCCGGGATCCATTTCCAGTGCCTGACATCCTGCAAATGGTTGCCGGGTCGGAGGCCGGCATGAATCAGCAGAAGAAATCTGATCCCTCTTTTGCCGATGGACTTCCTGTAATTACATGAAATGCTTCACAATAGTCCCCCATTCCAGAGAGAATGCCGCGATACCGGTTCAGACCCCTGACCGCCTCGTCATAGGCCACGGCCGACACCTGGGAGGTATGACAGCGGAGCGCCGCCGTCTTGAGATCGATCCAGGCGGTTATATCATTATAATATGTCGGTGAGACGATGGGAGTCCAGACCTCGTAAGCCAAAACCTGCTTGACCGCGCAGGGTTCTGTCCCGCAGTCCTGGAACCAGTTGCCGCTGGCCCGGCGTACCGCCTCCAGCACCAAATCGTGGCTCACCCGGTGATCCCGGGGTGTTTCCTGGCTGTGAGGTAGATAAATCACATCCGGCTTCTTATCCCGGATAATTTTTACCAAGGTACGGATGCGTTCTGGAGAAAAGTCAAGATACCCATCGGGAAAGCGTAGGAAGATCAGGTCTTTAACCCCGATAATCTCTGCCCCCTGCCGGGCTTCCCCTTCCCGAATGGTTCGCAGTTCGTTGGGAAGAATGGCAAGGCTTCCCGCCTCGCCTGAGGTCAGATAGGCAATGACCACCTTATCCCCCGCCCGGACATGGGCGGCAATCGTCCCCCCGCAGCCGATCACCTCGTCATCCGGATGAGGTGCAAAAACCATGACTTTCATAACCATCCCTCCGCACTGAACTACCGAATTTTACGTAATGCATCCTTGCTTTTAGCAATCTCCTTCTGCAATGAACAATCCCTCATAGAATGCATAAAATCGTGCAGCAAGCTTCTAGAAGAGTGATCAAAAACATGTAAATACAGCCTTTATCCTAATTACCACGGCAACTTATGGATCATGCTCTAAGGCTTCCAACGTTTCTCCATATTATCAAGCAGTTTATTGATTGCCATTGTGTAAACCTTCGTAAGGGTTGATTCCGTTGCCTTGGAGTCCTGTTTTTCGAGTTTAAGCTGTACTATACCTGAGCTAAAGCCTTGATCATATAGATTATCTATTTCTATATCAATATCGACAACAAGGGTAGCCCAATAGGGTTCATCCTTCTCAAGCCGCCCCACAGCCTCTACCACCCAAAATCCATTAACTGCAATACGTTTTCCCTGAAGTTTTGGTCCGAATCTTCTTATCAGCATCGCTTTCAGCATGGACAGACGATCGACGCCCAGCGAGTGATTGCCATGAAATTGGTAGCCTTCAAATATTTGACCTTCACGTTCCATAACGGGCATATTATCCACCAGTTCAAATTGCACAGCACTTAATGCCGGTGTAGCACCTCCAGCAAGCAGGATGACGCATACAGTCACCCAAAAGACAAACGTTTTCGATCGGTTCATACGGCTTCTCCCTTCTCCCTTAAGGTTGTTTCGTCGCGGGTTTAATCTCGGAGGCTTTTCTCTTATCATCTTCCTGACAGCGGATATATAATGGATTTGAAAAAGTTTTTTCTATCTCCGGAGCAAGCTGGCGCGCTTTACGCTCCAACTCCACTTGATCAGCAATCAGCCATGTTTTGAAGTTCTGATACTCGGCATAGAGCTGTATTATTTTCTGATCGATCGTCTCCGTCCTTTTTTCAGTACGTTGTGGATTGGGGGTTTTCGCGTCCCATGCCAATACCTGATCTATTATTCGGCGCAACTTGATCGTGTCCCGGAAGGCATAACTATTGAGGGCCGGTCCCAGAAACATTTCCGGGCTCGGAAAGGGCATGCGTTCGTGCTCATTGTTTTTTTCATCACACCATTGGTACCGTTCCCGCAGTTGGGCCGCATAAAACCAGAATACGGCCTCGTCTTTTTTTCCATGCTGAAAAAACACAGCGGAAATCCCGTACAACTTATACGGATCTTTAAGAATGTCCGGATTTCTTGTTGCCGTTTCGGCCGCTGCCAAAGCCACCGATGGATCGCAGGATTTCATGCGATCCATCAATGCTTCAGGCGTATCGTAAACCAGTTCGGCAACGATGGCTTCCAGGTTCTTATACCGCGCCGGGCCCGGTGATTTTTGGGCCAGTCGATCAAGAAACCTGACAATGATGGATCTTTTGGGCTCTGCGTAGGATTTATCGGCGATTTCTTTAAGATCCTCCCAATCCGGCTTGCTCCCGCTCTCTTCTTGCAGAGATAGCAAAACCCCCATGGTAATAAGCCCCCGGCCATCGTCATACCTTGCGCATTGCAGAGGCGTTCGCATACCTTTGTTGAGCCTCTGAAGATCAGCCCCATGGGCAACCAGCAGTTTCATCATCGGCACATGGCCGCTTTTGGCCGCAATATGCAGTGGGGTGTTGCCCTCCCATGCTGTTCTGGCATGGAGGTCTGCGCCATGTGCAATCAAGACCTGAGCGGCATCAACCTGAATCTGATTCAAGCAATGGGTTTCCTTTGTATCATTTCGATAAGAATAAGAGTAAACCGCTTCCGAAAGCTCATGCAGCGCAGTTTTATGATCCTTATCCCGTCCCTCTTTGGCATTCGGGTCAGCCCCGTTTTTCAGTAACAAAGCGACCATTTCCTTGTGATAAAGCGAAGAAGAACTTCCATAGGGAATGGCAAAAAAAAGAGGCGTTCGGCCCGACCTGTCTCCGGCATTGACATCCGCACCCGCCTTGATGAGCAATCCGGCAATTTCCCGGTTATTTTTCCCGACAGCGTAGTGTAAGGGTGTTTGATCCGACTTGTCTTTAACGTTCACATCTACACCGGTCTTGATCAACATGCGGACGATTTCCACATTGTTATTTCCCGCAGCCAGATGAAGTAATGACGCATCGTAAACCCGGATATTTCTGATTTTACTGCGTACGTTAAGCCAACGGAGCAACGCCTTATCCGGGGCTGATTTGCGAGCCAATGCTTCATAACAGGCGTCATAATCCGGCGTGATCCCTTTCCTGCTTATGAACTCCAGGACAGACAGGTTTTGTTTCCGGCAGGCGCCGGATGTATATTCTTGTATTTCTTCCAGTTTCAACATAGCGCCATGGTCAAAGAGCATTTTGACGATTTCAACGTCACCGCTATGCGAACAGCAAATGATGGATTTACCATATTGATTCAATGTCTTAACATCTGCATCATGCTCCAAAAGCCATCTGACGGCGTTTTGATTATTCTGGCTCACAGCATCGTGCAAGGGTGCTTGCCCTCTATCAAGCGAGTTGATGTCCTCTCCATATTTTATCAGTATTTCGGCCCCATCAAATCGATCCGTTGCCTTTTTGCGATACACCAGGTAGCCACCCCAGCATCTTACGTTTTTAATTTTCGCACCCTTTTTCATAAGCCACTCGATCATCTCCGCATTTCCCACCGCATCGCATATCAGTCCGTGTTCTTGAATATCCGCCCCGTATTGGATCAATAAATCGATCATGGGCTTGTTCCTGTTTTTGATTGCCGTACGTAACGGCGATATGTGCGTTTTGGAGCTTCGACGATTGGGACCGACGTTCTGCAGAAGAAGCGTTTCGACCTTTGTTGGATCGTTGTTCTCAACCGCCTCGATCAGCAAATCACTTTCCGGCGTTGACCTGTAGGAAGCATACGAGGTTGTCGAACCCGCTTGCTTCTTCAACTGTTTTAAGAGAAATTCACTAAAAGTCGGCCAGTCGTTTTTCATCCAGGCCTCTTTCGCCGCAAGGGCTTCGGCATCCTCTTTCGGTTTGTCACCGGCAAAGGCTGGAAAAGTTAAGGATAAAAGGATGAGCCAAACGACGATTAAAGTTCTGATGATTCTTCTGTTCATAAAACACCCCCCGTTTACATTGAATTATGCGGCCACGATTCACGGACAGGTTGAACGAAGTGCTGCCAACCTTGGAACCTGCCCAATATCTTTCCCCAAAAAGCCTGCAAAAAAGGGCCTTCCGGGTGAATTCGATTATCCGACCCGGTGGCCGAAGTCCGGTTTTCTCATTTCCCTCCATGATCAAGCGGGGATTTTTCAAGGAAACCGAAAACCTTCGCCACCCGTTTTGCCTGGAGGCTGTGTCGCAATACCCGCTTGACGTTTGGGGTCATTCTGAATGAAGTGAAGAATCTAATCATAACAGGATGTTAAAAAACGAGATTCTTCGCCCGACAGCTCAGAATGACATTACTACACAGCCTCCGGAGCGGGGTGCGTACCCTAGAATTTTTCGCCGGAAGCCTCGGCTTGTTCAGCTTTCCGACAGCGACTGAACAAAGAAGGCACAAAGGTCCTTTCAATTTCCGGAACAACCGAGCGGGCTTTGCGTTCCATTTCGTCTTTTGCTGCAATTAATCCGATGCCGAAATCACGATAACTTGAATAGAGTTGATCTATCCGCCTGCCGACCTCTTCCGAACGCCCCCGGACTCGATAGGGATTGGGGGTCCCGGCATCCCATGCCAGAACCCGATCAATCGTACGAGACAGTTTTGCCGCATCCTGAAGGGTCGTGTTGTTGATAACCACCCCCCAGAAGATTTCGTCGGGCGGAATGGGCCATGACAAAGGATCTCTATTCTCATCGAAGCACTGTTGATACCGATGGCGCAATTGAGCGGCATGAAACCAGAACACGGCTTCGTCTTTTCGGCCGTGTTGAAAAAACACGTGGGAAATATTGAACATCATCTCCGCTTGCTCCGGCAAATCCGGATTTCTTGCAGCAGTCTCCGCCGCGGCAAGAGCCACCTCCGGATCACAGGATTGCATCCGTTCTTTCAAAATTTCAGGGGTATCAGAAACAATATCGGCAATGATCCAGGCCAGGTCCGTGTACCGTTGCAGGCCTGCGGGCCGGGCCGACAACCGGTCAAGCAACCGTATGACCGGGCGCCTTATCCTTTCGCCGTGCGACTTCACTGCCATCCTTTTCAAGTTCGCCCAGTCCGGTTTGATCCCTGCCGCTTCTTCAAGGGACAACAACGTCCCGATAACCAGAAGTTCATGATCCTTATAATGATCATAACCCGTGATAGCCGAATGAAGCGGTGTTCCGAGGGCCTTGTTTCGTAATTTCAAATCGGCGCCGCGGGAAACCAGCATCTTGATCATCCGGAGATTCTTTTTTCTGACCGCCAGGTGCAAAGGCGTGTTGCCTTCCCCGTTATCTTTGGCCTGGATATCTGCGCCGTAAACAAGCAACACCTCCGCAGCATAGATTTGGAAGCACAGATACGACGATGTCTGTTCATGATCCATGGACTCAACAACCGTATGCAGCAACGTTTTTCCATCATTTCCGTATTTCAGATTGGGATCGGCCCCATGCTTTACCATCAGCTCAACCATCTCTTTGAAATAGGGGGAGGTAAAACCATGGGGAATGGTCTTAACCAACGCTGTTTGGCCGGAATTGTCCTTGGCGTTCGCATCGGCACCCGCGGCAACGAGCAATTTGGAAATTTCCAGATTGTTCTTCGCTGCGGCGGCATGCAACGGCGTCTTGCCCGACCTGACCCGGACGTTATTACCACGGCAAATAAATATATAAATATCTTTTATTTTGTGATAAACGATA
>CAYPKE010000087.1:0-10728 GCA_964411235.1 uncultured Syntrophales bacterium
CGGGGTGACAATTTCGTCAAGCGCTTCGATGCCAATTCCTACCTCTATGTGACGAAGGCCCTGGACTATTTTGATGTATCCGGCGGAAAGCTGGTTTCGGCAAAAGGATGTACGGCTCTCCGTTTCCTGGTCATTTCCTTTAAATCGGACTGGCTCTATCCCTCCTACCAGTCCCAGGAAATCGTCAGGGAACTTAAACGGAAAGCCTGTGACGTTACGTATTGCGAAATCGCCTCGACCTACGGCCATGACGCATTCCTGCTGGAGGTCAATGAACAGACGGCGCTGATCCGGCCCTTTCTTGAGAAGACCTTTCACGGTTACGGAGTGAACACGGATGCGCACTGAAGATATCCGTCTCGATCACCGGATGATCCTGGAGATCATACTCCCGGGATCGAAGGTCCTTGATCTGGGCTGCGGCAACGGCGATCTCATGTACCTTCTGGCACACAGAAAAAATGCCCGGGTGCAGGGGATCGAGCTGGACGAGGCGGCCATATATGAATGCGTTAAAAAGGGGTTGAGCGTGATCCACGGGGATATCGAGGCGGGACTGCGGGAGTACCCCGATGATGCCTTCGACGATGTTATTCTCAACCAGAGCATCCAGCAGGTCCGGAAAGTGGACGAGGTGTTCGAGGAGGCCCTGCGCATCGGAAGGCGCATCATCGTGGGATTTCCCAACTTCGCCCATCTGGAGGCGAGGACGATCCTCTTTTTCCGGGGCAAATCGCCCGTGACGGAATCGCTTCCCTACCGGTGGAACGATACGCCGAACGTCCGTTTCCTGAGTATCGTCGATTTCCGTCAATTCTGTGCCGAAAGATCCTATCGTGTATTGGCAGCACATTATCTGGGTAGTCACCGGGAGATTCGCCTCTGGCCGAATCTCCTGGCCAGGGATGCCCTGTTTGTTATTGAGAAGGAATGAAGGTTGATATGAAAATCAAATTGCAAACAATGGATCTGCAAATGCGCCGGATTCTGGGGTGGGAGAAAAAAACGGGAGAGGAATTCGACACCCAGGCCAAAACCCTGGCCGAGTTCTTTCACGAGGTCAAAGACAAGGAAGGGCGAACGCTTCATGAGCGTTTCATGGATGACCGGGATGTCATCATCGCCAACAGTTACGTCTTCTACAACTGTAAGGCTTTTCTGAAACGCGACGCTTTCGATCAGCCCATCAAAAACGGTGACAAGGTCATCCTGTTGCGGGCCCTGGCCGATTGCGGGGCGGGATGAGCGAAACGGATCCGGTGATGCTGACTTGCAACCAGTGTCACGTTTCCTCTCGCAAAGCCTTTGAATGGCGCATGTTCTTGAGCTCAGCGGAAGAAGGAAAAGCAGGGGAGCGTTAAACGATTTGATGAAATAAGGTGAACGGTCATGCTCACAGAATATGATCTCCTGAGGTACAAGCGACAGATTTATTATCCCTATCTGGGTGAAGAAGGGCAGGAAAAACTCAAGGGAGCCCATGTATTGATTGCCGGGGTAGGCGGCTTGGGATGCCCCATTGCCCTTTACCTGGCGGCAGCGGGGATTGGCCACCTGACGATCGTCGACAGCGATGTCGTCTCCCTGTCCAATCTGAACCGGCAGCTCCTGCATTACGATGGGGATATCGGCCGCGAAAAGGTCGCCTCCGGGGCTGAAAAACTGAGACGTCTGAATCCGACCGTTCAGATTACGTCCGTCATGGAGCGCATCAATGAAGGCAATGCGGCGGCACTGATCCAAGAGGCTCAAGTGGTCATCGACGGCCTCGACAACTTTGAGACCCGCCTGATTCTGAACCAGGCTTGCGTCGAGCGGGCAATTCCCTTCATTCACGGTGGTGTCCACAGCCTGATGGGCGAAGTGACCACCATCATTCCGGGTAAAACCCCCTGCTTTGCCTGCCTTTGTCAGGATGTGCCGGAGCAGGAGACGGAGATCCCCGTCCTGGGACCCTTGCCGGGGATGATCGCCTGCGTCCAGGTCATGGAGGCGATCAAGTACCTGGCCGGCTTCGGGACCCTACTGGCGGGGCGGATGCTGTTCATTGACGGTTCGGACATGACCTTCAGCACCATCAACATCAAAAAGTCCGGAAACTGTCCGGTCTGCGGTGGAAAAGAACCATAAAGAAATGGAGTCGAGCTTATGGCGGGTTTTACGAAGGGCAAGGTTTTGTCGGTCAACATCAGTGACAAGAAAGGCGAGAAAAAACATAATGTGGACCGTTGCCTGCTGGTGACGCAACTCGGCCTGCAAGGTGATGCCCACGCGGGTTTTGAGCATCGCCAGGTGAGTCTTCTGGCTGAGACCAGTGTCCGGAAGATCCGCGACAAGGGGCTCGATGTTCAATTTGGCGATTTTGCGGAGAACTTGACCATCTCGGGGATCGAAATCTTTACCCTGCCGATCGGCACGAAGTTGAATGTGGGACAGAACGTCCTCCTGGAAATCAGCCAGATCGGCAAGCTCTGCCACGAGCGCTGCCATATCTTCCATCAGGTGGGGGACTGTGTCATGCCCCGGGAGGGGGTTTTCGCCACGGTGAGCACAGGCGGCGAAGTCCGCGTCGGCGACGAGGTGGAGGTTCTGGGTAGGGATGCGTAAGTCCTGTTTTGGTGAAAGGCATGGATGAAAGGTTATCGAGCACGTTTAACGGCAATGAGGGATGAGGCGATCCTAGAATGAAAGAACTGGTCTTGGTCATACCCGTCTATAATGAAGAGGCCTGCATTGCCGATGTGATTGAAAGCTGGTTGATGAAACTGGCAGAACTTGGAATTGATTTTCAAATGCTGATCCTCAACGACGGGTCCCGGGACGGGACGGCCGACATCCTGAAAGGGTATGCGGCGAACCGGAATATTGAGATCGTCAATAAGAAGAATTCGGGCCATGGTCCCACGATCCTGTCGGGGTATCGCAGGGCAGTTGAAATGGCCGAATGGGTTTTCCAATGTGACAGTGACAACGAAATCCAGGCAGCATATTTTGACCGACTGTGGCGGAACCGCGGAGATTACGATGCCCTGTTCGGATGCCGTGAAAACAGGGATTCAGGATACGACAGGGGGTTGATCACGCTCATATCCAGAATAATCGTGTGGGTTTTTTTCGGATCACGGGTCCGGGATGTGAATGTCCCGTACCGGCTGATGCGATCTTCCTTGCTTCGGGAGATTGTCGCGGTCATTCCCGAAGACACCCTGTCTCCCAATCTCCTGATCGCCGGTGCTTTTTCAAGACTGCCTGTCCGCTTGGCCAATCATCCGGTGCCCCATGTTCAGCGGCGGACGGGCGTTGTTTCCATCCGGAACTGGACGCTCTGGCGGATTGCCCTGATCAGCGCATGGCAGACTTGCCGATATCGAAAGCTGTTTGAAACATCATAAGACCGGCGGCTGACGATCAGCGGCCCGACTGCAGAGAGGCTTCTCTCCTGGGAACATAGGGAATCAGCCTGCTTTGTTCCGCTTCCTGCTTTGTTAAAATACCGGTCAAGTCCATCTTTTGATAATATTCCCGAAGCAGAGCGTGGGGAAAGTGATTCTGAAGATAAAAAAAATCGCTTCTGAGGACCACGGCCTTAAAACGTTTTTCCCGCAAAGACCGGGCCAGATCATCGCGGGAGTCTTGCGCCTCCTTGCCCGGCATTAACCACAGATCGACCATCGATGCCCAAAAAGCCGATTCGTTCTTTCCGGCCAGAACGGGCAGGTAGGCATGGCCGGGAGCAAAAACAGGGACCTCCAGGCCTTGATATAGGCGCAGCTGAATCCGCGTTCGCTCCAAAACCTCTGCGGAGGGTATGGCCTTGGCGGGCCAGTAGAAAATCTGGAGATTAAAGACAAGCAACAACGCGATAATCGCCAACGCATCCCTTATTTTAAAATCCCGCAGATGACCAAGGAGCAGTCCCCCTCCCAGGGCCAGGACAACCGCCAGGGGCATGAGGTTGTTGACATGGCCGCCTGTCTTGAAACGAGGTGCAAGGCCCGCAAAAACCATGGAAACGAGAAGAAGGAAAAAAAACAATGCATCCTTTTTATCAGGATGAGCACGCCACATGATGAAACCGGCGAGAATCGAAACAAGAAAGCCCGCACTCAGATGTCGCAGGAAGTCCGACGCGATAAAACGCAAGATCAGTTCCTTCAAGACGGGGTGAGCAGCCGGGACCTGATACACATAGAAATAAAACCATCCGTCCGTTGCCATCGCCAGTAAGAGCTGGCTCAGAAAAACAGCACTGAGGCAGAGCATCGCGGCAACGTTGGCCCTGCGGCTGCGCCAGGTTAAGCACCACGCGCACAGTCCCAGGACAGGTACCAGGGCGGTCTGCTTGGTGAGAACGGCGCAGACCGCGGCTCCAACCGCCAGCATGGTTGCCGACCCCCCGCGGCGGCAGGCAATACGGAGGAAGTAAGCCATCATTACGGTAAGAAAGATAAAGAGAGAATCAACCCGGGCAACATCGAACCAGAACCCGACCACCCCGTAAGCCCCGGCATAAAGACCAGCGGCCACCCAGGCCGCCTGTTTCGAACGGGTCATTTGATGAACAAGCATACCGGTCAGGATCAGCGTTCCCAGGGTCGACATCACAGAAACGAGACGAAGCGCGGCGTAACCTTCTCCGGCGAAAAACGCTGCAAAGGCGGAGACGTAGGGATAAAGCGGACCATAGATTAGCGGGATGTATTCGGAAGAAGGGGGCGTATAAAGCGGCATTCCCTTTAAGATCCGGTGAACCTGCAAAAGGTGCATGCCTTCGATCCAGTCTAACTCGACAAACGCTGCATTTCTCATAAAGGCCAGAATGACGAACGTGATGATGTAATAAGCGGCAGAAAGGACTAAAAGGGCTTTCCCGATTTCGATCAGGAGGTTTCGGGGGGTGTCATGACCGATGTGCCCGGCGGGGCATGCAAGACGACGGAGAAAATTCATAACGGTGGTTCCTGAATGGGCCTGGTGTCCTTGTTCTGCCTGCATGTTTTTTAAGGAAGCGCGCACCGGCCTGTGCCGGCGCCGGCCGCATCACGCTCTTTCAATTGTTCCAGGAGCCCGAATGCCTCCTCCATGGCCTGATCGATATTCAGGTAACGGTATGTTGCCAAACGCCCGCAAAAATAGACTCCGTTGCCGATCGTTTCCTTATCGGCCAGGTCTTTATACAGACTGTATTGAGCGAGGTTTGATCGTGTCGGAACGGGATAGAAAGGATCCCCGCCATTGAGGGGATATTCAAAGGATATAACGGTGGACCGGCTCTCTTGTCCCGTTACATGTTTGATTTCAACCGAGCGCGTATATCGGAATTCCGATTCCGACGGGTAGTTGATCGTGACACATGGTTGATAAAAACGCCTGTTCAATTCTATCCACTCAAAATCCAATGACCGCCAGGGCAATGCGCCATAGCAGAAATTGAAGTAGGCGTCGACCGGACCTGTGTAAACAAAAGCCTTTCGGGCTTTCAATCCATGACGCAGCTTGAGGAAGTCGGAATTGAGGAGCACCCTGATCAAGCGATGGGAGAGCATCCGTTCAAACATATTAGTATAACCGTCTCTGGGCATCATTTGAATAGGCTCATCCACATAACGATTATCTCGATTAAACCTAATAGGCAATCGACCGCAGACATCCGGCAGCAGCTCACGGGGATGAACGCCCCACTGTTTCAGGGTATAACCCAGATAAAAGGCATCATACAGTTTTTTCCCCAACCGGGAGAGAACGAATTCTTCTGAATTAGACGGATTGCTGATGTCCACACGTTCCCGATCAAGCATGGTTCGCGCAGTCTCCGGTGTTAACGGGCACCGGAAAAATTTCTCGAGGGTCGTCAGGTTGACCGGCAGGGGGAAAAGTTCCCCCTTATAGAGAGCCTGAACACGATAGTGCCCGGGAATCCATTCCGTGTAAGCGCTCAGGTAATCGAAGAGGTCCTTCCGGGTTGTCCTGAAAAAATGCGGGCCATAACGATGGAGCATCAGGCCGCTTTCGTGGATGAAATCGTAGCAGTTCCCGCCAATATGCGGGCGTTTTTCCACGATCAGGCAGGTCCATCCCAATTCGCAGGCGGCTCTCTCAGCCAAAACACAGCCGACGGGCCCGGCACCGGCGATGATCAGGTCATAAAGGGGAGGATTTGCCATTTTTACCATACAGCCAAGATTTCTTCCGTTTTCGATAGCCCGTCCTTCGTTTTTTGGGGCTCAGTTGTGCAAAGCCCTGATGGAGACGCACCGGACGGGAAGAATCCAACCGGGTCAAGACAAGCTATCCACGTCACCGGCCGGTTTTCGGTTTTCCTTTCCATCCCCCTGTGTTGTCAGGCGGTCATGACCGCGGCATCTAAGGCCTATTACAACCATCTTCGGCATAACTCAATCTTCTTTCATATCCTTTACGAATTCACAGAAAATTCACAAATGCGTCATTACAATGACATTTTCATTCTGTAAAACGTTTTCCAAATGCAGCAACGCTTATCCCGTGATGGGAATCCGAAAATTGCCCTTGTGAAGGGAAGGAAGGGAAAACGTGAGCGGAGACAAAGCGCCGGTTGGTTGCACCGTCCATCGGTTAGGTGATTTCGCAGGGCCGGTTCCCCAGCTCAAGGAAACCATGGCCATCATGGGATTTACAGACGGAGGGAATCTCAGGGCGGAAACTTTGCCCTTTTCCTCCGGCGACACAACGGCAGGCAACGAAACAGAACTGCAGGCCGTTGTGGAAGGTCACAAAAGCGACGTGGATTTGCCTAATGTGATTGAACAATCCAACTACTTTTCCAACATTCTCCGCCGTGCCGCTTCGGGTGACCTGCCGGGGAAAAGTGTATCGGAGCTGGAAAAATTCATCAATGAAAACAACGATCAGGTTTGGGAAAACAGCTGGGTTCGCCTTCCCCTGGGGATGCTGGGGAAATTCGCCCGCGAGATCATCGAGACGGATCTGCTGGCAGATAAAAGCGATGCCGCGCAGGGAAGAAGGACTGATGCGGACCGTTTCATGTTGCGACATCGCAACCGGGAGTGTTTCCGGGTCCCCGTCAGTTATCTGCTTAAGCTTGCCCTGGCCGATGCGGTGGATACGGAAAAGCCTGTTGCGCCGTTTATTGCCCGGACCGGTATCCGGCTCATGGAGCATTTCTTAAGTGACAACACCTCACCGGAGACGTTTTCTTTCTATGTATCCGCTCCCGCCGCCGGTTCAGGACCAGGCAAAGATATGGCCAAGGAAACTGCGAAGCGATTCCTCCTCATCCAGCTTCTGGTCATGTATGCGAACGAGAAATTCGGTCTCGCGGCATCCGGACAGAGGGTGAAGGTTTTCTTTTCCCCCCACCCGCCGACTCGGCAGAAAAAGCTGAACGCCTGCATTTCCGATGCGTTTTATCGCGAACTTTTCATGAATCCATGCCTGGCGGGCTGGAACCGAGGGGAAGCCAAGTACGAATATATGCACCTGTGCCACCAGGTACTCAGCCGAAGCCAGATGAACGCTCTGGCCAAACTTCGTGAAGCGGGTATCATCACCCGCAATCTTGTCGTCCTGCCCAGCACCTCCAACATCAGTCTTGCCAATAACGGCATTCACGTCAGCCTTGGCAGCCGAAAGCTAAGCGCGCTTATGGCGTGTGAAACGTCAGGGTACACGAGGCGTCACGAAAAATACGTCGGCGATCTGGCCGTTAAAATTCTGGAGCACTTCATCCCCCTCTTCGTCGGTACTTACAGCGGCGCTCCTTATCGTCTTGACTTCACGGACTTTCACGCCGAGCGGGCACTGGGCTTTCTCCCGCACGAACTGGATTTCACGCATTTGCGGATGTTCTGGAGGCGCTGGAAAAAAAAGGCAAAGCTTAATCTTTTCGGAAGCCCCATAACGCCGTTCGGTCCTCCCTGCATAGACAATGTGATCAGCCGTCTGGGGAAGGTACGCGGGGATTGCGTGCCGGATTACCGGCTGATCGATTATCTGGTTGCTCTGATGAGTACGGAGAAAAGCCCTGCTCTGAGTGGAGAGCTTTTCAACCAGGACCGCCTTCGTCAGGATCTCCATGATCTGGGCGTATTTGACAAAAGAATGTCCCTGTATTCCTTTATCAAGTTACGGGAATACGAGGCGATGGGATTCTCCGGCTTTGAGAGCCGTTTTTACAGCCTTTTCCCCAGCTTCGAGAACGACATGGCGAAGGCGATCGATCTGCAGAACCTGCTTCATGCCCTGGCTTTCAAATACATGGCCCAGGAACAGGTTACTCACGGGCATATTCCGGACGATCCTTTCATTGAAAGTGAAAGACGTCAGATTGTATTTGGCTGTGCTGTCGGTATTCCTACCTTTTTCGTTCGCCAGGATACACAGAATAGGTTCATGAGGAGAATCCTTGACCGGACAAGGCGGATAAGGCCAAGCAGCCGGTATCCGGGTTACCTTCGTGTTCGCCACCACGATTACTGCCGCGGACTGATTGAACTGATCCGTGAGGATGGGGCCGATCTGGTCGAGCTTTTCGGTATGGAGGAAACCTTAAACGAGCTGATGGCGAGCCTCGATGAGCCATCGGCCTGTTCGGCTTCCGGGCGCCTTGTCGGCGGAATGCTCTCCGGCCTCGGTGTACGATCCCCTTTCGACCTTGACGGAGATGGTTTTCAGGGCGCCCTGGAAAATTATTACCGCAATGACCTTCGCCGCTCCCATATCAGGGAAGGCTGGCGCTTTTTTGAGCAGGATATCTGGATGATGGAAGGCGTGAATTGTCCGGAAACCCGGTCATTCGGGAAAACGTTAAGGCTTCTATCGGGTTTCCGGGACATCGACGCATTCCTTGCTTCATCGTACCAGGATGTTGTGCAAGAACGGATTTCCGAAGCGAATCTTCGAAGGCTCATTCATCTGATGCTGTTCAGCATTCATGCAGAAACTATCGAAACCGTCAAAACAAAGGCGGATGAAACAGTTGCCGCCGTTTTCCTGTCGCAGTGATGTCCATGCAGCACCAATATATCGACCGTGAAACAAAACAGGTCATGACGGAGCAGTTCTACGGAGACAAAGCCGTGAACTTTCTCTATTCAAAATTGCGTGAAAATGCTCCCGCGCTCTTCCGGGTCGTGACCGGACCACGCGTCTCACGCTGGCTCGGGTACCTCAATTATGAATCGTTCATTGGTGAGAAGATTCTTGCGCATGGCGCGTTTCTCCGCGCTCATGGAATTAATGGCGCGGAATGCCTTGAAGATCCGATTCGTCTGGACACCATCAAAAAAATTTTCGAAAGAAAGATACGCTTCTGGGATTGCCGTCCCATGCCCAATGATCCGGGTGCCGTCGTTTCGCCCTGTGATGCCAAAATAGTGTACGCTTCCCTTTACGAGAACTCTTCCTTTTTTATCAAAGGGAAGTTCTTTGACTACGATGAACTGATCGGCACGGATAAAACGACGTGGAATCGGGCATTCAGGACGGGAGATGTCGCCATCTTCCGCCTTACGCCCGAGAAATACCATTACAATCATACACCCGTGGCGGGTAAGGTGGTCGATTTTTATGCCATATCCGGATCCTACCACTCCTGTCACCCGCATGCGGTCATCGCTGCTTGCACGCCCTATTCCAAGAACAAGCGGATCGTCACGGTGATTGACACCGACGTTCCTGGAGGCACCCGGGTAGGTCTGGTTGCCATGGTAGAAGTGGTGGCCCTGATGATCGGCGACATTGTCCAACGCTACAGCGATTATCACTATGACAACCCTACTGCGGTAGGCCCGGGCCTTTTTATGCGAAGAGGTCAGCCGAAGAGCCTTTTCCGCCCCGGCAGCAGTACGGTCATCCTGTTTTTCGAAAAAGACAGGGTTCGCTTTGCCGATGATATCGTCGCCAACATGTACGCCCCTAATGTGGAAAGTCTGTTCAGCGAAGGCTTCGGCCGCCGGTTTGTGGAGACGGATGTCAGGGTCCGTTCCCGGATCGGAACGGTCCTGGCAAAAAAAGGGACGGCGGATGTCTGAAAGACAGCGAAGCCGGTTTGAAGGGAGAGGAGAAACATGAACAGCTTATGGTTTTGTTTAATCGCCGCTGGCTTTTTCACGTTGATGTTTGCCTGGGGTTTTCGAGTTCTTCCCCGCGAGGAATGGCAATTTCTTGCGGTGATGCCGCGAAGGCGTCTTGCTGATGGTGTCTGGGAGGGATTAAATTTCACTTTTTATGGCATTTTCAATGCGGTTGCCCATGTATTGGCTTTGATTTTATTCATTATATTGACCGCATCGGTCGGCGTACCCATTTTGATGTCCCTGGCGACGATCCTGGTTCTCATGGCATTCTGTCTGCCTGCATCCAATCTTCTGGCACGATGGATCGAGAAGAAACCCTATAATTTCACCGTATCGGGGGCTTTCTTTACCGGGGTGATTTTTGCACCGGTTGCGATCTGGCTGAGCCATTATCTGACGGCCCCCGCCTCGGTTTTACCTCTGACGCCCGTCTATGCGGCAATGGCCATCGCGTACGCCGTTGGAGAAGGGACGGGCCGACTGGGTTGCATCAGCTTCGGCTGCTGTTACGGAAAACCCCTGTCCGTCGATTCCGGTTGGCGCAGCAAAATCATTCGTTCCCTTGCCTTTGTTTTCACCGGTAAGACTAAAAAAATCTGGTTCTTTCGGGTTTGTTGTGCATAGGTTCAATTAATTGTTGGTTCTTTGATAA
>CAYPKE010000088.1:0-10727 GCA_964411235.1 uncultured Syntrophales bacterium
CATGCTAAATCCCCCAGAAAAGGGGGTGAAATCTGTATGAGAGGCTCGATTCATTTTAGGAAAGATCGAGGTTACTTTTATGTATCTTGGTATCACAAAGGAGAGCATTACAAGATTTACAAGTATAATGGAGAAAATATTTATCATCGGAAAATAGCGGAAAAACTCCTGGCATGCTTACAAGCTGATGTTGAGAAAGGTATTTTTAGAATTGAAAAATATACAAAAGAAATTCCTTCGAATATCATTCCGTATCTCAAAGATTGGCTAGACGCACAGAAGCCGCTGCTATCACCCGCCACTTATAAGGATTATCAAAACTCCACAAAAAATCACCTAATTCCATGGTTTGAAAAGAACCCATATCAATTGCACGAAATTCAATATGATGTTTTGTGTTGTTTACTGGGTGATCTTAAACGATCAGGAAAAGGGAAAATGAATGTGCTTTACTGCCTGCATAAATGCCTAGATTTTGCTTGGAAATCAGGACGAATACAAGCAATGCCACCATTTCCGGAGAAAAAAAAGTATGGAATAGTAGAACCTGTTATTGAATGGTTGCCAGAAGAAAGACAGAAAAAGATCATCAGCCTGATCCCGGAAGAGCATCAACCAATATTTTGGTGGTTAAAATATCATGTAAGGCGGCCTTCGGAAGCTATGGCTCTTTATAAGGTAGATTATGACAAAACACAGGATGTTTTTATAATTCGCAGAACCTTATCTGCAAAACAGATGGTAGAATATACCAAAACGCATAAACAGCACATTATTCCATGTCATTCAGCATTTAAGGCCATTATGGTAAAAATGCCGATAACATTTGGCCCTTATTTCTTTGTTAATCCCTACGGAAAATTGAAAAACAAACCTTATCAACATTATTATCTTGTCGATTTATGGAATGCTGCATGTGAAAAGGCAGGGGAAAAAATAAGAATGTATGCCGGATTAAAACATTCAAGCTGTTCTCAGTACATCAATGAAAAAGGATTATCTGTTGATCAAGTTCAAATGATCACGGATCACGCACGGAGAGACAGTGTTCTGAAATATGCAAAGGTCCAAGTTGAAGCAAGAAGGCGACTTATGGAAAGCTCCAATATTGAATACTTGGGGGATGTCCGGGGGAAGGGTGTTTCAAGAAAAAAGCCAATAAAATCAAATATAAATGGCGGAAGTACATGGGAATCGAACCCACCCGGGACGTTCGTCACGCCCCACACCGGATTTGAAGTCCGGGAGGCCCACCAGTGACCTGTGTACTTCCGCACGATAACGGAAAGGGTTTTGATTTACAGATACTGCGGTTCAGCAGTCGTGCACAGACTGTGGTCGATGATCTGAACCGTCACCTCATCACCTTTTTTCACAACCGTCGCGTCTTCGGGAAGAACGATCAAGCCATTCGCCTTCACCATCGATTTCAGAATACCCGACCCTTGATCCCCTGTGGTAAGGATCCGATAGCGCCCATCCCGCCACTCGACGCAGGCACGGATGAAGTGTGCCAATCCGGCGGTTTTGCTGATGTCTTCTTCCAGAGGCACCCTGATCGTCCTCCGGTAGAGATTCGTGTGCCCCATCATTTTTAACAGGGACGGACGGACAAACTGTTCGAAGGAAACCATGGAAGAAACGGGGTTACCCGGTAGCCCAAAAAAGGGCTTCTCATGGACCCGTCCGTAAACGAGGGGTTTTCCCGGCCGCATGGCTACCTGCCAGAAGTGCATCCGGTTTCCGGTTTCCGCAATGACATCTTTCACGAAATCATAATCACCCAGGGAAACGCCGCCGGAGGTAATTATCACGTCCGCCCTGAGGGCCGCATTGAATTTGGCCGCCAAGTCGTCCTTTCTGTCCTTGGCAATACCGATATAAAGGGGAATGGCTCCGCAATCCCTCACCTGGGACATATTCGAGTAGCCGTTGCTGTTGATGATCTTCCAGGGCGACGGTTCCTCGTCGATATCAACCAGCTCGTCTCCCGTCGAAATCACCGCCACAACCGGACGCTGGTAAACATAAATAAAGGAACGCCCCAAAGTCGCCATCATGCCTATTTCCGCCGGCCGCAACAACTCGCCCCTTGGGATGACCACATCGCCCCCTCTGACGTCTTCTCCAGCCAGCCGGACATCTTGGCCTGCACGGTAGGGCATGGAAATCGTTACCCATTCGCCATCACAGGTTGTATCTTCCATGCGGACAATGGCATCGGCTCCGGCGGGCAGGGGGGCGCCGGTCATGATTCGGGCGGCTTCGCCCTGACCGATGGTTTTTCTCGGAACGCTTCCCGCGGGAATGTCCTCGACGATCCGAAGCCGCACCGGTCTATCCGGTCCGGCATGCGCACTGTCCAAGGCACGAATGGCGTACCCGTCCATGGCCGAATTATCCTTGGGAGGAATATCCCGGGAAGCGCGGATGTTTTCTCCGATCACCCTCCCGAGAGCATCCAGGATATGAACTTTTTCCAGGCCAAAGGGTTGCACATCCCCCAGAATTTGATTTAACGCTTCCGCCACACGAATCATAGATGCCCGCTTTTTCTGAAATATTCCATCCGGACCAACGCAAACGGCGAAATGCTATATTAAATACAAACCCTTGTCAACAGCTTTGCCAGCTTTGCCGGAAGGGAACCGGGGATCGGACGTCATCGCTTATTTTGCAATGTGCTCTTTTCAATCCGGGTAGCATTGTCGGTTCGGATAAAGCTGTCTTCCGCCACCAAAAAAATCTTGACAATAGAACGATCGTTCTATTATAAAGGGGCCATCCTTTACCGGGAGATGGTTCCATGAACGAAAAAAGAACGCTTCAGAGTGTGTTCCGGGATATCGAAACTTTTTTCCGGGATAATCGGCGTATGCCCACCTATGGAGAAATGATGGCGCTGCTGGGGGTCCGTTCGAAAAGTGTCGTTCATTTTTGGGTGGAAAAGCTGCTAGCGGCCGGCCTTCTGATCAAGGACGCGGGGGGGTTTCTGAAGCCGGCCCGCACCACCACAGGCCTGCCCCTGGTCGGATCCGTACAGGCGGGCTTTCCGTCCCCGGCGGAGGAAGAACTGCGGGACGTAATCTCCCTGGATGAGTATCTGATCAATCGTCCCGATTCCTCCTTCCTCCTTTGCGTTCGGGGAGACTCCATGAACGGCGAAGGAATCAAAGAGGGGGACCTGGTTATCGTGGAGCGAGGCCGGGAACCCAAAAACGGTGATATCATTCTGGCGGAAGTGGACGGAGAATGGACGATGAAGTACTTCCGCAAAGAAGGCAAAAACATCGTCCTGGAGGCGGCGAATCCTAAATATGCGCCCATCCACCCCCAACGGGAACTCCGGGTCGGCGGGGTCATCACCGCCGTCATCCGTAAATATTTACGCTAACCGGCAGACTGCGAGGACCCAACCATGCATACCCATTGTTATTCTTCCCCCAAATTAATCGCTTCCGCATCCGAAACCGCCTGCAGCCCTTGTCTTCCCAAGACATTGCCCCTGAAGCGCTTTCAGCGTTTCATCGAAAAAACCGACTGGGACAGGGCGCTTATCCGCCGGGAAGCATGGCTCAACCACGGCTGCCGCCTGATGGCGGGCCTCGCTTTTCTTTATGGTATTTCCCTGTTCACCAGGTTTCTCATTTTTTAGCCTCCAGCCTCTCCCTACGAAAAGGCGATAACCATGAATAGCCTGCAAAACGAAACCTGTTCGGCAATAAACCCTCTGTGCCCGTGGCTATCGCCAAGCGAGTTGCTTGGGTTGACCGTTTATCAATGATTTTCTTTCGGCTTCAGCCGGAGAACCGCCGCGGTAACGGCCAAGAGAAGAAGAACATTGCTCAACCAGACACCGTCATAAGATCCGCACCGGTCGTGAATGTAACCCGCCAGAAAGGGGCCCAGGCTCCCGCCCACCCCGATAAAAAAAGTGACCAATCCGTAAGCCGCTCCCAAGGCATGGCGACCGAAACGGTCGGCCAGCAGGATCGGTGTCATCGGGGCCAGGCAACCATAGCCAAACCCGAAGATTGCGGCAAACAAATAGAGCATCGAAAGCGATTCGCCCTTCAGGAGGAGAAGCATCCCGCAGGTCATCAGAAAGAATCCCAAGGCTGCCGCATGCTTGGAATCCTTGATGCGGTCACTCAACCAGCCGAAGAAAAACTGACCGAAAAAGGCCGCGAGGCTCACCGTCGCCAGAGAAGACGCCGCTGCCACTTTGCCGATACCGTGGTCGAGGGCATGGGGAACCTGGTGAATAAACACGGACATGATGACCAGATAAGAAAAACTCAGGGACAGAGAAAGGAGCCAGAACTGGGGATTCCTGATCAAGACACGGCGGGAAAGGGTTCCCGCTTTTTTATCCGCTTCCACTTCCGTCAAGTTCCAAGCCTTCGTTTCCCCATCGGGGGATAAGCTGTAGGCCTCCGGCACGGTTTTGCGAAAAAAAAGCCGAGACAAAACGGCCCCGATGAAAAAACTCAGCAATGCAAGACATAAAAACCCTGCTTGCCAGCCGTACGCCTTGACCACGTAGCCGGCAAAAGGCGTCATGGCCATGGTACCGGCGCTGATTCCCATGGCGGCAATCCCAACGGCCGTCCCCCGCCTTTTCTGGAACCACTTGGCTACGGAAGAATTGCAGACGACGACACCCAATCCGGCAGCACCCACACCTCCCATCAGGCCATAGGCAAGATAAAAGGTTAGCGGGCTCTGAACAAATGCCGTAAGCACAAGACTCAGGGAAACGATCGAGGCTCCGGTCATAATAATTCGGCCCGGAGGAATCCGGTCCACCATCTTCCCCACGAAGATGGAACAGAAGGAATAAACGAGCATATTAAGCGATGCGCCAAGCGAAATGACCGACCGCGACCAGGCGTATTCCTCCGCCATGGGCTTGAGAAAAATGCCAAAGCTGTATCGTACGCCGTAATTGACGGCCAGCACAAGAAAGGCCCCCAACACGACATACCATCCCCAAAAAAGGGTTCGCTGTTGATTCGCCATTTTTTCCGCAAAAAAGGCACCGACCATCTTCCGGCACAGGAAGACAAACCGATGCCCGTTTCATGAAGCAAAATACCGGAGCGCTGCTATCCAGGGTTCATCCCGAACAGAAAGCGCACCCTGCATGCCAAGTGTCCCTTTTTACCAGTAGCCCCTTTCCATGCAGTTCTTGATAAATTCAATGGAACGCCTGTTTTCGCTCATAAAGTACTCATGGAGTTGCTTGCCGACATCAGGATAGAGGGGACAATCTTTGAGTTTG
This sequence comes from uncultured Syntrophales bacterium, assembly GCA_964411235.1. Classification (GTDB taxonomy): domain Bacteria; phylum Desulfobacterota; class Syntrophia; order Syntrophales; family JAAYKM01; genus JAAYKM01. The sequence continues at coordinate 5,285 of CAYPKE010000088.1, forward strand.
TCGATCGGCAGCCAAACGATATCGATGGAACGGGTGTTGCCTGCCCGGATTTTCGGTGTGCCATGAACATCCGTGGCCCAGAAAATCACATGCAGCGTCTGGGGATGTCTTTTATCCCCGGGTGCCTCGCCCATCATGATCACATCCCCAACCTCGACCTTGACTCCCAGTTCCTCCTTCCACTCGTCCTTGACGGCATCATGGAACGGAATGTCCTTGTCGACTCCGCCACCCGGCAGGGCATAGACCTCTTTTCCCCCATAAACATATTTCATGCATAAGATCTCTTTGGCCTGTTCGTATACGGCCGATACCCTGACCCTCATCGTTCTCCCTCCAGGTTATGCTCTTTCTCCGCCGGCATGTCCGCTCACATGCCGGGCAATGTTTATCACCTCTTCTGTTGCGAAGACAAGAATATAAACCGGTCTTCGAATCCTCCGATCCCTCCTGAATACCGCTTCGGCTTTTTATCGACCCCTCTGTCCGATGGGCAGGTAATCCCTTTTGTTCTGCCCGATGTATATCTGGCGGGGACGGTGGAGTTTCCAGTCCGGATCGTCAATGCTCTCCTTCCATTGGCTGATCCAGCCGGGAAGACGCCCGATGGCAAACATGACCGTAAACATGTTGACCGGAATGCCCATGGCGCGCAAAACAATGCCGCTGTAGAAATCGACGTTGGGATAAAGCTGATGATCGATGAAGTAAGAATCCTTCAAAGCGATTTCCTCCAGGCGTTTCGCTATCTCCAACAGGGGATCATTCAGCTTAAGTTTTTTGAGCACCTGGTGAACGATCTTCTCCATGATCTTCGCCCGGGGATCGTAGCTCTTATAGACCCGATGACCAAAACCCATGAGGCGGAATTCATCATCTTTATCCTTGGCACGCTTGATAAACGGGGCAACATCACCACCGCTGTTGGCTATTTCCTGAAGCATCTCGATGACCGCCTGGTTCGCTCCGCCATGCAGGGGACCCCAGAGGGCGCTGACACCAGCGGAAATGGCCGCGTAGAGGTTGACCCGGGCACTGCCGACCAGACGAACCGCCGACGTCGAACAGTTCTGCTCATGATCTGCGTGAAGAATCCAAAAAATATTGAGGGCATGAACCAGGTCATCGTCAATGACATAGGGACGCACAGGAGAATCGAACATCATTCTTAAAAAGTTCGCACAGTAGCTCAACTGGTGGGAAGGATAATTTACCTTGTGTCCGCGGGAAATGGTATAGGACATGGCCGCCAGGGTCCGCAGCTTTGAAATGAGGCGGGCGAAGGTGATATTGATCTGCTCTTCCGCACTCCGGTCCTTCAGCTCCGGATAAAAAGCGCGCATGGCAGTGACCATGGAAGACAGGATTCCCATGGGATGGGCCCGGCTGGGATAGTGCTCAAAGAAAGCCCGCATATCCTCATGAACAAGGGAATGATCATTCAACAAACTCGAAAAAGCGCTTAATTCCTCCTGGGTCGGAAGTTCTCCGTTGATCAGAAGATAGGCTGTCTCGACAAAACTGGAATGTTCCGCCAACTGTTCAATCGGATATCCCCGGTGCCGCAAAATACCTTGGTCGCCATCCATGAAGGTGATGGCGCTCTGACAACTCCCCGTATTCACATATCCGGGATCGAGGGTAATCAATCCCGCATCCTTCAGCAGGCGGGAAATATCAATGGCCCGCTCCCCCTCCGTCCCGACAACAATGGGAAGTTCATAGGTTTTCCCCTCGACAATCAATAACGCCTTTTCTCCCATATTTTCGCTTGTCTACCTCCTACGCCTCATATTCGGTCTCCCCCCATAACAAAAAACGCCCTGCTTGACTACTTTTTTTCGCCAGCCCCCCGAATTCTAAACAAAAAACTCCTTTATTACCAAGCCGTCATGACCTGCCCGGCCGAAATGCGTAATGGACCTTTGTTAATGGACCCTTGTTTGACAGACACATGGATCAATGATATTTTACAACAGTGTTTGACGGAAAATCCCGCCCGCGGCAATATTGGATCGAAAATGGCTTTCGCACAGCGAAACACCTATTTCTCTTCACAAGGAGATTTGTATGCCCAAGGTCATCGGCTTCAACGGCAGCGCACGTAAGGATGGCAACACCGCCATCCTGATCCGGCAGGTGTTTGCGGAGCTGGAAAAAGAGGGGATCGAAACGGAACTGATCGAGTTGGCCGGAAGAAAACTGCACGGCTGTGTGGCCTGTTACCAATGCCGGGAAAGGCTGAATCGCCGCTGTGCCGTTAAAGACGAGCTTAACCTATGCATCGAAAAGATGGAAGGTGCCCAAGGCATTATTCTTGGATCTCCCACGTATTTCACGGATGTCTCCACGGAAATGAAGGCGCTGATCGACCGGGCGGGAATGGTTGCTAAGGTCAACGGCGACATGTTCCGCCTGAAAGTCGGGGCGGGAGTCGTTGCCGTCAGAAGGGCAGGCGGTATTCATGTTTTCGATACGCTTAATCATTTCTTCTTCATCAGCCAGATGGTGGTACCGGGTTCCAGCTACTGGAACGTGGGAATCGGACGGGAAAAGGGAGAGATGCTCAACGATGAAGAGGGGCTTTTGACGATGAAGAATCTTGGCTGCAATATGGCCTATGTTTTAAGGAAGTTGTATTCCTGAAAGGATCCGGCATGACCTATCCGGAAACCCGCCGTCGGGTATGGTCAAGTCTACGGATTGTAAGCGCCGGCATAATAAGGATTTCCTTTTCCCAAAAAGGTTCCTTGTGAAGCCCCCTGGCAGGAGAAAATGATGCTTTTCCGGGGAAGCGGTATATTAAATCACGTCACATCCCTGCCGGCTCCTTTCGGGATAGGCGACCTGGGCCCCGCCGCACATCGGTTTATCGATTTTCTGGCCCGGGCACGGCAACGATACTGGCAGGTTCTTCCTTTGAACCCCGTCCACAGTGCATTTGGGTTTTCCCCCTACAGCTCTTCATCGGCCTTCGCAGGCAACCCCCTTTTCATCAGTCCGGAATCGCTCTTCCTGCAGGGTTTTCTTCAAGCCGACGACCTGCCCGGTCCGCTTCCGCCGGTGAATCAAGCCGATTTCACAGGTGCCCGGCGCTTGCGTGAAAAACTTCTGACCAAGGCGCTTGCCTCCCTCAGGAAAGGCCGAAAACGCTATCAGTTCGAGCAATTCTGCCATGAACAGACACACTGGCTGGAAGACTACGCATTGTTCTCGGTGCTGAAAAAGAACCAGGGAGGAAAAGCCTGGCACCAGTGGCCACATGAACTTAGGGACCGCCTTCCTGATGCCATCGAGAAGGTTCGATCCATTTTTCATCGCGAGCTGGAAACGATCCGCGGGCTTCAGTATCTTTTCTTCTGCCAATGGCATGCGCTTAAAAACTGCGCCCAAGCGCAGCAAATCCGGCTGATCGGCGACCTGCCGCTTTACATCGTCCATGACAGCGCCGATGTCTGGGTTAATCCTGGACTCTTTCTTCTTGACACCGATCGCAGGGCGGCGTTTCTCTCGGGGACACCTGCCGGTATTTTCAGTCCTCAGGGGCAATGTTGGGGTCATCCCCTTTATCATTGGGAAGCCCATCGTGACCAAAGTTTCCACTGGTGGATTAAACGCCTGGAGCACAATCTGGCCCTTTTTGACCGGCTGCGGCTCGATCATTTTCAGGGTTTCTTTCGTTTTTGGGCGATCCCTTTCTCTGCCAAAACAGCCCTGGCGGGACATTGGATGCCGGGACCGGGTGTCGATTTCTTTCAGCGGATTGTCCGTCACCTGAATCCAAGAGATTTCATTGCCGAAGACTTGGGGGTCATAACCCCGGATACCCGCGAAGCAATGCGTATTTTTCATATACCGGGCACAAAACCCCTGACGTTTGCCTTTGACGGAAACCCCGGTCAAAACCCCTTCGCCCCTCACAACCTAGAACGGAATACCGTGGTTTATACCGGGACTCACGATATGACGCCCCTGCGGGGCTGGCATGAAACGGAAGCATCACGTTTACAGAAACAGAACCTTAGGCGTTATCTCGGCCGGAACATCACGACGGAAAAAGTGGCGGCGGCCCTTATCCACCTGGCCATGATGAGCGTCGCCGATACGGTCATCATCACCCTGCAGGATATCCTTGGCCTCGGTACGGAAGCACGGATGAACCGCCCGGGCACCTTAAAAGGGAACTGGTCCTGGCGACACGGCGAGGACTGGTTCGACTCGGAGGTGGCAGAGAAGCTCGCCGCCTTGACCGAACTCTCCGGACGGGTCTGACCGGAATTGGGCTTAAAACGACAGGCGTTTGGGTTGTCGGCGTAACCGGAGAGAAAGCCATAACAGGATCATCATTTCAGGGCCGGTAGCCGGTCAAACCGGCCCTAACCAAAACTCAATGACAAGGAGGTGCAGACATGTTTCAGAAAACCAGGAAAAAAGTTCTCTGTCTGGCAATCATCGGAATTTTCATTACATCCATGCTGGGCTGCGCGACCGACCGGTATGAGCAGCATAAGGGTGCAGTAATCGGTGGTGCGTCTGGCGCCGCAGTCGGCGGCGTCATCGGCGGCGCCATCGGGGAACGTACCGGCGACACCATGACCGGGGTGGTCATCGGCGGTCTTTTGGGCGCCCTGGCAGGGGCGGCAATCGGTCACTATGTTTACGATCGCGTTCGCAGCGAAGAAGCAGCAAGACAACAATACGGTTACAGCTACGACCAGGCCCAAGCAACCCTGGTCCGCATTGAGAACTCATCCGTTTCTCCCTCTACCGCTAGGCCTGGCGACACGATTAATCTAACGGCAACGTACACGGTTCTGGGACAACAGGGCGTCGTCATGAATGTCGTCGAAACGCGTGAAATACGCTTTAATGGAGAACTGACCGGCAGACCCCAAGTCACCGTGCAACGGCAGGGCGGTACCTATACATCGCAAATTCCCCTCACCCTGACTCCGAGTGCCAAAACCGGGAGATACACCGTTCTAACGACCATCCAGGTGGGAACGAACAGTGACGCCCGGGAAACAACCTTCACAATCCAGTAACCCTATCAAATCATGGAACAAAAATGCGGCATAAAGGGTTTTTCCTTCATGCCGCATTTATTTTTAGAGGGGATTCGACCTACTGGCAGGTACGGTAACAATCCCTGAGGACACTGTTGCAGTTATGGCGACACTTCATTTTCTGACTTTCAGGACTTCCCTGGTCGAACATGACACTACAGGCGTCACCACAACGGGAATGCATTGCCAAACACTGCTGACCACAGGTTTTCTGTGTTTCCGTTGCAAAATCGGGCGTGTTCGGAACCTGCGTTTGAAAACACCCCATGAGGATCAATAGAACGAACCCGATCGTAACGGAACGATAATACATAAAATTCTTTGGGTCTGGACTAGCTGAGCACTGCTATACGTGCTAAAAGGCTAGTCATGTCAGT
>CAYPKE010000089.1:0-10519 GCA_964411235.1 uncultured Syntrophales bacterium
CGTTGTACGATGAAATCCATTTTGTCCGATTTCAAGAGCGACTGGCAGAGGGTAATCCTCACGGACGGATCCCGGACCCTCTTTTTTTCCAAAATCTCAACCGCAAGCTGATCGGCATTGAGACCATAAATGCGCGCGTGGTACTCGAAACCCCGGCCGTCAATTAAATCCAGATGGTCCTTCCGGCGCATCCGCAGAACATGCCTCGCGTAATGGACGTGATCTCCCGTCAGGACGACGAGCTGGCCGGGCTCCATGGTTTCAGGGTGATAAAAACGCGGAATCGTCACCGGTTCTCCGACCTCTTTTGCAGGACGTAACAGAGCCACTCCTTTTCCGCGAGGCTCCTGTATGTAACCAGAGGTTCAACCAGGAACGATTCCTCGATCATGGAGCGGTTGTCGATGACGATCCCGGAAACGATAAGGTATCCCCCGGGGCGCAGCAGCCGGACCAGGGCCGGTTTGAGTTTTACCAGTATTTTTTCCGTCAGGTTGGCAACGATCAGATCGAAGTCTTCCTCCAGGGCATTCACGTCGCAACTGCTTGCTTTGACACGGTCGTTCACCTCATTGATCCGGATATTTTCGCGGGCGATTCCGATGGCTTTCTTGTCGATATCAAGGCAGAGAACCCTTGCCGCACCGAGCTTCGCGCAGGCAATGCCGAGAATGCCCGTACCCGTGCCCACATCCAGCACCTTCCATGCCTTGACGGTCCGGTCCGTGGAGATGACATCCTCAAGCGCCTCCAGGCACATTCTCGTGGAGGCATGCTGACCCGTCCCGAAGGCCATGCCGGGATCGATATCGATGCCGGTGTCACCACCTTCCGGGGTGTAGCGCTCCCAGGTTGGTTTCACTACGATTGCACGGCTCACACGCAGGGGCTTGAAATATTTTTTCCACTGCTCCCCCCAATCCGGATCTTCGATCGCCTCCTGCCGGTAAGTAATGTGCGCCAGGTCAGGGAAAAGGGTCGCGAGATCCTCAATGAAGACCTGCAGGCGTGACAGGCGATCCTCCAGGCGGGTGTCAAAGGGCAGATAGGCGTAGAGAACGTCTTCGGCCTTGAGTTCAGGGAAATCGTTGGCGGCCCATGGTTCCAACGCCTCTTCGTAAACTCCCTGGGCCCCGACTTCGATCATGAAATTGGACATTGCGTCCAGGAGGTCTCCCGGTACGGATAACGCAAGCTTCATCCACCGCTGTTTTGTGCTCCCACCTTGATTTTCCGTCATGAATACCTCTGTCTTTCCGATTATTCTCCTGTGGCAGGCCATGCTATCAAGATCCCCGCATGGGAAACCAACCAGGATTCGGAACTGCCATTGTTCATTTTGCTGATCAGATTTTCCACCCGGTTTTGTATAACTTTTTTCCGGTTACATTTCAAGCGGCTTGAATTTTGCGAAGGTTCATGTTAGCTTTTTTACCCTTGGCGGTCGCATCTCCCGTAACTTACGCGCTTTGGTCTTCCCACAGCGGATTCCGGATCATAAAGGACGAACACATTGAAATACTACCCTGTTTACCTCGACATAAGCGGACGGCCCTGCGTCGTCGTGGGGGGCGGCGAAGTTGCATACCGGAAGGCCCGGCGCCTCCTCGACTGCGGCGCACGGGTAAACGTCGTTTCCATGAAGGCCTGTCCGAATTTGCAGGATCTTGAAACCGGGGGCGCCCTTACCCTCATCGCCCAATCGTACAATCAGGAACACATCGCGTCGGCCTTTCTGGTGATCGGCGCGACAGACGACCGGCAGGTTAACGAAAGGATTTTCCTGGACGCCCGAGCAAGAAACATCCTCGTGAACATCGTGGACGAACCGGAGCGGTGCGATTTCATTCTTCCCGCCATCGTCGAGCGCGGCGACCTGTCGATCGCCATCTCGACAGCGGGGAAAAGTCCGGCCCTGGCTAAGCGCCTTCGACAGGAACTGGAGAATCTTTTCGGCACGGAATACGAAACCTGCCTGCAAATCATGGGCAAAATCCGGGAGCATGTTCTGGCCCGCGGCGGAACGTCCGATGAAAACAGAAAGGTATTCGAGAAGCTGATCGACTCGGACCTGCTGGAACATATCCGGGAAAAGGACTGGGAGGCCGTGCGTCGGCTGATACGGGAAACCGTTCCCGAATCCTTCGAGGTCACATTACCGTGATGGACAGGGTCCTCTTTGATATCTCCCTGGGATTTTATTTGATCAGCACGTCAGGCTATCTGGCCGCCCTCCTGATCAAAAGAGTCTTCGTCGCCCGGATTTCGACTTGGCTTTTAGCCGGGGCTTTCGCCTTCCACACGGCGGCGCTTCTCGCCCAGCACCTTCTGTCCGGTCAGACCATCCTGGCCGGCCTGTTTGCATCCCTTTCCTTCTTCGCCTGGGCCGTAACCGGTTCTTATCTGCTTTTCCAGCTACGGACAAAAACGATCGTCCTCGGCGCCATTGTGTCACCGCTGGTCTTACTTCTGAATGTAACGTCCTCTCTGCAATTCCACAGGCACGGGTTACTGCCGCAGATCCTGCAGGGGCCTCTTGTGACGGCTCACGTGGTTCTCTCCCTCATGGGAGAAGCCCTCTTTGTGCTCGTTGCCCTGGCCGGCATGCTATACCTGCTCCAGGACTACAATATCAGGCACCGGCGCCTCCACGCCATGAGCCGTCTGCTGCCGCCGCTGAAAGATCTCGACCAGATCAATCACCTGGGGCTGCTGATCGGATTCCCCATCCTGACTCTGGGACTGCTCACCGGTTCGGTCTGGGCGGCCGAGGTCTGGGGAAGTCACTGGCCCTGGGACCCCAAACTGACCTGGGCATTCTTTTTCTGGCTTGGCTATGCCTTTCTGCTCCATCAGCGCCTGGCAATCGGCTGGAGCGGTCGCCGTTCCGCCTTTTGCGCGGTTGTTTTTCTTTTTCTAATGCTTGCCTCCCTGTCGGTGGTCGGTCTTCTGTTGCCGACAATCCACACGTTTCGTTGACGTCATGAATATCGTTCTTCTCGGGCTCAACCATAAAACCGCACCTTTGGAAATCCGGGAACGCCTTGCGGGCGCTTTTGGGAACGAAACGTCGCCCTTGCGTGAAATTCTTGAGATCGGCTCAATCCGGGAGGCGTTCTACCTCTCCACCTGCAATCGTACGGAAATACTCTTCCGCGTCGACGGAGACCCGGACGATTCCCTTGCCCGGTTGAAGCATTTTCTCCGTGCACGGTCGGGGCTCAGCCTGAACGAAATGGACCGGCACTTTTATGTCCGCTCTGACGAACATGCCGTGAGCCACCTGTTCCGCGTGGCTTCGAGTCTCGACTCCATGGTCATGGGGGAGCCCCAGATCCTGGGTCAGGTTAAGCAATCATACCGTGACGCCGTGGACAACGACGCGACGGGCATTCTTTTGAACAAAATCCTGCACCACGCGTTCCGTGTGGCCAAGCGTGTCAGAACGGAGACAGGCATCGCTTCCCATGCGGTTTCCGTCAGTTTTGCCGCCGTTCAGCTGGCAAAGAAAATCTTCGGCAACCTGACGGGCAAAACGGTCCTGCTGGTCGGCGCAGGCGAAATGGCGGAACTGGCGGCCCGGCACCTGATGCAGAACGGCGCCGGAAAGATCCTGATCGCCAATCGCACGTTCGAACGTTCCCTGCCGTTGGCGGAGCTTTTCAAGGGGGAAGCCGTCCGGTTCGACGAACTCGCTCAAAGACTGGCCGAATCCGATATCGTGATCACCTCCACGGGTTCACCGACCTATGTCATTGAAAAGGTTATGGTGGAAAGGGCGCTGCACAGGAGAAAAAACCGGCTCCTTTTCCTGATCGATATCGCCCGTCCCCGGGATGTCGATCCGGAGACGGCACACCTTGACAACGTGTTTCTCTACAACATCGATGATCTGCAGGACATCGTCGACGAAAACCGGATCATTCGCCGCAATGAGGCGGAGAAAGCTGAGAATATCGTCAGTGAAGAGGTGCGACACTACCGGGAATGGTATCATACCCTGGAGGTAGTCCCAACCATCGTTTCCCTGAAAGAAAAAACCACGGATATCATGCAATCGGAGCTGGAGAAGTCCGCCTCCTGGCTGCAGGCACTGAAAGAAGACAACCGCAACCATGTGGAAGCGCTTCTTTCGTCCGTAGTGAACAAGATTCTTCACGATCCGATTGTCGGGTTGAAGGAAGAAACGGCGGACCAGAGTGCAAAGCCATATATTGCCGCCGTCAGGTATCTCTTTAATTTGGAGGATAAGCCATCGAAAAAACAATCCGAATAGGAACGCGGGGCAGCAGACTCGCCCTGACCCAGTCCGGCCAAGTGGCGGAACAGATCAGAAATCGCTATCCCCAATGCCGGGTTGAACTCGTGGTCATCAAGACCCGGGGCGACATCATGCAGGATGTGTCCCTGTCCAGGATCGGCGGCAAGGGAATCTTTGTCAAGGAAATCGAAGAAGCCCTGCTGCGCGGCGACATTGATCTGGCCGTTCACAGCATGAAGGACGTTCCCGTCGAACTGCCGGAAGGGCTGGAAATTTTCCTGACACCGAAACGGGAAGATCCCCTGGATGCACTGATTTCAAGGGATGGCTTAAGCATCGAAGCACTGCCGGAAGGAGCGCGAATCGGGACGGGATCACTCCGCCGCGGCATTCAGATCGCCAACCGTTTCGAACGGATTTGTGTTACCTCCATCCGGGGCAACCTGGATACGCGGATCCGAAAGGTGGACGATGGGCTTCTGGAGGGTGTAATCGTCGCTGCCGCGGGCATGCGGCGTATGGGATGGGCGGAACGGATCACCCAGCCTCTGACGGCGGACCTGATGCTGCCGGCCCCCTGCCAGGGAATCCTCGGAATTGAAAATCGAAAGGGCGATCCCTTGGCGTTATCGCTGCAGTTTCTCCGGGATGAGCAGACTTGGCGGGAAATGACTGCGGAAAGGGCCTTTCTTTCTCGTTTGGGGGGAGGCTGCCAGTTACCTGTAGCTGCATTGGCCCGGACCACGGATCGGGACATTCAGATCAACGCCCTCATCGGCAGCCTCGACGGCAAGACCATCATCCGCCGGAGCATTGCCGGTCCCCTTGAGGAAGCGGCAAGACTCGGAGATGCCCTGGCCCGTAATCTCCTCGACGCAGGGGGCCGGGACATTCTGGACGACGTGTATCAATCGGCACAGTAATCGCCGACGCGTCGTGTTTTCATACGAAATAAATCAAACGGAGCATGAGCGTGAAAAAAGGTAAAGTCTATCTTATCGGCGCGGGTCCTGGAGATCCCGGGCTGATCACTTTAAAGGGCATTAAGGCCCTGAAAAAAGCGGACGTGGTGATCTACGACCACTTGGTCAGCGACGAAATCCTGGCCTGGGCGGATGCGGGGGTGCGCCTGATTTACGCCGGCAAAGAGGGTGGAAAGCACACCTTGACGCAGAACCAGATCAACGCCAGCCTTGTTAAAGAAGCCGAAAAGGGGCTCATTGTCGCCCGGCTCAAAGGGGGAGACCCCTTCATTTTCGGCCGCGGGGGAGAAGAAGTGGAAATCCTCGCGCGGCACGGGATCCCCTTCGAAGTGATCCCCGGCGTGACATCGGCGGTCGCGGTTCCGGCTTACGCAGGAATTCCCCTGACCCACCGCTCCCACTCCTCGACGGTGGCCTTCATCACGGGCCATGAGGACCCAACGAAGGATGAAAGCCACATCGCCTGGGAAAGCCTGGCCGGTATCGAAACGCTTGTTTTCCTTATGGGGGTCAAAAATCTGCCCAATATCACGTCCAGCCTGATCACTGCGGGGAAATCACCCGCAACGCCCGCTGCACTTGTTCGCTGGGGGACAACGGCCGACCAGACATCCCTGGTCGGTACACTGCAAGATATCGCCTCGCTGGCAAAAACGCAGGGATTCAAGCCGCCTTCAATCCTGGTCGTCGGCAGCGTCGTGTCTCTGCGCCCCCTGCTGAACTGGTTCGAAACGAAACCCCTCTTTGGAAAAGGAATCGTGATTACCCGTCCGGAGGCTCAGACCGGTGAATTTCTCGAACTGCTTCATGCCGAAGGCGCCAGGACCTATCTGTTTCCCACCATCAGGATCGCCCCTCCGGAAAGCACCGGAGAACTCGATCAGGCGATCGTCGGGATCGGGAATTATGACTGGCTGATCTTTACCAGCGCCAATGCCGTCCGCTTCTTTTTTGAACGGCTCCGCTTTCTGGAAAAGGACATTCGTGATCTCAAAGGGCTCCGGATCGCCGCTATCGGTCCCACGACGGCACAGAAAGTCGAAGAATCCGGTATCCGTGTGGACCTTGTGCCGGACAGCTTTACATCCGAAGGGATCCTGCAGGCACTTGAAGGGGAACAAATGGCGGGAAAAGCCGTCCTGATTCCCCGGGCGGAAATTGCGCGGGACGTCCTCCCGGACGGTCTTTCCGTGATGGGTGCCAGGACCGACTGCGTGACAGCCTACCGGACACTAGCGTCAGAGAGAAAGAAAGAGGAGCTCGACGGATGGATCAGGGAGGGGCTTGTCGACGTGATTACTTTCACCAGCCCCTCCACGGTGGATAACTTCATCGGGATCATGGGAAAAGATTATTCGCTGCCCCCGTCCGTCAAAATCGCCTGCATCGGGCCGGTCACGGCCGAGGCGACCCGCAAAGCTGGCCTGAAAGTGGACATTCTCCAGGAGCGCTACACGGTCCCCGCCCTCGTCAGAGCGCTCGCCGATTATTACGGATCCTGAGGACGTTCCGGGATAACAGCGCTCCAGCGGGTCGCCGACGCATGACCGCCCCGGCAGACCGCCTACCCTTCGGGGCTGAACTCTTTCTTGGAAGCGCCGCAGATGGGACAGGTCCAGCTTTCCGGCACGGCATCGAAGCCGGTTCCCGGTGCCACACCGTTATCAGGATCACCCTTTACGGGGTCATAGATGTAGCCGCAGACGTTGCAGACGAAGCGTGACTGGAGGAGTGCCGGAGAAGCGGCCTCTTCCTTGACATACGTAGGGGCGGTTTTGGGGGATTTACCACCCTTGACCTCATGATAGTAGGCATAGGTCATCGGTTCGTCGTCAGCCAGGACATCGCATGCCGTGGCTTCGCCCAGAAAAATGGTGTGGGTTCCGCAGTCCATTTCCTTGATCACCTTCGCCTCGATACAGGATACGGTGTGCTCCGTCACGATCGGGGCACCGGTTTCGCCGATCTTGTATTGAATCCCCTCAAATTTTTCGGTATCCCTCCCGCATTTGAAGCCGAACTGACCGATCAGCGTCATGGGGGCTGTTTTCGCCAGGACCGATACGGAAAAGACTCCGCTGTCCTTGATGAAGGCATACGTAAGATTGAGCTTGTTGATGCTGACAGCCACGGTGGCAGGCTCGGAAGTAACCTGAAAAACCGTATTGGCGATCTGGCCGTTGATCTTCTCCCCGGACCGGGAGCAGATGATATAGACGCCGTAACCGATCTTTTGAAATGCTTTGCTGTTCATTGTGCTGTCTCCTTCATGATGTTTTCGCCCCCCACCAGGCGGGATGTCCTCGCGCCTGGCATACCGCAACGTATGGCACAACATAATCGTCCGCATCCGTCGTGTTTCGCGGAAGAGATCCGGTTAAGAACCCCTGCAATGGAATGAACATGATTCGCCTGAAACCAGCAGGATTTGCTTTTACCATGAAGGCGCTGATTTTGAAAAGACTTCTGTTCTCATCTCAGGAAAAATTGTCCAAAACATATTTCTGAATTGCCAGCGAGCTGGATTCATGATAGGTTCGCCATCGCAATTGGCATGGATGGGCACAAAGTCGGTGCGGCTTTGCTTCCGCCCAGAGCATTTTACGCACGTCGCCGACTCTTGAAACTGCATATTCTAGAACGGTGTTTCCGCAATGCCGGAAAACGGGAGGACTTATGACTGATTATTGGATTAAAATCGTCGAGGAGGAAGACGAGGATATAAAGAGGCATCATTACCTGGTGACGGCGGGAGATGCGGCCGAAGCGCGCAAAGCGGCCATGGCGTTCATCAAACATTTCTGTGATGAGGATGAAAATCCCGATCCCATCGTGGACGGCTTTTCCTTCTGCAACAACGCAATCAAGGTCCGCATCGCCGAAATCAAGGAAACGACCAGGGAGGATTTTAAAAATTTTCTCCTGAAAATGCACACCATTCAGTGGAATTAGAATTAGCATGGCCGGCCTCATCCGATACACAGCGCGGGCCGTCTTAACCCGACACAACGATCCGGAGAAAAAGGGGCTGGACCGTCCTCCAGAGATCATGCTATAAAAAAGTCACGGGGAGGCCTTTCACCCTGAAAGGCGCTCTTCCGGAAAAGCCTTTGACCTTTTGGCGTTTCTGCTTATTCTTTCATTATTTTTTGTCTGCTCATCCCGGGGGGTGTTTATTGTCGTTCACGGCACGGAAGGGTTCATGCACTCCCGCGGGACAGCCCGCAATGCCCTGAGAGGACAGATCGTCCGCCATGGTTCAACTGTCCGGTATTCCGGCGGCATCTGATCGTTCGGAAAATAAGTTCCTGAAATGAAACAAAAGGAGGTTATTGCATGAGTCAGTTTGGCACGAACTACCCGTTACACGTTGAATCCAGAGCTTGCGGTTTATTTGTCGTCGGTGAAGGTGACTGCATCCCCGTTTCCTCCATGGAGGAAGCCAGGAAGCTGATTGACCGGCTCAAAGCGGAGAAAAAGGAGCTGGGAAAGAAATCCTGATACGGATCTTCAGGTCGCTCACCCGGGTATTTTTCCCCGATACCGCAAGCGGCAGGGTCCCCGGTCCCGTATTACGCGTCCATGCCCGTCCGGGAAAAGGCCGCCCTTCCGCATCCTTTCCCGAAGACATCAGAGACATTCCCTCTTTTTCAGGGCATGGACGATAAGGAACGTGTGCCATTCCGTATCGTTTTGTCCCCAGGACCCGTCCTGGTTCTGCGTTTCGCAGACCATGCGGAAGGCTTTGGTCCATTGCCGGTCGGCGCTCTGAAAACGGGAATGGCCCAGGATATTCAACAAATGGGAAGCCGGAACGGGAATCGACCACGCCCCTGATGATTCCTGAACCTGGTTCAGTTGATCGATCAGGAACGATGCCGCGGCGCCTTCACTGTAACGGGGATGGACAATCAGGGCTCGGAGGGCGTTGTTCTTATCCTTCCAGCTCTTCAAGCTTTCCGGCTCTTCCAGCACCCTTCGCAACAGGAGATTGAAGTTCGCCGCGACATCGGCGTCGTCACTCCGATCAAAAACCACGGCCAGAAAGAGTGTGGCGCATACTTCACAAAAACGTTGATCCCCGGGTGTAAAGGGCAATCCCCGCCAGATCGACTCAGGGGTCATTCCAACATCACCCGCTCCCGACACATGTTCGCCGCACAGGGTTGTGCCGATAAGCCAGTCGAGGGCCCGTGCAACTTCCGCTGTAAAATCGCGAACGGTAAGATGCAGCCCGAACAACCTCCGGATCGTTTCCTGCGTTCCATTTCCCCAGGAACCATCCGCAGACTGGCCCCGCAGTAAAGACGATACCGCTTCATGAAAATCCTGCCGCCATAAACCCGTAGCCGCTTCACTGCCCCACTTTTGCCGTGCATAAAGGCCCTCGGGTGATCTGCTGCCCGTAAAAACGCGCAGCGGATCGTAACGCAGGGCGAAACGGCCCCTTCTGCCTTCTCTTCCCATGTTCATGGTCCAATCCCCCGTGTATGCTTCGTAAAAATCTCAGGCAGACGCGATCTTCATTGCACGACAATCCTCCACCCTCCTGTTCCTTGACCCTCATTAAACGCACCGTTTTAAACGCCTTCAGGATAGTGTTCTTCCTTTTCTCCGAAAGATCTTTTCGGCTTCGATTGCAAAGAAAACAATGGAAGAAAACGCCAGCGTGAGGAGGAATTCATTGAACGTCAGGGCCTGCGTATTGAAGATCGGATTCAGACTCGGGATGTAAACAACCGCCATCTGCAGAAGGGTCGTCAGCAGGACCGCCCCCAGGAGAGGCTTGTTCGAAAACAAACCGATCTTAAGCAGGGAATCGGTTTCCGACCGCACCCCAAGGGCGACGGCCATTCTTCCCAAGACGAGGCCCGTGAAGATCATGGTTTGCCAGGGATAATCACCGAAAAGGGTAAAAGCCTGGAAAAGCAGGGCGGCAATGCCGATAACCAGCCCGAACTTGATTATATACCAACCCCGGCCGCCGGCAAAGACCCCCTCATCCGGATTTCTCGGAGGCCGGTTCATGATATTCCTGTCTGCAGGCTCAGCAGTCAGGGCAAGTCCGGGAAGACTGTCCGTGAGAAGGTTCATCCAGAGAATCTGGATGGGAACCAGGGGCAGGGGGAGCCCGAAGAAGGGTGCAAGGAAAATGGCCCATAACGTTCCAGCGTTCGAAGTCATCGAGTACTTGATGAACTTGAGAATGTTGTCGTAAATACGACGCCCTTCCCTCACCGCCTTGACGATCGTGGCAAAGTTGTCATCCAGGAGG
>CAYPKE010000090.1:0-5816 GCA_964411235.1 uncultured Syntrophales bacterium
TCACCCAGCCTGGCATAGCGATCCTGTTTGCGGGGCATGCGGTAAGCCTCTTTGAGCGCGGCTTCCGCCTTTTCCACGACACGGGCCTCCACCGCCTGATCAACCGGCTCGATGGTGATCAGCCGCTCTGGCCTACCGATCTCATTTTTCATCCGGATCTGCAGGTCAATGACGGGACGCATGGCTTCAAGGCCGTAGGTAATCGCATCGACGATGATGTCGTCGTCCACCTCATTCGCCGCGCCCTCCAGCATGACGAGGTTCACATCATAATTTCCGCCGTCCTCGCGGGGAACCATCCGCCCGGCCAGAAAAAGGTTGAGATCACTCTCTTCAATTTCGCCCAGTGAGGGGTTGCAAACAAAACCGCCATCGGTCCGGCCAACTCTCACGGCAGCAATGGGCCCCTTGAAGGGAATGTCCGATATTCCGAGAGCGGCCGAAGTCGCGATGAGGGCTGTAACGTCGGGATCATGCTCCGTATCCACCGACAACACCGTCGCGATGACCTGCGTTTCGTGATGATAACCCTTAGGGAAAAGGGGCCTGATGGAACGGTCAATAATCCGTGAAGTCAGAATTTCCCGCTCATTGGGGCGCCCTTCCCGCTTAAAAAACCCGCCCGGGATCTTGCCGGCGGCAAAGGTCAGTTCCTGATAGTCTACCGTCAAAGGGAGGAAATCCAACCCCTCCCGCTTGTCCTTGAGGGACACGGCCGTAACGAGAACCACCGTGTCGCCGTAGGTCGCGAGGATTGCCCCGTCTGCCTGTGCGGCGGCATAATTCGCTTTCAGGGAAAGCCTCTTCCCCGAAAACTCCGCTATAAATTCATTACTCATCGATTTTTTCCTCTCTATCCTTCGTATCATGGGCGGCTAATCTCATCCTGATCACTTCTCAGGAAGGACGCATCCCGTATATCCATCTCTGGAAGCCGCCGCGGGAAAAGCCGGCAAAACAAAACGCCCGCTTATTTTCGCAATCCCAGTCGCGATATGATGCTCCGATACCGTTCCACTTCTTTCTTCTTCAGGTAATCGAGCAGCCTCCGTCTCTGGCCGACCAGCTTCAAAAGACCCCGCCGGGAGTGGTGATCTTTCTTATGCACCTTGAAATGCTCCGTCAGATATTCGATCCTGGCGCTCAAAAGTGCGATCTGCACTTCCGGAGACCCCGTATCGTTGTCATGAAGCTTGAAATTGCCGATAATATCGCTCCTCTTTTCTACGTCCAACACCGCTTTTTCCTCCCTCTCATTATTTTCCGGTTTCGTTAAACAATAATCCTTTTTGCTTGTGCCGCAAATACCCGCAGCGTTTTTGCCGCCTGTATTTTCTCCTCCCCGGGAAGCATTTCCCCGCTACCGCGAAGCATCTCTCCGACAGCGACGAGACCCGTTCTCCGGCACAGGAACCTTACCATATCTCCCCGATCAAGAAAAGGAATATGATCACCCCCCATGTCGCCGCAACTCAGCTGATAACCGTTACGCAGTTTCCCGGCCAGCGTCTCGTCCACGTAAAAAGCCTTGACCCCCGCGATTGCTTCGGGAAGCGAAATCATGGCGAAACGAAGAAGTTCGTGCAGTACATTATCCTGCAGACCTTCCGGATTCAGGGCCGCCTCTTCGGTGAACCGGCCGTTTTTCGTTCTTCTCAGGGCAACCATCGTTGCACCGCACCCGAGGGCCTCACCGACATCGGCGCAAAGGGTCCGGACATACGTCCCTTTCGAGCAGGCAACGCGGAACGTCACCGCCGGCAATGAAACATTTTCAACCCGGACACTGTACACTTCGACCGTCCGCGGTGCGGGGGTCACGGCAACGCCCCTGCGTGCCCAGCGGTGGAGGGGTCTCCCCTTGTACTTCACAGCCGAATACAAAGGCGGCACCTGCCTTCTTATCCCCTGCAGCCCCATGACCGCCTTGACGACTTCCCCGGTATCTGCGGCAACCGCATGCCGCGAAAGGACTTCCCCCGTGATGTCCAGGGTATCCGTGCAGATTCCCAGTTGCACCGTCGCAAGGTATTCCTTGGTATCACCGGCCAGAAACGGCGCAAGTTTCGTCCCCTCGTTGAGCATGACGGGCAAAACGCCCGTCGCCAGAGGATCGAGGGTGCCCGCATGGCCGACCCGGTCCGCTCCCATCACTTTCTTAATGCGCGCCACGATATCGTGGGAAGTAAACCCCGGCGGTTTGTCGATAATGACCAGGCCGTCCATCTAAGCCAATACCGTCCGCACCGCATCCAGAACGCGCCGGTGGACTTCTTCGAACTCCCCTTCGATACGGCAGGCCGCCGCATTCATGTGTCCGCCGCCGCCAAAAGCCTTTGCTACGCTTTCGACACTGATTCGATCCTTCGAGCGCAAACTCAACTTAAAAAGTCCTTTTCGTATTTCGGTGTAGAAGATCGCGACGTCGACCCCCCGGATCGTCCGGGGAATATCGACAAAATTCTCGGCGTGTTCAAGCGTCGCCCCCAATTCATCCAGAGTCTGCCTGAAGGCTGCCATGGAACCCACACGGTCATCCAGATCCAGACGCATCGTTTCCAGGACTTTTCCCAGCAAGCGGACCCTCACGAGGGGATTGTTTTCATAGATGTTTTCCGAAATCCACTGAGGATCGGCGCCGGCCCCCACGAGATGGCCCGCGGCGATCAACGTCTCTTTTCCCGTGCTGCCGTATCGGAATCCGCCCGAATCCGTCAGGATAGCCGCATAAAGATTGGTCGCCATTTCCCGCGAGAGTGGGATCGACATGGCCGCCGCCAAGCGGTAAATCAACTCTCCCGTCGAGCTGGCCGCCGGATCGACATACGCGTACCGGCAAAACCCGTCATTGGAAATATGATGATCGATATTGATGAGCGTCCCGATCCGGGCGATATCCGCCGCTTTTTCTCCCACGCGTTCCAGTTCGCTGCAGTCAAGGATAAAGGCGGCATCATAGCTGCCGGGATCGTCTAAGGTGTTGACAATGGCATCGCTGCCCGGCAGGAAACGGTAGTTCTCCGGGGTCCTGTCTTCGTTATAAACGACGGCATCCTTTCCCAGGGACCGCAAGAGATGGGAAAGCGCCAGTTCCGACCCCAGAGCATCGCCGTCCAGTCTGACATGGGCAGTGAGAAGAAAGCGCCGGCACCGCCCGATCTGCGCGATGATTTCATGAAGCATCGTTTTTTTGCGTCTCCAATTCCGCCAGGATCCGATCGATCCGGCTGCCGTAAGCAAAAGACGGGTCGATTCTAAAAATAACTTCGGGAGTGTAGCGCAGCTTCAACCTTCCTCCCAATTCCTTCCGGATGAACGGGGTCGCCTTTTTCAGCCCTTCCTGGGTCTCCCCGCCGCAGGCATCCTGACCCATCTCGACGAAGAAGACCTTCGCTACCCGCAGATCGTCGCTGACCTTGACACCCGTGATGGTCAACGTACCGATCCGGGGATCCCGGATCTCCTTGAGCAGAATGTCCGAAAGCTCCGCCTGAATAAGTTCGGCAACGCGATCCGCCCTCTTAAAATGAATCATATTTACTTCCTTCCCCTTCCGAGGGGTCCATCAAATCCTTCATGCTGACGATCTCCATTCTGCTTTTCACGATCTCGGCAACTTGCAAACTGTCGATGAAATCCAGAATGTGATCCAGCTTGGCATTGATATACTGCTTGTCGTTCCCGACGACACAAAAACCGATCTGCGCCCGTTTCCACTGATCGTTGTCACCGACTTCGGCAATCGACACATTGAATTCGTTCTGGGTCCGCTTCAGAAGATGCCGCAACACCCCCCTTTTTTCTTTCAGGGACCGGCACTCCGGTATGAGAAGATTGATCATGCCCGTACCTACGACCATCATCTCTCACCACTTTCCACGCTGACCCGGCTACAGCTTTCGTTCGACCTTCTCCTGGACATAGGCTTCGATGATGTCTCCCGGCTTCAGGTCATTAAAGCCTTCGATTCCGATCCCGCACTCGAAGCCGGAAAGCACTTCCTTCGCGTCATCCTTGAAACGCTTCAGGGACATGATCTTGCCGTCGAAAATCTGGACCCCGTCCCGGACCAGGCGCACGCTTGATTTGCGGGCAATCTTCCCGTCCATGACGAAGCTGCCGGCGATCACCCCCACCTTGGGCACCCGGAAGAGCTCGCGCACTTCCGCCCTCCCCTGGGTGACTTCCTTGTACTCCGGCTCCAGGAGCCCCTCCATGGCAGCCCGCACGTCGGCAATGGCATTGTAGATAATATCATAGAGCTTGATGTCCACCCCTTCCTGTTCCGCGACTTCAACAACCCGCGAATCGGGACGCACGTTGAACCCGATGATGATCGCATTGGACGCGGAAGCAAGCATGACGTCGGTCTCGGTAATCGTACCGGGAGAACTGTGGATGACCCTCAATTTAATATCGTCCGTACTCAGTTTCCTCAAGGCATCCCCCAAGGCTTCGATGGATCCCTGCACGTCCGCTTTCAGAATCACGTTCAGCTCCTTCACGCCCTCCTTGATCTTCTGGTAAAGCTGTTCGAGGGTAATCTTGGAGGTTGCCGACAATTCCTTTTCCCGTTCCTTCCTGATCCAGTATTCGGCGATATTACGGGCTTTCTTCTCATCCTCGACACCTGCGAATTCGGCGCTTGCCTGAGGAACGCTGGAAAACCCGATCACCTCGACAGGCGTGGACGGTCCCGCTGTTTTGACGCGAATGCCCTTGTCATTGTACATGGCCCGGACACGGCCCCATTCCATCTTGGAAACGAAGGCGTCGCCCTCGTGAAGCGTGCCTTCCTGGATCAGGACCGTCGCAACCGGTCCCCTGCCTTTATCCAGCTTCGCCTCGACAACAACACCCCGTGCCGGCAGGTCCGGATCAGCCTTCAGGTCCAGGACATCCGCCTGGAGCAGAATCATCTCCAGCAGGTCTTCGATCCCCTCTTTCTTTTTGGCCGACACTTCGCAGAAAATCGTTTCCCCTCCCCATTCTTCGGGCACGAGGTTGTATTCCGTGAGGCCCTGTTTGATCCTGCCGGGATCCGCACCTTCCTTATCCATCTTATTGATCGCCACCAGGATGGGAACTTCTGCGACGCGGGAATGGTTTATGGCCTCTACGGTCTGGTCCATGACGCCGTCGTCGGCGGCAACCACGAGAACGACGACATCCGTCACCTTGGCGCCCCGGGCGCGCATGGCCGTAAAAGCCTCATGCCCGGGCGTGTCCAGGAAAACGATGTCCCGGTTTTTGAGTTGCACATGATAGGCGCCGATCGCCTGCGTAATCCCCCCGGCCTCCCCGTCGATCACATTGCTTTTGCGGATGGCATCCAGCAGGGAGGTTTTCCCGTGATCCACATGGCCCATAATCGTCACCACCGGGGCGCGGGGCCGCAGGTTCTTTGCCGCCTGCTCGACCTTATGGGTAACCTCTTCCATCTCAAAGGCCGCCGCCTCAACCTGGTAGCCGAATTCCGCGGCGATCAGGGTGGCAACGTCCGCATCAATCGCCTGGTTGATCGTCGCCATGACACCAATTCCCATTAATTTATTGATCACATCCCCCGCCTTGACACCCATTTTCTTGGCGAACTCGCCCACGGCTATCGTTTCCCCTACTTTGACCCGGCGCTTAATCGCCTTGGGGATCGTGATCTGCGTCTTTTTCATCTTCTGGGGAGGCGTTTTGCGCTCTTCCCGCCATCTGACGGGCCGTTCCTCCCCTTCACCCTCCAGGTGGACAATCTTCTTTTCGACGACTTTTTTCAGGAAAGACTTCTTCTTGGCGGCAGCGGCCTCCTCCGTAAAAGACTC
>CAYPKE010000090.1:5916-10329 GCA_964411235.1 uncultured Syntrophales bacterium
TGCCGTTTCCGCTTTTGCCTCCTCACCTTCCGGAACTTCCGCCTCTTTTTTCTCTTCTTCCACCACAGGCCGCACAGCCCGGCGGCGGATAATGGTCGACGTAATCCGCTTCTCAACCATTTCCCTTGAGTCGGCGCCCCTCAGTTCCCGGTATATGCGCTCGACATCGCCGTCCTCGAGAGAACTTGAATGGGATTTGACGGTAATGCCCATCTTCTCCATCCGAGTCATTAAATCCCGATTCTCCAGGCCCAGTTCCTTGGCGAGCTCATACACTCTTTTTTTCGTCATACCTGTAACTCCCCTGCGTTATGTTTCACGTCGAAGTCATCGTGCTAAAATGCTTTGATTCCATCAATTACGACGCAACCCCCAATTCCTGATCAAGAAGCCTGATGGCCTCCCTGATCACCGAAACGGCCTGTTCTTCGGTCATGCCCGGAATCGCCGTAAGCAGTTCCGAATTGGCCGCGGCAACGGCGGCGACACTCTTCAATCCCTCGTTGTAAAGGCGCTCCGCCATCGCCTCGTCGATTCCCGGTATCTTCGTCAGCGCTGCATACCCTTCTTCTTCCTTGCTTGCTTCAAGGGTTTCGCTCTTGACATCCAGTTTCCATCCGGTCAGCTTCACCGCCAGGCGCACATTCTGGCCATTCTTGCCGATCGCCAGTGAAAGCTGATCATCAGGGACCACGACCAGCATGGAGTGGTGGTCCTCATCCACAAAGACGCGGCTTACCTTCGCCGGAGAAAGGGCGCTGCAGACATATTGCACAGTATCGTTGGAAAAGGGCACGATATCGATTTTTTCCCCCCGCAACTCCTGAACGACACTCTGTACGCGGGACCCCCGCATGCCGACACAGGCACCCACCGGGTCGACATCCTTGTCGTAGGTGCGAACGGAAATCTTGGAGCGTTTCCCCGGCTCCCGGGCAACGTTGACAATTTCGATCATGCCTTCCGATATTTCCGGCACCTCGATTTCGAACAGGACCCGGAGAAAATGCGGATGGGTGCGGGACAAAATGACCTGGGGTCCCTTGGTGATGCGCTTGACCTCAAGCAGATAGGCCCGGATTCGCTCCCCCCGCTTGTAGACCTCCCGATGGATCTGTTCGGATGTGGGAATCACCCCTTCCGCACGGCCGAGATTGACGATAATGCTTCCCCCCTCGAAGCGCTGAACAAAACCGTTGACGATTTCTCCCTTCCGGTCCTTGTATTCTTCGTATATGTTATCCCGCTCGGCATCCTTGACCCGCTGAATAATGATCTGCTTGGCCGTCTGCACGGCAATACGGCCAAAGGTACTGGTATCGATCTTGGCGCCGAGACTGTCGCCGGGTTCCGCTTCCGCATCCAGGTTCTTCCTGGCGTAATCCAGGGACACCTGTGTTTCCGGATCGCTCACCTTCTCCACGACGACCTTGAACTCGAAAACCTCTATCTCTCCCGTTTCCTCGTTATAATGGGCTTCGATATCGACCTGGGACCCCAGTTTCTTCCGCGCGGCGGAAAGCATGGCCGCTTCCAGGGCTTCGATGATGATTTCCTTGTCCAGTCCCCTGTCCTTGCCCATCTGTTCGATCAGGCGTTTAAGTTCCGGCAGCATTGATGTGCAACCTCCCTGTTGTTTTTTTATCTTATCTCGTTCCCGGCCTTCGTTTATCAACCGGCCTTCGCCCGCATCCTCGATGACGAGGCTTTCCACCGTCGACACGAAACCGGGAACAACCCTTTTCTACATCTCGTACTCGAGGTTTGCCTTCACAAAAGCCTCCCGGGGGAGGCGGTAGGTTTTATCCCCGACGCGCAGCACAAGCAGCTTTTCCGCCTCCTGATCCAGATAATCCAGGAGCTCGCCCTTGAAATGCTTCCGTCCATCGATCTTGTATTCCGTCGTTACCCTGATCTGCGATCCCCGATATTGCAGAAAATCCTGGTCCCGGAACAGGGGACGATCCAGGCCTGGTGAAGATACCTCAAGGGTATAAGGCCCCGGCGGCGTATCATGAATATCCAGGACATCTCCCGCCTGATGGCTGATCAGGGAGCAGTCGTCCAGCGTGACCCCGCCTTCCCGGTCAAGATAGATCCGAACGATCCACCGTGACGGCATGCGAAGGCACTCGGCATAGATCAGTTCCATCCCGTTTGACCGGACAATCGGGTCCAGCAGTTCCCAAATCTTCTCCCTGAGCTTATCGACAGGCGCCATCTTTCCAGAAAAAAAAAGTGGGCAACGCCCACTCATCAACCTTTCTCGCTGAATTGGAGGTCCTTCTACCATATGCCGTACCCGCTTGCAAGACAAAAATTGTCAAAGGTTAAAGGGAAATGAAACATTCAGAAGAAGGTGCATCACCCCATTGCAGGGTCATTTCTCTGATTGGATACTTCCCCTCCCGCCCGCCGCAAGCGGGAGGGGAAAGTAAATTTATGGCTGCTGCCAGCTCTGGGCCAGGGTGTTGATGTAGGTCTGGTCGACCCGCATGGCGTTGAACTTCTGGATGACATCCATGCCTGGATCGTTGTTGATGGCGCTCATCGTATTGATAATATTATCGATGTCCGTTCGCGTAATGTAGTAGCCATCGGATACTTCCAGGCGTTCAATACCGTAATTCGGCTGGGCGAACTCGCTGTTTATCTTCATGTAATTATTCGCATCGATGAACAGGTAGAGATCGTTATCCTGCTTGACGATAACCGGTTCGCTCTGCCCGATGCCGTCGATCATCCTGACCACATCGGAGTCGCCTGCTAAACCGGCAGTTTCTGTAATCGTATCGACCCCATCCGTCCGACGGAACAAATACGTGTCGCTTCCATTGCCACCTCTTAAATTGTCGTTGCCTGCACCGCCGTCCATGATGTCGTTTCCATTATTGCCTGTCAGGGTGTTCGCAGCACTGTTGCCGATTAATGTATTGTTCAGTGTATTGCCCGTCGCATTAATGGCTGATGCCCCTGTAAGAATCAGGTTCTCGACGTTATTCCCCAGGGTAAAGGACACAGAACTTCGGATTGTGTCGATTCCTTCATTTGCATTCTCCGTCACAATATCACCTGTATTGTCCACCACATAAATATCATCACCCGAACCACCCCGCAGGGTATCTTTTCCCGCACCGCCATCCAGAGTATCATTGCCCGCGCCGCCCGTTAGCCTGTTCGCCTTGCTGTTACCGCTCAAAATATTATCCAAGGCGTTCCCCGTGCCGTTGATCGCGGAAGTTCCCGTCAAGGTCAGATTCTCGACGTTATTCCCCAATGTATAAGTCACGGAACTCCGGACCGTATCGATTCCCTCATCCGCATTTTCCGCCACCACGTCGCCGGTACTCCCGACCACGTAGATATCATCTCCCAGGCCACCCCGCATGGTATCGTTTCCTGCGCCACCATCCAGGATATCATTACCCGCGCCGCCCGTCAGCGTGTTCGCCTTGCTGTTACCGATCAAAATATTATCCAAGGCGTTCCCCGTGCCGTTGATCGCGGAAGTTCCCGTCAAGGTCAGATTCTCGACGTTATTCCCCAATGTATAAGTCACGGAACTCCGGACCGTATCGATTCCCTCATCCGCATCCTCAACCACGATATCCCCGCCGTTGTCCACAACATAGGTGTCGTTTCCCGCGCCGCCGATCATCGTATCCGCACCCGCCTTGCCATCGAGTGTGTTGTTTCCCGCGTTTCCGGCCAGCTCATTGCTCAGAGCATTGCCCGTGCCATTGATCGCCAAGGTTCCTGTCAGGATAAGGTTTTCAACGTGATTCCCAAGCGTGTATGTCACGGCACTATGAACCGTGTCGACACCTTCATTCGCGTTTTCCATCACGACGTCACCCGTATTGTCCACCACATAAATATCATTGCCCGAACCGCCCCGCATGGTATCTTTACCTGTTCCGCCATCCAGATAATCATCGCCTGCATAACCATACAAGGTGTCGTTTCCGGCCAGTCCCCATATCTGATTGTCCGCGTCGTTTCCCTGGAGAATATCGTCGCCGTCCGTCCCCTGGATGCCAATCATCTCGTTAATCGTTTCCACATCCCATACTGTGCCGTCGGCAAACCGGATGGCATCGACACTGAATATCCCGGTATCCATAAACCAGCCTCCCGCGATCAAGGTGTCTCCGGTATCGGCTATGGTCAGAACAAGATCATCGGACTCTCGACTAAGGATGACATCAGTAGGCAGAACATCGCTGTCAAGCAAAATGGTATCGATACCGTTTGTCATTTCATCGAAACAGCCGATCGAATCATGACCGGACCCGCGTCCGAAAAGATAGGTGTCATCGCCCTCGCCACCTTCGAGAAAGTCATTGCCGGGTCCTCCACTCAACATATCATTCCCTTCACCGCCGTAAAGATAATCATCGCCAGCCCCACCGT
>CAYPKE010000091.1:0-10155 GCA_964411235.1 uncultured Syntrophales bacterium
TAGGAGTATGTGGTGAAGCAGAGCTTTACCGACACGACCTGGAGAACCGCCCCGTCTACCACACGGCCCATGAGGTCATTCTAAAAATGGGGAAGAAACGTTTCCCTGATGATTTCGTTGGTCAGCAGTCCCCCGCCGCCATGGGCAAGAAGAATTTTGTCGTATTTCATAACGCCCTTTCCTTTTTGATGCGATATCCGGCGACGACCGCCTGCCCGAGGGCGATGCAGCCGTCGTTGTTCGGGACCAGGCGATGTGTAAGCACCTTGAGCCCCGTTTTTTCAAGGGTGGCGACCGTCCCCTCGTAGAGGATACGGTTCTGGAAGCAGCCGCCGCTTAAGGCCGCCCGGTCGAGGTTTTCTTCCACGCAAATTTGTCCGGAGAGATCCGCAAAGGCAGAGATCAGGGTGGTGTGAAACGATGCCGCCAGGCCCGTCACCGGTTTTCCGGCCAGCATTTGCTCCGTCAGGATACGGATTGCCGGGAACATGTCAAGGATAAAGACGCCGTCTTCCTTTTCAATATTGTAAGGCAACACGGACCCTTGACCCTGGCGGGCCAGGGCTTCCAGTTGCATCGCCGCCTGCCCTTCGAAGCTGACCTTCTCCCGGCGAAGCCCCAGGATCGCGGCGACGCCGTCGAAGAGACGCCCCAGACTCGACGTTTCGGGGCTGTTGATCCGGCGGTCGAGAATCCGTTCCATCATGGCGGGTGCGAAATCCGAGGGCAGGAGCCGCAGCCGTTCCGCCCATTCCGGCCAGGATGCTCCATAGGCCATCTGGAGAAGCCCCACCGCCATCCGCCAGGGATGGCGGATGGCCCCCTCCCCCGTCGGCAGGAGAAAGTGCTTCAAGTGACCCCGACGGATGAAGTCCGTCTCATGGACCACGAGGAATTCACCGCCCCAGATGCGCCCGTCCGTTCCCAGGCCGGTGCCGTCCATGGCGAGGCCCAAAACGGTGCCCGTCTCGCGGTTTTCGGCAAGGCAGCTCGCGATGTGGGCATGGTGGTGCTGGATGGATATTACTGTTCGGTCTTTCATCCGGGCGGCCGTCCGGCTGGCGTAGTAATCAGGGTGGAGGTCGCAGGCGATAATCTCCGGTCGGCATTCGGTAATCCGCTCCATGAGCGCCATCGTTTCGTGGAAAAAATCCCTGGCCAGAGGCGTCTCCAGATCGCCGATGTGGGGGCTGAGAAACGCCATGTTCTCCCTGACCAGGCACAGCACCCCTTTCAGTTCCGCCCCCAGGGCGAGGACTTCCGGCAGGGACTCCATAAGAAGCAGGGGCCGGGGTGCCAGTCCCCGGGACCGCCGGAAAAGGGTCGGCTCGCCGGCGTAAACGGCGGTGATGCCGTCGTCGCAGCGGACCAGGATGTCCCGGTTGTGGACGAGGAAACCGTCGGCAATGCCCCGCAGGCGCTCGACCGCCTCGCGGTTCCGGATGCAGATGGGTTCGTCGCTCCTGTTGGCACTCGTCATGACCAGGGCGGAAAAATCCTCCTGCATCAGCAGATGATGGAGCGGTGTGTAGGGGAGCATGACCCCGAAGGTATCGACGCCGGGGGCAACGGCCGGAGCAATGGCCGCCTGGTTTTTTTACGCAAAAGCACGATGGGCCGCTGCGGCGTCTGCAAAAGCCGCTCCTCTTCAGGTGAAACGTGAGCAAGGCGTTTTGCCGCCGCCAGGTCCTTCACCATGATCGCAAAGGGTTTTTCTTCCCGGATTTTGCGGGTGCGGAGTGTTTGCACCGCTTCCTCATTTGCGGCGTCCACGGCAAGATGGAAGCCCCCCAGACCCTTGACGGCCATGATCGACCCCCGCTTCAGGGCGGCAACAGTTTCCCCGAGCGGATCGTCCGCTTTAATGGATTGTCCTTCCTGATCAAGGTGTTGCATTCTCGGTCCGCAAACGGGGCAGGCGTTCGGTTCGGCATGGAAGCGCCGGTTGTCCGGATCGTCGAATTCCTTCTGGCAGACGGGGCACATGGGAAAGCAGGCCATCGCGGTCCGGGCACGGTCGTAGGGGATGTCGTTGATGATCGTCAGCCGGGGGCCGCAGTTGGTGCAGTTGATAAACGGGTAGCGGTGCCGCCGGTCGGCCGGGTCGAACAGTTCCGCCAGGCAGTCGTCGCAGACGGCGATGTCCGGAGAAATATGGACCTTGCGCTGCGTGCCCCCTTCGCTTTCCAGGATGCGGAAATCGCTTTCGCCTTTCGGCGGGACGTCCGTAAACCGGCCAACA
The DNA here is from genome assembly GCA_964411235.1 of uncultured Syntrophales bacterium. Taxonomy (GTDB): domain Bacteria; phylum Desulfobacterota; class Syntrophia; order Syntrophales; family JAAYKM01; genus JAAYKM01. The sequence goes on from CAYPKE010000091.1 coordinate 2,243, forward strand.
GCGACCTCCGCCAGAGAGGGCGGCCGGTGGGTGACCTGTTCCAGAAAGGCGTTGACGTCCTCGGGGCGGCCTTCCACCTCCGCCCAGACCCCGTCGGCGCGGTTCTGAACCCAGCCGGTGAGGCCGTATTTCCGGGCCGTCCGGTAGATGAAGGGGCGGAATCCGACCCCCTGGACGATCCCGGTAAAGAGGTAACGGGTCCGCTGAATCACGGCCGGGAATGGCGGAAGGTCTCCACCTGGGAGGTCAGCCAGGCGATCCACGGCTCGAATCCCTCCCTGGTCTTGCAGGAGACGGTGAAGACCGCCAGTTTCGGATTGATGGACTGGGCATCCTTTTTCGCCGTCTCCAGGTCGAAGTCGACATAGTTCAAAAGGTCCATCTTGTTGATGATCATGGCCGCCGATTCATGGAACATCAGGGGATACTTCCGGGGTTTGTCGGCCCCCTCGGGGGTGCTCAGGATCATGACCTTCATGTTTTCGCCGACATTGAACTCCGCCGGGCAGACGAGGTTGCCCACATTTTCCGTAATCAGAAGGTCAATGTCGTCGAGGTCGAAATTCGGGAGGGCCTCCCGGATCATGTTGCCGTCAATGTGACAGGCGCCGCCGGTGTTGATCTGAGTGACAGGAATGTCGAGGGCGGCGATGCGCTCGGCGTCATAGGTGTCCTGGATATCGCCCTCGATGACGGCGATCCGGTACTTGTCGCGCAGGGCCTCGATGGTCCGTTCCACCAGCGACGTCTTCCCCGCGCCGGGAGAGCTCATGAGATTGATCACGAACACCTTTTTCGTGTCGAACAGGGCGCGGTTGTCCCGGGCGATCCTGTCGTTGGCGTCCAGAATGTTCTTTACGGTCTTGATAATCATCATCCAGCCTCCTTCTCATGCAGATGGTATTTGTAATAGGCGGCGCAGGTTCCCTCCGATGAAACCATGCAGGGCCCGATCGGGTTGACGGGGGTGCAGACGGTTCGGAAGAGAGGGCATTCCCGGGGCGTTTTGGCGCCGCAGAGGATTTCCCCGCAGGAGCAGCCCGGCGGCTCCTGGGAATCAAACTCGGGGATCGTGAAACGCTTGCGGGCATCGTAGTGACTGTAGTCTTCGCGGGGGGCAAGGCCGCTGCCGGGTATCCAGCCGATGCCCCGCCACTCGGAAGTTACGGGAGTGAAGACCTCGCCGATGACTGCCCTGGCCCGCGCGTTGCCTTCCGGCTTGACGCCCCGGCAGTACTGAATGGCGACATCGAACCGGCCCGTGTCGATCTGTTCAAGGATCATGGCAATTCCCTGAAGGATATCGACGGGTTCAAACCCGGTGATAACGGCCACCCGCTTTGCCGCAGTTATGGGCCGGTAGGCCTCGGCGCCGATGATAACGCTCACGTGTCCGGGGCAGATAAAACCGTCGATCCACAGTTGGGGAGAGTCGATCAGGATCTGGAGGGCCGGCGGGATAACTTTGTGAACCGACAAAACCGAGAAATTCCCGATGCTTTTCTTCCTGGCGGTTTTCAGGGTGGCGGCAATGGTCGGCGCCGTCGTCTCGAACCCGATTCCCATGAAGACGACATGCCGGTTGGGGTTTTCTTCGGCCAGATGCAGTGCATCCAGAGGCGACAGAACGACACGCACATCGGCGCCCCCGGCGCGGACCATCTGGAGGGTGATTCCACCGGATGCGGGAACCCGGACCATGTCACCGAAAGTAGAAAAAATGATGTTAGGCTCCTTGGCCAGATACAGGGCAGCGTCGATTTCACCGGTGGAGGTCACGCAGACGGGACAGCCCGGACCGGACAGAAGGCGAATGTTCTTCGGCAGAAGCTGCCTGACGCCGAAGTGGCCGATGGCCGCCGTGTGGCTCCCGCAGATCTCCATCACCGCGACCGGCCGGTCTAATTTCGCTGACCGGTGCTCGATCAGCTGGAGCAGTCCCCTGGCCAGTTCCGGGTCGCGGTACTCGTCAATATATTTCATTCTCGATCAGTTCCTTGAGAAGTGCCAGATTCTCCTGTGCCTGTTTCTCGTCCACCTTGTGAATGGCATAGCCCGCATGGCAGATGACATAGTCGCCCAGGCCGACCTCCTCGTCGACGATGTCCAGGCAGACTTCACGCCGGGTGCCGCTGATGTCGATAACGGCGAAATTGTTATCATCAATGGAAATGATCTTTCCGGGAAATCCGATACACATGGAACAATCCTTACTTTCGTTAAGGCGTTATCAATTTAAGACCTTTATTGCCGCGTTTCCTGAAAAAGCGGTCTTGCCGTTATAAAAACCGGTTATTGTCATGCTGAACGACTTGAAGAATCTAATAAAACAGAACAATCAGGAACAGGATTCTTCGCCTGAGGGGTCAGAATAACATTGCGACACCATTTTACCGTTGATGAGGAATCGATCAGACTCCTTATAACATCGTCGCTATTTCGACCGCAGGGCGAAATCTTATGCTTCTGCTCCGTAAGCTTACTCGCCGCCGGCACTCCTCGAAATGTCAACTGATTTCTACATGAATCGTAAAACGATTACGGGGTCAATATAAAAACGAACGCCGTTCTGTCAATCCACATCCATTTCGAGCAGTTTGAGCTCTTCCGTGCCGCCGGCCAGAATGACATCCGGGCTATGGCAGCCGGGACAATGGTCCCAGGGTCCGTCCATGGCAAATTCCCGGTCACAGTTGAGACAGAGAATGCGGGCGGGAAGGATTTCAAAATCGAGAACTGCTCCTTCGGCTTTCGTACCGGCGGACTGGACGGAAAAGGCGAACTCAAGGCTCTGCCGATCCAGACAAGACAGACGGCCGAAACTCAATTTAAGAGCATTGACCTTATTAAAACCTTCCACCGCGGCGTAGTCGTCGACAATTTTCAGCAGGGAATTGATCAGGGACAGCTCATGCATGATCCGCCTTCTCCAGGACGATGCCCAGACGAGCCAGTTCCTGCAGGAGCAGATTTTCCAGGATGGGAAATTTGTCTCTCAAAACCGGCGTCATTTCGAGGTCCATCTCCTGGTACTGAGCCGGAACGATGCACAGAAAAGTCGTTTCCGGCATTTCCCCCAGCATGTCCGCCTTGCACATGACATCGGCGAACTTGACCTCATGGGCCGAGGTCGGCGGCGGCAGGTGAAGTTCCATCTCCTCCCGGGTGAAGCGGTAGATGTTGCCCGGCGTATCGTCCAGTTTCAAAACATCGATAACGACCAGGTGATCCGTGTTGCCGATCGTATCGAGGAGCACATAACCCAAGGTGCCGCCGTCCATGAGAAGAACCCGTTCGGACGCAAGATAGCGTTCGGAAAACCAGCGGATAAAGTGCACGCCAAAACCCTCATCAGCCATGAGGATGTTCCCCAGGCCCAGGACCGTGACATATTTCCGGTCTCCGGAACTGATAGGGGGGGAATTGCCTTCCCCCCCCTTGCCGGTGAGCCAATCGTTGTTGCTTTCGGACATGCCCCGCTAGTGTTTCTCCTTTTTGAAAAGGTTGCCACTGATCATGGAAGACACGGTGCCCTCTCTGAAGATGACATCATACCAGAACGCCATGTAAACATGAACAATAATGAACAGAACAAACGCCCAGGTGAGAATGTGATGAATCCAACGGATCGTTGCCAATCCGCCAACCATGTTTTCAAGGGGCTTCAAAAAAACATACACAATCGCCGTGAAGCCCGCGTCATAACCAGCCCCCATCAGGATAAGGCCCGTGAGGACAATGAACAGGACCATCAGCATCAGCCCCCCATAGGCAATCGACTGCATGGGGCCGTAAAGGTACTTATGCTCGGCAGGTTCCTTGGAGATCAGGGCGTAGAACTTAAGCTGCTTGATCGTATTCGGCCAATCCGTGAAGGCGAAGAAATCTTTCCAGTCGGCGTGGAACTTCGAGAAGAACGCCAGATAGACGCGCCAGACAAAAATGAACGTCAGGAAAATGCCGAACAGGATATGTACGAACCGTACATGACCCACGAAAAACTTATCGGTTGTTTCTCCATGCAGGATGCTGAAGGGGTAGGCAATATGAAAACCTGTCACGATCAAGACCAGAATCGAGATGGCCATGCCCCAGTGGTTCAGCCGCATAGCAACCGTCCACTCTTTTTTGAGATATCTTGTTTCCTTCATATGACCTCCCCCTTTCTCAGGCAATCCTGAACTCTCTGATCCGATCCGCTTTCGGATCGATGATGTGGACGGCGCAGGCCATGCACGGATCGAAGGAGTGGATGGTTCGCAGAATTTCCAGCGGCTGTTCGATGTTCGCCAGTTTCGTGCCGATTAGGGATTCCTCGTAGGGGCCGCGCTTGCCGTCCTTGTCCCGGGGTGAACAGTTCCAGGTCGAAGGGACGACCGCCTGATAATTGGCGATCACTCGATTCTCGATGCGTATCCAGTGCCCCAGAGCTCCGCGCGGCGGTTCCGTCAAGCCGCGACCCTCTCCTTGTCTCGGCACGTCGCACCGTGTCCAGAATCGAGTATTGCCGGCCTTCTGGTTAGCCACCAGTTCATTGACCCAGCCGGCGATGTGATCACCGACATATTTTGTTTCCAAAGCACGCGCGGCGGTTCTGCCTAAGGTGGAAAAGAGAGCCGCAGCCGGAATGCCCAGCGTCTTCAGTGTGCCATCAACCAGGTTTTTGATCTCCGTATTGCCGGCAGCGTAGGCAATGAGCACCCTCGCCAGAGGTCCCACTTCGTAAGGTTCTTCATCATAACGGGGGGCCTTGCACCAGGTGTACTTTTCCTGTCCAGCCAGATTCCCCTGGCTGTTGAAGCCCGTGTACTCGGGTTCTGTGGTGCCCACATAGGGGTGTTGCGGTTCCGAATCTTTGTACCAGGCATGGGTTGCCTCTTCCGTAATCTTGGCTTCGTCGATCGGCAGCACCTTGGAAAGGTCGCGGTTTTTGATGATGCCGCGGGGGAAAAGCAGGTTGGTCCAGTCGTCGTCCTGGGGGAATCCGCCGTAGGCCAGGTAATTCTTCACACCACCGCCGATACCGGCAGCCCCTTCCCCTTTGTAGTATGTGGCGGCCAAAAGCACATCGGGGATATAGGCGGTTTCCACGAAATTGTTCAGTTCCTTCAGACGGAAGAGATATTCCCCAAGGCGCGCCGCGTCCATGGCGTCCATCGCACAGGTTACACCGCCGACCACCAGTGTCTGCGGATGGGGGTTCTTGCCGCCGAAGATGGCCATCATCTGGGCGCCGAGCTTTGATACCTGCAGGGCATCCAGGTAATGGGACACAATGATCAGGTTGGCTTCAGCCGGCAGCTTATAGGAGGGATTGCCCCAGTATGCGTTGGCGAAGGGACCGAGGCGGCCCGACTCGACGAACTTCTTCAGTCTGGCCTGGACGGCCTTGTAATGGGTTTCGGAACAGTTGTATGGATTGGCACTATAGGCTCTGGCCATTTCCACGGCTTTCCGCGGGTCCGCCGACAGGGCACTGACCACATCAACCCAATCCAAGCCATGAAGGTGATAAAAGTGCATGACATGGTCGGTCAGATACTGGGCCCCGTTGATCAGATTCCGGATGATTCTGGCATTTGCAGGGGGTTTGATACCGAAGGCGTCTTCGCAGGCCAGAATACTGGCTTCATAATGGGCGTATGTACAGACACCGCAGAACCTCTGGACCATCAGGCCGGCGTCCCGGGGGTCCCGCCCTTTCAAGATGGTTTCGATGCCACGCCAGAGGGTAATGCAGCTCCAGGCGTCCCTGATGACCTGATTATCATCGACTTCTACTTCTATTCTCAAATGACCTTCGATCCTGGTAAGGGGATCGACAATGATTCTTTTGGCCATGGTGCTCCTCCATTTATGTGTATTTAATCAAAGGTGATGGATTATTCGTCGTCTTTATGCACGCGTGAGGTCAGGCCCGCATGAACCGCGATGCCTGCAACCGTCGCCCCTACCAATGCGGCGCCGATTGTATCGACCGTCTTTTCGCCGCCCCCTATGGTGCCCATGTGAATCGGCTTCTCCAAGGGAGCCATCGTATCCCAGAAGTCCGGTTCCGTGCAGCCTATACATCCGTGCCCGGCCATGATGGGCCAGGAAACGGCGTCATTGAAGCGTACTCGGCCGCAGTTGGCATAGGTGTAAGGTCCCTTGCAACCGAGCTTGTAAACGCACCAGCCCTTTTTCTGCCCTGCGTCTCCCCATTCTTCAACGAACTCCGCCGCATCGTAATGGGGCCGGCGTTCACAATAATCGTGAATCCGCTTGCCATAGGCCCAGACAGGCCTGCCGAATCCATCCAGGGCAGGCAGGCTTCCGAACATCAGGTAGTGAAGGATCGTGCCGACGAAGTTCGTAGGATTCGGCGGACAGCCGGCGATGTTGACCGTCGGAATACGGAGGGCTTTTCCGACCCCGACGCAATCCGTAGGATTCGGCTTGGCGGCAGGAACATTGCCGAAAGCGGAACAACCGCCGATGCAAATAGTCATGGCCGCCTTTGACGTTACTTTCTTAGCCAGTTCGAGACCTGTTTTACCATGGGGGCCGATGGTCAGATACTTGCCGTCCATCCCCAAAGGAATCGCCCCTTCTATGACACAGACAAATTGGCCGGGGAAATCATGCAACGCCTTCTCCAGGTTTGCCTCGGCCTGGTCGCCTGCAGCGGCCATCAGTGTTTCATGGTATTCCAAAGAAATTGTATCAAGGAGGATCGTGTCAACATTGGGATAGGAAGAACGGAGCAGGGCCTCGGTGCACCCCGTGCATTCCGACAAATGCAGCCAGACGACCGGTAAACGGCTGAAATGCTCTGCCGCCTGAGCCACCAGGGGTTTGAACATGGGCGGCAGCATGAGGGCGAATGTCATCAGCGAGGTCCATTTGATAAAGCTTCTTCTGCTGACGCCCTTTTCTTGCAGCATACCATTAAAATCCTCTATGGGAGGGGGCAAAGCCTTGTCCATTGCATCCAGATGGACTTTACAGTGCTTCATCAGTTCCCGGTAGTGCTTCTCCGCCGGATTTTGGTCACACAAATTTTTCAAGATGTCCATGTTGCCTCCTTCAAAGTAACAGCGTTTTTCTTTCGATCCCATAAGGGTTTGTAAAATCTTGGTATTAGAGAACTGCTTAATGGCTTGCGGATTAGACACGCAAATTAAAAACGGGGGGGCCTTGTTGACAAAGGGAACGCTCAAGGAACATCAATCCCCTAAGCTGGGCTATCCAAGGAATAACGACCGGATTGTAAATGATCACCTATTAGGCAAGACTGATATGCTGAATACCACTGATGGCGGACTTCTATCAAACCATGGCACAAAAATCAATAAAAATATTTCGATTAACTCCTTATTCTTACTTATTATGAGGATGACTCTCTTGCCAAAATAAGAATAAATCAGAAATTCAATGGGTTATGCCGCTCGCTTTCTTGTCTTCGTGGGTCCGGGAAATCACGTCTTCGATTGCCGCATCAATCCAGCCGGCAAAAAGATCGTCTATTGACATGTGAGACAAATGACTCTAAATTAAACTAATTTTCAGGATTACCTGTTCTTGATTAGTTCTGGCTGAAGGCGGGTATTTGCTTGAATAGGAATGTGTCCGTTTCTTCATGGCCCGTATGCTTTTTCTATCCGGAAAGATGAATCACCTTTTGCAGGTTATGAGAAACACACCGGGAAGCACCGCAGATTGTTGATTGTATTTTAAGGTGAATAAAGCGTTAAGCGTGTATCCAGCCTCCCACAAACGGGTTATATTGGCAAAACATGCCCGGTTTTCATGCGGAAACGGCAAGCCACTTCCGGAGTAAAAATATGAAACTGCCAGGTATTTTTTGAAGTGTCCCTTTATTATTACTCCGGCAATTAAACATCTGAATTATGGTTATGCGGCATAGGCGA
>CAYPKE010000092.1:0-5778 GCA_964411235.1 uncultured Syntrophales bacterium
TGAGCCGATGGAAAAGCCGTCGAAAATCTTGCCGAACTCCTCCAGAAGAATCACATTGCTGGGGATTTCCACCATCATGTAGATTTCCAGACCGTTTTCTCCCTGAACAACCCCCCGGTCGGCCATCGTTTTGACGACCTTACGGGCTTCCGTCAAGGTCCGGCAGAAGGGAATCATCAGTTTGACGTTGGTGAGCCCCATAATGTCCCGAACCCGCTTCATGGCATCGCACTCCATGGCAAACCCTTCGCGGTAGCGGTCATCGTAATAGCGGGAGGCACCCCGGAAACCGATCATCGGATTTTCTTCAACCGGTTCAAAAAAGGAACCGCCGACGAGATTGTAATATTCATTACTCTTGAAATCGCTCATCCGTACAATCACGTCGTTCGGGTAGAAAGCGGCGCCGATCTTGGCTACCCCCTGGGCAAGCCGGTCGATGAAGAATTCACGCCGATCGTTATAGCCCCTGGTAATCCTCTCGATCTCGGCACGGATTGACTCATCCGTTACCCGTTCGAACTGGACAAGGGCCATGGGGTGCACACTGATGAAATGGCTGATAATGAATTCCAACCTTGCCAGACCGATTCCGTCGTTGGGGATGGAAGCCAGGGAGAAAGCGTTCTCCGGGTTGCCCACATTCATCATGATCTTCGTCTGGGGACGCTTGAAGGTGGTCACGTTAACCCGGTTGACATCGAATTTGAGAATCCCTTCGTATACCTTTCCCACTTCGCCCTCCGCGCAGGAAACGGTCACCTCCTTGACATCACGCAGTACCTCCGTGCCTTTATCCGTGCCCACAATACAGGGAACGCCCAGTTCACGGCTGACGATCGCCGCATGGCAGGTTCTCCCTCCGCGGTTGGTGACGATGGCGGCGGCGATTTTCATGACCGGTTCCCAGTCGGGATCAGTCATCTCCGTCACGAGAACCTCTCCGGCTTTAAAATTTTTAATCTCCTTAACAGACTCGATGATATGCACCGGCCCGACGCCGATCCTGGCGCCCACACTGGTCCCCACCAGGATGGGTTTCTTCTCTTCTCGCAGCACGTAGGTCTCGAGAACGCTGCCGTCCTTCTGGGATTCCACGGTCTCCGGCCGGGCCTGAAGGATGAAGAGTTCATTGGTCAGGCCGTCTTTGCCCCATTCGATGTCCATTGGCTTGAAATAGCCCGCCTTGGCGGAATAATGATCCTCGATGATGGCCGTCCATTGCGCCAGACGGAGCACTTCGTCGTCCGTCAGGCAGAATTTGTGGCGGTCTTCTTCGGGCACCGGGACGATATCCGTCGCCTTGTCCTGCGCACCTTCCGCATAGACCATCTTGGTTTCCTTCGTCCCCAATTTTTTCTGAATGATGGAGCGATAGCCCTTCTTCAGGGTTGGCTTGAAAACATAGAACTCATCGGGATTGACAATGCCCTGTACAATCGTTTCACCCAGGCCGTAGGAGCCTGTAACCAGGATCGCGTCCTTAAAACCCGACTCGGTATCGATGGAGAAAATTACCCCCGAAGCGGCCTGGTCGGAGCGCACCATTTTCTGGACGCCGATGGAAAGAGCGATCGTGAGGTGATCGAACCCTTTGTCGACGCGGTAGGAAATTGCCCGGTCCGTAAAAAGCGAGGCAAAACATTTCCTGCAGGAATCAATGAGGGCATCTTCCCCCCTGATATTGAGAAACGTTTCCTGCTGTCCCGCAAAACTGGCATCGGGCAAGTCTTCCGCCGTGGCGGAACTCCGAACCGCCACATCGGTATTCGGTCCGTACTCCTCACAAAGACGGTGATAGCCCTTGAGAATGGCATCGCGCAGATCATCGGGAAATTTCGCATTATAGATCAGGGACCGGATATGTTTTCCTTTTTCCCGTAGATTATCCATGTCGTGGGTGTCGAGATCGCCAAGAATCCGTTTGATTTCCGTTCCAATCCCGGCTGACTCCAGCAGATAACGATAGGCGCCCGCCGTCACGGCGAATCCGTCGGGAACGCTGACCCCTTTTGAAGTCAGCTCCCTTCTCATTTCCCCCAGCGAGGCGTTCTTGCCGCCAACCTGGGGGATGTCCTTCAGCTCCAGGTCATCAAACCATAAAATCAGTTGATCGTTCATCGTCAGTTTCCTCCTCGAACAGGTTGCATCAGATCGTAAGGCGATTTGATGGCACACCTCCTATCAGTTTTAACCATCGATGTCAAAGGAAATATCTCTTAAGTGACGGCTTCGATTGGGATTTTCCCTTTCTGTTAAAGCCCTTACACTTAGAGATCCTCTTCAAGATAGACCGGCAGGAGCCCGGTTATCTCCAGAACGGGCCCGTCATCAAGCAGTTGCAGTGTACCGGTGCCGGGTTCCGGCAAGTCTTCCGCCACCCATTCGTAGAGCCTCCGAGCATCCTTCAGCACCGGCTCCGAAGGCACGCTGTAGATGCGCTTCTGCATTTCCTCATCAAACAAACCGATGCAACCATGGGAAGCGGGCCGACCCGGCAGATCGCGGGCATGAATCCAATAGGCAATGCCGTCGGGGTCGATATAAAAGCGAAGTGCATAATCCATGGGATATTTTGACTTGCCGTCCTCGGTATCGTAAAGAGAGGATGTGTGATTCTTATCCAGCGCATCGATACGAAACATTCCCAACGGCGTTTCGTAACCCCGCTTCCCCGTAGCCGCAGGCATGGAAAACCTCCTTTTGCCGTATTCATAGGCCCCGATCCATTGCTCCGTCACATTGATCAGGATAAACTTGCGATACGCCCTGGCCTTCTCATACACTTCCGGCAGGGGGGAGTAATCTTCAATATCGGCCATGTTCTGGGGCACCTTGATCGTCATACCTGGATAAACATGGCGCCAGTCAACCCGGTTGAATCGCGCCACATCAACCCAGCGCTTACTGAAAAGACGCTCCAGGCTCTCATCGGGCATGATGAAGTGGGGTTTCCAGGGGATATGCAACTGACTCGGGTAAACGATCCGCCCGAGATTTTCGCGGGCGGGATCCGCGGGCAGGGCTCCCGGGAGCGAAATAAGCCGGGGATCATATAAAAGGACCAAACTGAATAGCCCAAAGGCCAGGACAAGGCGGAAGATTCGGCTCAACGCATCATTCTTTCAGGAAAATTTCAGGTCCTGATACCATTTTCTCCATGCGCGCTCAACGGTTATTTGGGTCTCTTCCTGTGGCCGTACCGTGTCTTTGCCTCAGCAAAGACCATGCCTTCAGTATCCAGCCTGGTCTACGTCAAAAAGCTCCTTCATAACCTGATCGAAGTAATCCGGAAGATAGCGATTCCAAAGCTTGATCGGCAGTTCGGGAATACCTGCGCGACCGGACGAGGGGAAGCTAAACAGATATTCCATCAGGTATTCGATGTTCTTGGCCAGGTGTCCGCGGTAATACTTCCCACGGCGCTGTTCAATAATGCGGTCTTCATGAATGCAGCGGCCGATTTCGCTCTCCAGGTTTTCCTGATAGTCGATGGCGATAATCTCGAGACAAACACTCTCCTCCCCCGTGCCGACGAAGTCATGAAACTGCCGGTCCGCCTGGTCGGGCGTCACACCCCGCTGCATCAATTTGTTCAGGTTCAGCACTTCCGAAAATCTCTCACCCAGGAGGAGCTCCCTGGGAGGGCGAATACAGACAATCAAGTTGACCGCGTTGTAAATTCCCTTATGTTTTTCCTCTTCGATGACTTCTCCCAGATCGAGTTCGTCAATCAGCCCCCGTAACGTCGCATACTGGTCATTCCCGACAATCACTTTCATTCCGGCAACGTCATTTAACCTGAGGGTTGGCATATTTTCCAATTGCCGGCCGGTTGCCAGTTGGTCGAGGATCCGGTTCTCCGCCTGCAGAAATTCTTCAATCATCTCTTCCGGAGGGGTGACCAGTTCGCTGCGGGCCAGCCCGTACCGCTTCGCCCGCTCGTCGGCAAGGGCCTCCGCCTGGGCTTGGATCGTGCGGAAAATCTGCTCGGACACCAGACGCGCGCTTTTTTCCGCCAGGCGCCGGATTCTTTTGATCCGTGTCGAACCGATATAGGATTCCCGGCCATCCGGCCCTTTGAGAAAAAGGGTTCCCTGAAAAGGGGTCTCACGGTAGAAACGTCCCGGCCGTTCACGATATTGCCTGATAAGGGCGTCGATGCGATCGTTTCGATAAGGGGGATTGAGGACAAGAACGTCTTTCAATTCCCCTTTCAGGGAAATGCCCCGGGTCTTTATATCCGTGCCGTGAAGGCCACGCAACAGGGCCATGGCAAAAAAGTCCATGTACCGGCGGACATATTCATGGTTGAACAGCACGATGCGGCTCAGCCGTTCCCCGTCGTCGGCTTCCGGTTTGTCATACATCCAGCGCCGGATGATGTCGCAGAGTTCCGCCCGATGAAGATAGCTGTTGATTTCAATCATGCCGCCGCCCTCACTTTTCAAAATGACCCGGCGCTGACCGGCCGTTGCAAAACACTATGAGCAAGGGTTTTCCTTATGTCAATGTAAAAAGAGCAGGCATGTCGCAGATGTCTTGGCCATCGAAAGCCTCGGCTCATGGATCGCATGTCAATAAAAGCATGCTTTCCTCTCCAATCCATGGGCATTGGCCGGGTCGTTTCGTGGACGCAAATGATTACCGGGAGAATGGTACCATTCTCCCGGTAATCAAATCAAAGATCTGAGGTCGCGATCCGATAATCCCTATCGGAGGATCAGTCCCTAATAATGACTTTCAGACCTTATACGGATTGCAACGCGTTTGTTTATTACGGCTGCTTAGAAAGCAATGGCCACACCCACGGCAAACTGGTCCGCCGATTCATTAGACTTGGAGGGCGCCTTGCCTTCGTTCCAGGTGTACTCGGTTTTAAGCGTCACATTCTTATTGATCTGGTAGCCGGCACCGATGCTGATCCGTTCGGCCTCGTTGATCTTCTTAAACCCGCCGAGATCGGCCACGGCACTGTCATCCAATTCGATATTGCTGTATCGCGCCGCCACATATAATTGAGGAATGATGTTATAGCGGCCTTCGATATAGAAAAAATCACCCTCGATATCGTCCGTTTTCTTCGTCACTTTCTTGGCTTCGTCCTTGAACTGGCCATAGGCGGCGCCAAAGCGAAGTGCGCTGATGGGCTCCCAGCGGGCAACCACTTTCCAGACGCTGCGCTTCCAGTCTTGTACGGTCGTTGTGGAAAGGGTCCTGCGGTTACCGCCGATGCTCATCGCCGCCGATTCGCCATCCATATTCTCGGTCATGTAATACCCCCCCGAAAAGTAGAGCTGTTTGATCGGACGAAAATGTACTTTACCTGAATAGGCCTTTTTGTAGTTATTGTCAGCCACATCCCCATTGTTCGCATTGGACACGGTCAGCACATAGCCGGCCTTTTTCGGAACAAAAGACCCGGCAATTTCCGCCCCCCAATCGGTGGCCGCCATGTTGACCACCGAGTTGGAAATCAGGCCCACCCAGTTGCCGACACGGTTGTCGGTCTTGTGTTCCTCGCCGACATCCATCTTGAATTTTCCAATGGAAAAATAACTGGTTTCGTCAAAGGGCAAAAGCTTTTTGAACCGGATATACATCTGGTCCAGATTGTTGTCTTGTGCATTATTGTAGCGCCAGCGTGTGACAACATCCACGTTGTCCGCCAGGGACCAGGTGAACCGAATCGCGCCGTCGGGGATTTCAAAGGTGCTTCCCTTCTTTTCACGGTCAAGATAACCGGCATAAATGCGACCGTCTATTTTCAGTTTGTTG
>CAYPKE010000092.1:5788-10050 GCA_964411235.1 uncultured Syntrophales bacterium
AGCTCAGCAGAGACGCATGTTTCTTTGCCTCTTCAACCACTTCCTTTTTCATTTGCTCCCGATCCTGCTTTCTTTCCGCACTGATTTCCGCCATCAGGGCATCCGCTTCCTGCTGTGTGACAATGTTCTTGCTTCTGAGCAACTGGATCAGCTTCGCTACGTCGGCATCCGCAGCCCGAACAGGGGATGCCAGCAATCCCCACATCAAAAGGCCGCCCAAAATGAATGTCCAAATCCTCTTTCTCCCTTTTGCCATCTCCTTCTCCTTTCTTCTCTTCCTCTTTGGATTGGTTGTTCATTCGCAAAACATGAATGAATGGCCGTAACCTAACCGGAAAATGTTACGTGCGAATGAAATCATGATGAAGAAATGACGAATTGTGGATAAGGCCCCAATGGGATTTTTTTGCGTCGTGAAGGTGGGGTTGCCCGGCGGAAAGAAAAAGTCCTTGAAAAGATTGAGGCCCTGAAAACTAATCTCAGGGCCCCATCAAGTGGATATGGTTCAAGCAAAATCGAATCGCGTTTTATTTCACGGGAACGAATCCTGTCTCCAAAATGATCTTCTGGCCTTCCTTGCTCATGACAAAATTGAGGTAATCGGCCACATCACCCTTGGGTTCGCCGTTCGTAACCTTGTAAAGGGGCCGGGAAACGGGATATTCCTTGGAAATCGCCGTTTTGGCGCTGGGTACCACACCATTGACCGAAAGCGGCTTGACCGACTTGTTGATATAGCCGAGACCGATGTAGCCGATCGCAAAACGGTTCTTCGAAACGGACTGGACAATCGCCCCATTGGATGCCTGCATTTGTGCCCTGGGAGTGACTTTTGCCTTGTTCAGCACCAGTTCGCCCCAGGTTTCAAAGGTTCCGGAACTGCTGTCACGGGAAATGACCACGATCTTCATGTCATCGCCTCCGACGTCCTTCCAGTTTGTGACTTCGCCCTTGTAGATCCGTGCCAACTGGTCAACAGTCAGGTTATTGACCTTGTTTCGGGGGTTGACAATGGGAATGATCGCATCGATCGCCACGGTATGCACCACCGGGTAAACCCCGTTCTGCTCCGCCCGTTTGATCTCCTCGGTCTTCAGATCCCGCGAGGAGTTGCCGATATCGGTTGTCTTGTCGATCATGGCCTTGACGCCTTCACCGGAGCCGCCGCCGGATATGGAAATATTCACATCCGGGCGTTTCTTCATGTACGCTTCCGCTGTCGCCTGGGTAATGGGTAATACAGTTGTTGATCCTTTAATAACGATGCTTGATGAGGCAACCGCCATGTTGGCCGTCATCAAAACCCCCACAAGACCTGTGCAGAACATTTTGAACATTTTCATCTGGATATCCTCCATGCTTTGATTTTGACTCGAAGATACAGGGGAATTGTTACCGACGTATTACAGAATGAATAATTTATGGTGACTCAGAAAGGGAACCGTTTCAGGCAGGAAAGGATTATCAAGGATCGTCGGCAAACTTGTAGCCCAAACTCCGCACGGTCAACAGGTAGGAAGGCTTTTCCCGGTCCGGCTCGATCAGGGATCGCAATCGGCTTATATGGACATCCACCGTGCGGGGTTCAACGAACGATTCATCCCCCCACACACGGTTCAGCAATTCCTCCCGCGTGTAAACCCGGCCGCGATGACTCATGAAAAAAGCCAGCAGCTTGATTTCCCGCGTCGTCATATCCACACTGCGTTCATCTACGGTCACCTTCCAGGCATGCAGGTCGATCCGGATCCCCCTAAAGGCGAAAATTTTCAGCTTTTCTTTTTGCCGGGGAACGTCCAGTCTCCTCAAGACGGCACGCAGCCGTGCCGACAGTTCCCTTATGTGAAAAGGCTTGGTGAGGTAATCATCTGCACCCATCTCCAGCCCCAATATTTTATCCATCGTATCCGTTTTGGCGGTCAGCATGACGATAGGAATGTTCTCCGTATCAGGATCCTGGCGCAGCCGGCGGCACGTTTCCAGACCGTCCATCCCCGGCATCATCCAATCCAGAATAATGATGTCGGGCTGCTTGCGCTTTGCAATCGTCAAGGCCTCCATACCGTTGACTGCAACCAGCACTTCGAAACCCTCCCGTGTCAAATTGTAGCTTGCAAGCTCCGTGATATCCTTTTCGTCATCGACAACAAGAACGGTCCGACGCATCCTTTTCTCTCCACTCAAGATTTCCAGCCTCCATCTGACTAGGTATTAGAATCAATCCCAACTCCGGCTTTCACCCAGCGTTGTCCTCAATTACGCATTTGTTTACGCATGCCATCATATCGCCGTTTTCAGGCCCGTCAATCCCCTTTCCCGATTATGACAAAATCTTCATATGGCGTTTACATTGCTGCAACATTCATCATCTAATTATCTTCCGGGGCAATTAATCCCCTGTATGCATGATGCAGAACATTCAAGAAAAAAACTTGTTCAAACGAACTCGAAATTGACAACGTCGAAAGACCGTGTAGAGTGACCAAGGCATATTCTGCTTTTGTCCCGTGCTGCACGGATTCCGGAAAGGAGACGCATCGCATGACTAAGACGAAGGTTCTTTTTTTATGTACCGGCAACTCCGCCCGCAGCCAAATGGCGGAGGCTCTCCTGAGACATCATGCCGGAGACCGGTTCGAAGCCTTCAGCGCAGGCATTGACCCGAAAAGCATTCACCCCCTTACCGTTCAGGTCATGGAAGAAATCGGGATTCCGCTTGACGGTCATGCTGCAAAGCACGTCCGGGAATACATGGGTAAGATGCATTTCGGTTATCTGATCACGGTATGCGCCGCTGCGGAAGAGCGGTGTCCGGCCACGTTTCCCGGCATCAGCCATCGCCTGCACTGGGCATTCGAAGATCCAGAAGCTTTTTCGGGTACACCGGAGGAGGCCCTTCGGAAATTCAGGGAAATACGCGACCAGATCGACCGACAGATCCGGTCTTGGCTGACGAAACCGGCCTCGCTTCAGGAAGCGGGGCATGGCGCGATCGACAAACCGGTCTGATCCGTTTTTCCAATGACATGAGGTAAGCAACTCTCGATCAGGGGTGTTCGGCATGAAGATTTTTCTCAAAGTATTTACATCCTATCTTATTCTGATCCTGTTGACGATCGCCGTGCTCGACTTCTTTCTCATGCCGAAAATAAACCGGCTCATGACGGACCGTATCGAGGATGAGATGATGGGTATGGCCCGCATGATGACCCTGATACCCCGGGAATATGTGGAGGGAAAGGTGCCCGAGCTGGCAAAACTCCTTAATGTTCGGATCACCCTGATCGATGCGGCGGGCCGGGTCACGGCGGAATCTGATGCCGACAGGAAAATAATGGATAACCACCTGGACCGTCCGGAAATACAGCAGGCCGCGGCCCATGGTCAGGGCAAGGCGATACATTTCAGTTCAACACTTAAGGAAAGCATGCTTTATGTCGCCCTTCCTCTGACGGAGAATTCAGAAATAGTCGGATTCGTACGGCTCTCCCGCCCCCTGGTCATGGTCAGCAAGTCCCTCGATCACCTGAACTGGGCGATTTACATGACACTTTACATCATCACCCTGCCCTCACTGCTTTTGGCCTTCTTCTTCAGCCGGAAAATTTACCATCGTCTCATAGAGAGGGATACGAAAAAGCGCGAAATTTATGAGCGGCCCGCATCATAAAGTCTGGACCGCGATCAGACGCTGCACCTTGCGATTGCCTTCTTGCCTCTCCTGACAGGCCACGCACAAACGGCTGGAGGGAGATACCATCAGTCGCTTCTCGCTGATATTGTCGCCACAGATTTCGCATACTCCGAACGTGCCCTGTGCAATTTTGGCGAGAGCGCTCTGTATATCCCGCATCGCCATTCTTTCCCGTTCATGGATCATGAGCGTCACGCTCTGGTTCGATTCGAGAGAAGATCGATCCAGAGGGTCTGTCAGGGATTGCGGATCGTTGCCCTTCATTTCCAGGAATTTCAATCCGGCGGACAGCTGCAGTTTGTGGAGGTTCTTAAGCAACAGGGATTTGAAATCAACTTTCTTGCGTTTTTTCATGAATTACGCCCTCCTCTTCATTCTGGATGTCATATGAAACCATTTTCGGACTCTTTAAATATTTTCTTCTTTCACGTGGATATGGAGACTGGACCCTGTTACCCGGCTCCTGCCGGTAAACCAGAAAATAAAGACCGCCCAGGCTTCGAGAAATAAAAGGGGGTCTTCTGACATTTTAGTACACTGAGACAGATATAAGCATTTGATAAATATA
>CAYPKE010000093.1:0-10023 GCA_964411235.1 uncultured Syntrophales bacterium
CGTCTGATTGTTCCTTTGGGAGGAAGGCATAATAATCTGCGAGTAAAAACAATATCTTAATCGGATTCTGTGTCCTCTGGATATGTTGGCACGGCTCCTGCTGTATATAAGTCAAACAAAATAAATCACTCCTAAGGAGGCAACAGACCATGAAAAAAATATTCGGAACAACGATTGTAGCGGCAGCAGTGATCCTCTTAACGGCAACCTTCAGTTTTGCGGAATACGCGGCGACGGGTGCGGGCAACTTTCCCTACTTCCAGTTGGGTGCCCTGATTGTCGGAGGACTGATCATCATTTCCCTGAAGCACAAGTACACCAGGATGTACACCAGCGAGACCGTATGTGCCTTTGCCCTCTACACGGTCCTGATCGCCCTTTTCACGAGCCCTGTGATCGGGATGGTGAAGAACCTGGTCAGCTGAAATAAAAAACATACAGATCTTTTCATGGTCTGCCGGAAGCCCCTTTGGCGATGGTGTCGCAACTGGGGCTTCCGTTTTTTTCGGGGGCGCATGATGAAGGTATCAATAGACATACGCGCAGGATTTGTGTAGATTCCGCTTCGGGGCAGACAATAAAGAGCGGCGCGCTCCCGGCAGTCACCTCTTAACCGCCGGGAGTATCAAGCCGCAGAGCAATTCCGGAGAAGAGGTCATGATCGACGAGACGGTAATTTCCCAGTCTTTCAAACAGACAAATTACTTCCGCCTGCAAAGTCTTTACGGAGAAAGGGCAGGGGATGTCATGGAGAGACTGCTCAACATCATGAGAACGCATCTGGCCGTCTTTCCGGTCAAGTATGGTAGAAAATGGTCGGAGCAGGACATCTTTCTCATGACCTACGGGGACAGCATTGTTGATCCCGATGAGGTGCCTCTGCAGACACTTTACCGGTTCATGAACACCTACCTTCGGGAACAATTCAGCGGGGTTCACGTCCTGCCGTTTTTCCCTTTCAGTTCCGACGACGGTTTTTCCGTGATCAACTTTCGCCGGGTCGATCCCCGGCTTGGCGGCTGGGACGATATCGTACGGATTAGTGAAAACTTTGATCTGATGACCGATCTCGTCCTCAATCACGTTTCACGGCGGAGCCTATGGTTTCAGGATTTCATCCAAAACGCGGGCCGGAGGAAAGACTATTTTATCGAGCTGGATCCGGGAGAGGACGTTTCGATGGTGACCAGGCCGCGGACACACAAGCTGGCGGTCCCGGTTGAAACCAGGAGCGGGCTGAAGCACGCCTGGGCGACCTTCAGCGACGATCAGATCGATCTGAACTATGCCAATCCCGAGGTTTTGCTGGAGATGATCGATGTGCTGCTCTTTTACGTGCGCAAGGGTGCCCGCTTTATCCGCCTGGATGCGGTTGGGTTTATCTGGAAACGTATCGGGACATCCTGTATCCACCTGCCGGAAACCCACCATGTCATCAGGCTTTTTCATGATATTCTGGCGATTGTGGCACCACAGGTGGTTCTGATTTCCGAAACCAACGTGCCCGAAAGGGAGAACCTGAGTTATTTCGGGGATGGGGACGAGGCCCACATGGTTTACCAGTTTAGCTTGCCACCGCTGCTTTTGCATGCCCTCCAAAAGGGAACCTCCAGGTATTTGCGGCAGTGGGCGGAGAAAATGCCGATCCCTCCGCCCGGATGCACTTATCTCAATTTTTCCACGTCGCATGACGGGATCGGATTGCGGCCGGCAGAAGGCCTGTTGCCGGAAGAAGAAATTGCCGACCTGGTAGAGACGATCAGGGGGTACGGAGGCCAAATCAGCATGAAGGCGGATGTTGCGGGAACAACCAGTCCGTACGAAATAAATGCCTCCCTTTTCGATGCCCTGATGGGATTCAGGAAAGATCGCGACCAGTGGCAGATCCCCCGTTTCTTCTGCTCCCAGATCATCAATCTTTCCCTGAAGGGCATCCCGGCAATTTATATCCACAGCCTGACGGCCACGCCGAACGATTTGAAAAAAGTGGCGCAGACCGGGGCTGCCAGATCGATTAACCGGCATCAGTGGGATTACCGGCGCCTGAAGGACCTGATTACGAACCCGCACACGCCCAATGGTGTCGTCTTCAGTGAATTTCGCCGCCTTCTTCGCAACCGGCGCTTCCAGATGGCTTTTCACCCGGAGGCTGACCAGGAAATCCTGAATCTGGGCGACGGCCTGTTCGGTGTCCGCAGAACCAGCCTGACCGGCAGCCAGATGATCGTCGCCGTCAGCAATGTGACTGATGTCACCCAGGAACTCAGGCTCAGCGATATCCAGAGTATCAAGCGTTACCAGTCCTTCTATGATCTGATCAGCCGCCGCGACATTGACGGGACGCGGACAAGACTACGTTTGCGACCTTATCAATCGGTATGGCTGACGGTCATGAACTGACCGTTTTCAATTGCTAGGATGCTATGAATCCGGTCATTTTCGGGAAATTCACAGATTTATGTTCAAGTGCGCCGGATCATTCATTCCCTTTTTTGCCGGCATATCCAGAAAGAACAAAGCACGGTGGTCTGAGGCCCCGGGAGGGGCTGTTCACATCGCGTCGTCGCCTCGAAAGGAGCGGTAAGATGAAAACATTCTTGGTCAGGTTTTTTGTTGTCTTGCTGGGTATTTTTTTATCCGTGGCCGGCGTACAGGCAAAGGATATTTATGTTTCAAAAGAAAGGGGTGACAACCAGAATATCGGCACCAGGGAGGCCCCGCTGAAAAATCTGGAAGCGGCCTTGAAGAAGGCTCAACCGGGAGACCGCATCTTGGTTGCAGAAGGGAATTACACAGGATTGCGGGACAGGGGATATCTTGAAGCTCCGCAGCAGGTCATCCTTCTCGGCGGTTATTCACCGGATTTTGCCCGGCGGGATATTCTGCGCTATCCCACGACCGTCATTCCCGGACGTGAGTCCGGAGAGAGCGGACGCAAGCCCCTGTTGAGCATTCTTAAAGTGCCGCCCGGAAGTGTCTTTGTTCTCGATGGGTTTATTTTCGACCGGGGAGAACAGAATGCCTATTCTGCAAAAGAATCCGTGATCGAAGGTTTGGGTGGGCGACTGCTGCGCGCCACCGAGCGTCCTCCGGATGGGCCGGCAACGGTCGAGGAGCCCCTCGTGTGCTTTAGCAATAAGGTGAATGCAAAAGTGGAAGGTGATCTGGTCATCCGGAATTGCGTTTTTCTGAATGGTCATTTTGCGATTCAGGGCGGTTTCAAACGAGGAACAGTGAGCATTTTGAACAACGTTTTTGTCGCCAATAAGATGGCCGCTGTGGAAGTTTATGGCCTGGGGGGAAAGAAGGGGCCACGGGGGCCGATCGAGAAAGACGGACATGTAGAAATCAGAGGCAACACGATTCTTTTTACCTGGAGCCGTCTCAAGGATTTTGCAGACATGGGGTACGGCATACGTGTCATGACCATGGTTTCATATGACATTCATGAGAATATAATCGGAGGCAATTTGCTTGCCGGAATTGACCATACGCGGAGCAACCGCAATGAGTGGGTGAGAATTGACAACAATCTTTTTTTCATGAACAAGCAGGCGCCGCTTCTCTATGTCGAGCCCGGCCGCTCTGCGGCGGGTAAAATGGAACGGATTAAGACCGGTGACATGAACGAAGATCTGGGGTTGGCCGGTTGCAGGGGAAACACGGACCGGGTCACTCACCCAATACCGGTGCATAAGCGCTATTTTGAAGGTTTCCTTCAAGCACGATACAGTGAAAAGGAAAATTTTGACCCGGATTCCCCCGCCAATGTTTTACGCGAGGTCATGGGGCTGCCAAAGCAAGGAAAACTGATCACGCAGGTAAATATGTTTGCCAATCGATACCCTTTGCCGGACGCTTTGAGGCTTTTTGGCGCGCTGCCCTCTTATGGCGCACAAATGCCGAGATGAGGCATGACCTTTATATTTCTCCGCCGGAAAGATAATGAAGCATCCGTTACGAAACACGCTGATGACATCCTGATGTCTTGACAAAACGCAGGCATTCGAAAGCCATGAGGAATGATGCGTGCCGGAATGTTCTTGCCGGTCATGATCGGGCGATTTTCAGGGCCGCGATTCTTTTAAGAAATGTCGTATCTGCTTGTCATTATTTCAACATCATCACTTTTGCAGATGAGCTTGCTTTTTTTTGCACATCGTGGTTAAACGCACCCGATTTCCCAAGGGGTGCAACGAAATTGAAGGGACTAGGATTTGTCCAAAACTATATCGAGCCGGTGAAGAGACTGATTCTTTGGCTGGAAAGGACGCCTTACGGCAAGCTATTCGCCGATGAGGCTGATTCGAAGATCCACGCGCATGGCTTCGGCATGGGCCTGAATATCATGAGTTTCAATGTCAGGCGCGGAACAAGGCGCGACGGACGGAATCATTGGGTGCATCGCCGGTCCTTGGTAAAGGAGGTGCTGGAGCGTTACCGTCCTGATGTTCTGGGATTGCAGGAAGCCCTGGATTTTCAAATCGGTGAAATCCGTGCCATGCTTCCCGGATATGACGTGACGGGATTGGGTAATTGGGGCGGAAGCCGTGGGTTGCACACGGCGATCTTTTACGATGCGCAGCGTTTCATGCTGGCGGATTCCGGAACGTTCTGGTTTTCACCGACTCCGTACGTTCCCGGCTCCAGAGGGTGGGGGAATATTATTCCGCGTACCTGTACCTGGGCGAGGCTGGTTGAGCTAAAGACCCGTCGCGCGTTTTATTTTTATAACGTTCATCTGGACCATCTGTCCCGTCATTCCCGCAGAAAAAGCGTGGTTCTGCTGGCCAGGCACATTCAGGCACGTCCGCTCCTGGACCCTTTCATCCTGGGCGGTGATTTCAACGCGGGAGAGGAAAACCCCTCCATTCGCTACCTGAAGGGTCAAGTGCAGCTTAAATTTAGAGACAGCGGGATCCTGCTAAATCCCATTCCCTTACGGGACACTTTTCGGGACCGGTATCCGAATCATGCCCGTGTCGGAACCTATCACGGTTTCGGCCGCTTTTTCTTCCGTTTCAAGCTCGACTATATCTTTGTTCCCCCATCCGTCCACATTCGGGAAGCAAGGATTATTGAGTTTTGTCGCGAGAATTGTTACCCCTCCGACCACTTTCCTCTTTACAGCCGGATCGTTTTGCCGCCGTTTGCCGCTGCATCATGAAAAAAGCGATGGCAGGGGCAATCTTGGCCGGTTTTCCATAGCGCCTGCCGGGTATCGGTCGGATTCCAGTCGCTGCATCGCTTAAGGATAAGATGAGAATTGATTTTTCGGCCTGTATTGCTAGGGCAGATGATCCCGGTGGGGTTGAAACAAATGTTTCCGGTAGAAGGCCAATTCGGCGATGGAAGCCTGAATGTCGTAATAGGCGTCATGTCGCGATCCATCGGCGGGAAGTTGCGCGTCGGGGAAGTAGCGGCGGATATTATCAGAGTTTTCCTTGGCAAATCCCTCGGCCGGTTTTTGCATCTGCCACTCCAGTTTGAGGGTGGTCACGTCGAAGTGCCGGTAGTGGAGGCGCTCGACGAAACGGGGCAGGTATTTGACGGCCAACCACCAGTCGGCGTGAATGCTGTTGCCTGCCAGAACAGGCCTCTTATCCCCGCTTTCAGTCGGCATTCCGACTGCGGCGTCAATATAAGAAGCCAGGCGGAGATCAGCCTCCTTAAGTTCGACGGCGCCGGCCGAGCAGCAAAGCGTAACCAGGTCGGGTAGATTGTCTTGAACCCAGGTGCTGAGGCTGGAGCGTCCAGGCAGATGAATCGCCAGCCTGATATCCGCTTCCCATGGCAGGACCCGTCGCAGGTGCTGGTCTGTGATCAGGGCGGCAACCTGAAGCAGTTGCGCGTTCTGCAGATCGAGGGAGGTATATTCCGTGTCAAACCAGACCAGGTATGGAACGCTACGCGGTAAATCAAGCGTTGTGGTGTTCATGGCAAAAACCTCTAATTTGGAGGGATAGGGGCTATTGTGTCCTGCGGCAAGCAAATATCAAAAATGCCATTCCGGACCTTGAGGTATCCAGCCCAATTCTTTCTGGATTGCGCCTTTCGATGGAATGCAGGACATTGGGCTATTCAATTGCCGAGGTAACAACCAGGATTAAAGGGTGCCCGCCTGAAGAGGGGGGTGACCATTCGTTGCGGCCGGTCCCGCCAGGATATCCCGAAGCTTTTGCGACAGACCATTTATTTTAAAAGGCTTTTGTAAAAAGCCGCTGCAGCCTCGGGCGATAATGTCTTTGGCCTCGCTCTCCATGCTGTAACCGGATATCAGGAGTACCCTGACCTCCGGATTCATGCGTTTCAGGAGATCGAAGACTTTGCCGCCGTTCATGCCCGGCATGATCATGTCCAACAGGACAAGATCGATTCGGTTCCGGTGTGCCGCGTAAAGATCCAGGGCTTCCGTTCCGTTGTGTGCGGTCAATACCTGATAGCCCAGGGTTTGAAGCATCGACTTTCCGATTTCCAGAATGCCTTCCTCATCGTCCACAATCAGAATGGTACCATGGCCTGTAAGAATGGCTTCCGCTTCAGAAGGAATGAGGTTTTCCATTGCCCTTTCCGAGGCCGGCATGAAGATGCAGAAAGTCGTTCCTCCGGTTGGCGCGGAGTCGACTTCAATAAAACCCTGGTGACCTTTGATGATCCCGTAAACGGAGGCCAGGCCGAGGCCGGTTCCCCTGCCCATTTCCTTGGTCGTGAAAAAAGGTTCAAAGATCCGTTCCTTGGTTTTTTCATCCATGCCCGCACCCGTATCCCGGATCGACAGCAGAACATAGCGCCCAGATTTTGGCTTGTACAGGGGAGACCGGATGTGGTGATGATCAACGTTCGACGTGGTGACGGTGATATCGCCACCGCCGGGCATGGCATCGGCCGCGTTCAGAAACAGGTTCATCAGGATCTGAACTACCTGGCTGGAATCGGCTTCGATCGCCGCCAGATCCGGGGAAAGGTCGAAATAGAAGCGAATCTCCTTCCTCATGCGGCCGAAAACCTGGGCCGTTTCTTCGATGGTCCGATTCAGATCGACCGGGTTGACTTCGTATTTTCCCTTCCTGGCATAGCCGAGAAGCTGCGCCGTCAGCTTGGATCCGTTCTCGATATGTCTTTCGATTTTTTTGAGCCGTTCGTGATACGGATGGAAACTGTCGCAATGCATCAGGAGCAGCGAGATGTTGCCCTGAATCGCCATCAGCAGATTGTTAAAATCGTGGGCGATACCACCCGCCAGAGTGCCGATGGCCTCCATCTTCTGAGCCTGGCGAAGCTGATTCTCGAGGACCCGTCTCTGCTCCTCCTGGCGGCGTCGTTCGGTAATATCCCGAATGATTCCATAAATTTCAATCGGCGAATCCGCTTTGCATTCAGGGAGGCCATTGGGCATGGCGACGGCTTTCATTTCCAGCAGCGGATGCGATCCTGAACAGGGAGTGCCGTTATGACCGCAATCGGCGCATTTCAGACGGATTTCCACCAGATCTCTGTTTATATTGCCGGTCCGGACCTCCTGGAAATAGTGCCGGAGCAGTTCGACATCCTGGTCCTGCACAAAGGATATAAATGTTTTTCCGAGCAGGTCCCTGCCGGAGAAATCGGAGCAATTGCGGATTTTCTCATTGATGAAGAGAAATTCATCCTTCGGGCCCAAGGTAAAAATGATATCGGGAGAGTTCTCCACGAGATATTGATAGCGGGTTTCGGTCCACTGGAGGCGGTTTGCGATCTGGGCGTTCTCTCTTGACAGGTGCAAATGGTTCAAGGCGTGCTCCACTTTTCGCATCAGCTCGTCATAATCGAAAGGCTTGCAGAGATAGTCGTAGGCACCGCCGCGCAGTGCGCGGATCGCGGAATCGATGGATGCCTGACCGGTCATGATGATGACGGCAAGGTCGGAGTGGAGTTGATTGAGGTGAGTGAGAACCTGGTATCCGTCCATGCCGGGCATCATGATATCCAGCAGGGCAAGATCGCATTCATTGGATTTGAGATACAAAAGCGCTTCTTCCCCACTTTGAAAGGTCTTGATGTCATGACCCTTGTCGGCCAGGAGTACCTCCAGGCTTTTCGTCATGCGGGCTTCGTCATCAATGATGGCGATTTTCGATGTAAGGGCCATGCCGATCCCCACAAAAAAGTAAGGTCAGTTTAATCCTTTGACGCCGCCCGGACGGGATGCGCCGGCAACGTAATGGCGAAGGAAGCACCCTCTCCTGCGGTGCCGCTCAGGGTGATGGTCCCCCCCAGTTCCTTGATGATATTATGCACGACGGAGAGGCCGATACCCGAATGGCCGTGACCCTTGGTGCTGGCATAGGGTTCGAACAGGCGCCCTTCGATTTCGGGCGAAATCCCCGGCCCGTCGTCACGGATGACGATCTTTATGCAACCGCGGTTCAGGGGGGTGTTCAGCTGCTGTATGCCGTCGTTTGCGTCCGGCAGATAGGCGGTTGAAATATAAATGTTCCCCTTGCCTGTCAGGGCCTCAACGGCATTCTTGATCAGATTGATAAAAACTTGCTTCAGGCCGTCCCGGTCTGATCGAATTTCGGGGACCGAGGGGCTGAAGTCGCTGTGGATGCGGATGTCGAACTGTGGCGGCAAAGATTGCGTCACCATGCGGATGATATCCCCGAGCAGGGTGTTGAGATGCACAATAGCCTTGGGGGTGGTCCGTGATTTTGAGAAATCGGACAGATCTTTTAAAATGCGGGTGATCCGGTCGATTTCCTCTCCGATGACACGGATTTCGCTTTGCGCCGGATGCGCTTCTTCCAGCCTGGATGACAGGATTTTGAGGTAATTTTTGATGATGCCCAGGGGATTGTTGGCTTCATGGACAACTTTTCTGGCAAAATCCGTAGTTGCCGCCAGACGCTCGGCGGCCACTCTTTTGGCTGCGCTCTGCTTAAGGCGTTCCACATAGAGGGCCATGGTGGCCTGCTCCAGATACAGGCCAAGGAGCTTGCTCTCTTCATTGAAATGACTTGTGTCCTCTGCGCCCAGTCCGATGATGACAGCTCCAACCGTTTCGGACAAGCGGATAAGAGGGAGGCTGACGAGTTCCTGGCAATCCAGAAAGCTGCGAACCTGTGCATCAAGAATCGCCGGTTTCTCGTTCCCGTCGATCTTCAGGGAGGAAAGGGGCTTTTGTTGCTGAAGGGAGCGGGTAATGAGGCTGTCCCGATTGAAGAGGGACAAGACCAGGCCGGGTTGCGGGAGAACCTGTCTTTCGGCCGTGACAATCCGGGCTTTGAGCAGGCCGTCTTCCGGATCCACGAGAAAGAAAATAGTTTTTGTAACATCGAAAAGGATATTCAGCCCTTCCTGGATTGCCCGGAGCAGGTCATCTTCATCGTTGCAGGCAACCAGATTCTGCAGCAGGCCGATCACGCCGGCCCAATCGCGCACTTCAGTGACCAATTCCGGCGTTTTCAACTCAAGGGAAGAAGAATCGCCCGCAACGAGCTCCCGTTCGCCGATGGGCAAACCGAGAAAACGGGCCAGATCCTGGACCTCGTCTTCCGCCTGCTGGAGCATTTCCACGGTTTCCGCGAAAGTGCAGGGGAACAGGCCCTTGAGAACGCAGAAGGCGGCGTCGCTAGAGCCGTTGATACGCGACAGATCATTTGCGGCATAAACGATTCTCACAAGAGGGAACGCTTCTTTGATGCGGACTGTGGGTTCATGGTGGTAAAGGATCGCGTCCACCATGATAGAATCGAATTGCCACCGCCTGAGCAACCAGGCTCCGATGTCCGTATGCGGAACGCCCATGCGTGCTTCCCTCTCGATGAGCGATTCCTGGGATGCCGGATCCTTTTGCAGGATCGCTTTGTATTCTTCCGGAAAATTTGCGACAAGGATCAAACGTCCGATATCGTGAACCATGCCGGCAAGAAAAGCCTGTTCGGGCTGGCTGTAGCCGGTTTTGTCGGCGATGATTCTTGCCAGGACCGCTGAGGTCAGGGAATGTCGCCAGAAACGCCTGAGATCAAAGCCTGCCCCGACCAG
>CAYPKE010000094.1:0-9782 GCA_964411235.1 uncultured Syntrophales bacterium
TCGCCTATGCCGCATAACCATAATTCAGATGTTTAATTGCCGGAGTAATAACTACTACAATGGGGTTCGTCCCCATAAAGGTATCGGAGGCCTAACGCCTGAAGAAAAACTACTCGAATATTTTTATCCCGAAAAACTGTAAATAACCCTAGATTTATTTACACCTTAATATATTGCGATGGATTCTCGCGGATCAATGATTTCTTATCGACACAAACGATGACAACGAAAAGGCCCGGCGGATTGCTCCGCCGGGCCTTTTAATGAGCTGATAACAGCAATTATTTGCTTTCCTTCGCCGGACGCGGATGCCCCTTGACCACCTGCGATTGAATCAGCCGCGGCAGCATCATGTGATGATGCGGGCAGATCGACCGCGGATTCTGGTAGGCCGCATCGACAAATGCCACCATGTACTTTCGGATATCTTCGTACCGTACCACTTCATCGACAAAACCCGTCTTGGCACAATATACGGGACGGGACTTCCGGTAGTAATCCTGGACAATTTCATTCATCTTGTCTATAACCGGCTTCAGGTCTTTCCCGGAATCCTTCTCCTTCACCAGGCGCCTTGCGTAGGACGCTGCGGCTGCGGTCTCGCCGTGCATGACGTAGATCTCCGTCGTCGGCGTTCCCAGGGAAAAGACACAGTGATTGTTCGCCGTAGGTCCGCCCATGATGTAGTGGGCAGCGGCCGTACCCTTGCGCAGGACGACCAGCATCATCGGTACTCCAGTCTGCTCGATGGAATAGATGAGGGACTGGCCAAGCCCCAGCAGTTCCGCCTTTTCGGCAGTGTCACCGACATCGATACCCGATGTATCCTGGAACCAGATAATCGGAACACGGTCACGACCGCACTGGGTGACAAATTCGTTAAGCTTGATCAGACCCTGCCGGTAAAGTTTGCCGCCGATGCCGAAGTATTCATTGGTGTACTCAGGATAATTGGCCCCCAGGAAGCCTTGACGATTAGCAATGGCGCCCATCAGGAAACCGTCGACTTTGATCAAACCTGTGTAGACTTCCGGACCGTAGTCAGGACGGAATTCTATGTGCTCGGAATTATCGGAAAGACGTGCCAGGATTTCCTCAAACTTGTAAGTCGCCTTCTGGTTGAAAGGCACGATGGAAGACAAATCGGTCTGGGGAAATTTCGGCTCCCCCGGTTCCGCAACACGGAAGAATTTCGGATTGTAGGACGGAATGCCCGCCATGTATTCTTTTAGAGCGTCGAGCACTTCGGTTTCCTTTTCATAGACGGCCCGGAAGAAACCGGTCGAATCATGATGAATCCCGACGCTGCCGGGGGGCACTTCCTTGTAGTGACGCGTTGCCTCGATCAGTTCTTCGGCAGTTTCCTCATCAAAGAATCCCTTGGGAGACATGCCACTCACAATGCCGCCACCGCCGACGGCGATGTTGCAATCCTTGTGCGCCAGCAGAATTGTGGGACTGATGCCCTGGTAGCCGCCGCCCGCGGGATTGGTCCCGTAAATGCCGGCCAAGACGGGAATGCCCATCTTCTCGAGTTCCGCGTGGCGGAAGAAGCAGGTTCCACTACCGCGGCGATTAGCGTAGACTTTCTCCTGCTCCGGCAGTTTCACGCCCGAACAATTGACCAGCCAGACCAAGGGAACGTTCAGGTTCTTGGCAATATCGGTAACACGCAGGATGTTTTCCGCCTGTCCTGCGATCCAGGCACCTGCCATAACCTTGTTGTCGAAGCCGATCAGAACGCACCATTTGCCGCTGATCCGGGCCAGGCCATCGATCACGCCGGTCATGCCCTCTTCGTTTTCCATCGGATCGTAGAGGGTGTGCAGGGGACAGAAAGTTCCGGGATCGGCAATGTACTCGATCCGATCCCAAACAGTCATCTGACCACGCTCCCGTACTTTTTGCGCCGGGATTCCCGCCGTCTTTACACGCTCGATTTCTTTTTCCAGATCTGCGACGACCGCATCGATCTCTGCCTTGCTCTCTTTCATCTGCTCGATCTGAGCCTCACTCAAAGGCTTCCCCAGATCTTTCATTTTCTTGAAATAGGGTCTCATCTGTTTTTATTCCCTCCTCCTTAGTCTGCGTCCCCTTCAAGGGATCGCAGCATAGCTCGCTGCTTATCGGACTGATTTACGCTGTCCCCGCAACGGCATACCCCGTCAAATACCAGGAATCGCGTTGCGAACGGAAACACCCAACTGCCCCGGCCTTCTTGGAAAAGAAGACCAGGGCAGCCATTCTTCATCACATTTTCCCAATAACTTTTACTTATTGGCTTTTCGTATGCCTAATGCATCCAGGGCAACGATCCATTTGCAGATATTCGCCGAACCTTCGACCATCGAGTAGGTCGGTGCATCCCGATAATAGCGGGCAACTGAATACTCTGTGGAATAGCCGTAGGCGCCGAGGATTCTCATGGCGTAGTTGCTGCACTTCGTGGCAACCTCTCCGGCCAGATATTTCGCCTGAGCCACTTCAAGGGTGTTATTCAGGTTCCCCTGATCCTTCTGCCATGCAGCCTTGTAAACTATCAACCGGGCAGCCTCGATCTCGCAGGCCATTTGGGCGATCATATCCTGGTTCATCTGGAACTGGCCGACGGTCTGACCGAACTGCTCTCTCTCGTTCGCATACTGAACGGCGATATCAAGACAGGCCTGGGCCAGGCCGACGCCACCGGCTGCCGCGGAAAGCCGCGTTCCGTTAAGGGAGCCGAAAACGATCTTTGCACCGTCACCAAGATTACCCAGCAGATTCTCCTTGGGAACCTTCACATTCTCCATAAATATTTCGCCGGTAGGAGAGGAACGGCTTCCCAGCTTGTCCAAATCCGTTACAGACACACCGGGGTTGTCCTTCATGTCAACGACAAAAGCCGAAAGCCCCTTGCTGCCCTTGGAGCGATCCGTGTAAGCATAGTAAATCAGACAGTCGGCTTTCTTGGCGTTAGATATCCAGGTCTTGGTGCCGTTGATGAGCCAGTGGTCGCCCTTGTCTTCGGCAACGGATTTCATCGCCATCACGTCGGAACCCGCGTTGGCTTCGGTAATGCCGAATCCGCCCATATACTCCGCAGTGAGGAGCTTTTCGATATACTTTTTCTTCGCTGCCTCCGTACCATAGCGGAAAATCGTGAAGGCGCAGCCCAAAGCCTGCATGTTGATCTGAACACGGAGCGAACTCGAGGCGCGGGCGATCTCTTCGGTGAGTATCATCGCAGCCAGCCAGCCCATGTTATTGCCGCCGTATTCTTCAGGAATAACCGTACCGAAGAAACCCAGTTCACCCATGGGTTTCACAACTTCTTCATAGGGGAAATAGTGCTCTTCATCCCACTTGTCGGCGAAAGGCGCAATCTTCTCCGCTGCGAAATCTCTGGCCATGGAACGCAGCATTTCCAGTTCTTCAGTCAATGCAAAATCCATTTTTATCTCCTTGTTGTTGAAGGTCCCTTGCTGTTCGGAACTGTATCCGCTACTCGATAACCATAAGAACCGACTCCGCCTCGAAAGTCTGGCCGATGGCAACCTTGATTTCCTTGACTACGCCTGCGGCACCCGCCGTAACGGGCATTTCCATCTTCATGGCTTCCATGATGATGACTTCGTCGTCTTCATACACCTGATCACCGACATTGACATTGATTCTTACTACTTTTCCCTCCATGGGAACGGTTACGTTCTGACTCATAAGATCCTCCTTGTTTTATTCGAGTTTTTTGGACGTCTCTAGTTTTCCGTGTGTTGTATTATGCCAATAAACAGCCTCACTTATCCCTATCGACATTTTTTGTCAACAGTTATTTGCCCCGGATCCCAAAGCTTATATTGTGATCCGCCAAACCATGTGTTAGAGAAACTCCTGTAAAATGCGGGACGGCAATATGATCAGACACGGGAAACAAATCAACAGTGCCGTATGAACCGCCACGCCGTTTTTTAACTTCACTAAGATCGGAGACGGAATGCATTTGAAAACGCCACCTCACAAAAATGGCATTCAAGACCTCCTCGATATCATCCGCACACTGCGCGGTCCCGAAGGCTGCCTCTGGGACAGGAAGCAAACCAGTGCGGATATCGCGCGTTATCTTATCGAGGAGGCCTATGAAGTCGTTGATGCCGTTTCAGCGAATGACCAGGAAGAAATCAGGGAAGAACTTGGAGATCTGCTTTTTCAGATCCTGTTTCTGGCGGTTCTGGCCGAAGAACAGGAAATATTCGGTCTGAAGGATGTCGTCGCCTCGGTAGCCGAAAAGATGATTCGCCGGCATCCGCACGTTTTCGGCGATGCCTGCGTGGAAAATGTCGAAGAGATCAAGCGAAACTGGGCCTACATCAAGGAGCATGTCGAGAAGAAACCCGTCCGGGATGACGGATATCTTGGCCGCTATCCCCGGTCCATGCCGGCCTTGGTCAGCGCACAAAAAATGACGGAAAAGGCCGCTACGGTCGGCTTCGACTGGGACGACATTCATGGTGTACTGGATAAAATCGAGGAAGAATTTGCCGAATTGAAAAACGCCATGGCAAGCGGCAAGCAGGGCCGCATCGAAGAGGAAATCGGTGATCTCCTGTTTTCACTCGTCAATCTCTGCCGTTTCGCCCGTGTCGAAGCCGAGGCATCCCTGAAGAAGGCCGCGGAGAAGTTTTCCCGTCGTTTCAACGATATTGAAAAGACGCTTGCAAATCAGAATAAAACATTGTTAGAGACCTCAGCCGAAGAAATGAATCGTCTCTGGGAGGAAATCAAATCCAGGGAAGGGATGCGGTAGTGGAATTTTTTCTGTGTGTTATGGGAATGGTGCTGATCCTGGAAGGACTCCCCTATTTTGCTTTTCCCGACAAAATCAAATCCTATCTGCTCAAGGTCGTGGAGATGCCCAGCCATTTGCTTCGCATGATCGGCTTCTGTGCCGTTGCGGCGGGTCTTCTCTTTGTCTATCTGGGCAGAAACTGAGATCAACGACCGCATCAGGGCGGGCCTGGCAAACCACCATGAATCTAACCGAATTCGATTATCATCTGCCGCCGGAGCTGATCGCACAGGAGCCTTCCCCGCAGAGGGAACGGTCCCGCATGATGCTTGTGAATCGCCATGAACAAACTTGCGCCCACCGGCATTTTTTCGATTTCCCCGCTTCCCTTCGCAAAGGGGACACACTTGTCCTGAATGATTCCAAGGTGATTCCCGCCCGGCTCTTCGGGAAAAAGGAAACGGGCGCACGGATCGAGATTCTCCTTCTCAACCGAAAAGATGAAAACGGTCTCGGGCAGCCGGTGTGGGAGGTGCTTCTCCGGCCGGGCAAACGCGTCCATCCCGGCACCCTGCTTCATTTCGATTCCTGCGGTCAATGCCTGATTCTTGACCGCCTGTCGGAGAAAAAATGGCTGGCGTCTTTTGATACTGACCTGCCCTTTGAAACGTTTCTGGAAAGATACGGCGCAGCGCCGTTACCGCCTTATATCAACCGCAAACACAGCCGGACCGGAAATTCCGATGACAGGGAGAGGTATCAGACGGTTTACGCACTCCGGCCCGGATCTGTTGCGGCGCCGACGGCCGGACTCCACTTCACGCCTGAAATCCTTGGGGCAATCGAGGCCATGGGCGTAACCATCATCCGTGTCACCCTTCATGTCGGTTACGGAACCTTTCTGCCCATCGAAACAGCGAATGTGACAGACCACATCATGGAAGAGGAATATTTTGAAATGTCCCCCGATTCGGCCGACGTCATCTCGGAATCCGAGAGGGTGGTTGCCGTCGGCACGACGACAACACGTGTTCTGGAGTCGACGGCCGACGAAACCGGACGCATCCGGGCGGCTTCGGGATACACCCGTTTGTACATTTATCCGGGCTACCGTTTTAAAAGGGTAAACGCTCTCCTGACAAACCTGCACCTGCCGAAATCGTCTCTTTACCTTCTGACTTCCGCTTTCGGCGGAACCGATCTGATTCGGAGAGCCTACGAAGAGGCAATCCGCGAGCGATACCGTTTCTACAGCTACGGAGACTGCATGTTCATCGCGTAAGGTGACAGTCATAATGATCATGAGCGATAAAAATAAGGACTGCAACATGACGGCGCCGATCTTTACCGTGACCGCCCGACAACCCGCAGGAGAGGCGCGCTCCGGACTGCTCAGAACTGCCCACGGTGATGTTGCGACTCCCGTTTTCATGCCCGTCGGGACTCAGGGAACGGTCAAGGCCATGACGCCTGCCATGCTGCAGGATGCCGGTGCGGGCCTGATCCTGTCGAACACTTACCACCTCTACCTCCGTCCCGGCCGGGAACTGATCAGGCAGTCCGGCGGTCTGCACGGTTTCATGAACTGGCCAGGGGCCATTCTCACCGACAGCGGCGGATTTCAGGTATTCAGCCTGGGCGCATTGAGAAAAATCAGCCGTGAAGGCGTCCTTTTTCAATCGCATATCGACGGCTCGAAACACTTCATCTCGCCCGAGACGGCCATAGCCATTCAGGAAGACCTAGGGGCCGACATCATCATGGCCTTCGATGAATGCACCTCATACCCCGCCACCTTCGATCAGGCAAAAAGCTCACTGGATCTCACCATGGATTGGGCCCTGCGTTGCCGGAAAGCGAAAAGAAGACCCGACCAGTCGCTTTTCGGTATCGTCCAGGGAGGGACTCACCTTGACCTGAGAAAGGAAGCGCTCACAGGCCTGAGCGAAATCGGGTTCGACGGATATGCCCTGGGAGGTTTGAGTGTAGGGGAACCGAAAACGGAGATGATGCATGTCGTCCGGACCATGGCGCCCCTGATGCCTGCGGATCGCCCGCGATACGTGATGGGTGTAGGCACCCCGGAAGATATCGTCCGGTGTGTCGGCTTCGGCATCGACATGTTCGATTGTGTCATGCCGACGCGATGTGCCAGAAACGGATTATTATTTACAAATCGGGAAAAGGTTGTTATAAAAAACGCCCGCTACCGGGATGACCAGTCACCACTCGATGATACATGTGACTGTTATACTTGTAGAAACTTCTCGAGAGCCTATTTGAGACATCTTTACATCACCGGGGAAATTCTGGCGATGATTTTGAATACGCTTCACAATGTGCGGTTCTATCTGCGACTGATGGAAAAGATACGTACAGCCATCGGGCAGGGAGAATTTGACCGTTTCAAAAAGGATTTCCTGGACAATGCGGCATCAGGCATGCCTGGAGCAGACAAATCCGCAATCGCGGAATAACGGAACAATTGATTGACGATTGATATAAGGAGGAAATGGAATTGACAGACATCGCTTACGCAATGGGCAGCGGAGGAGGAAACGGTTCGCCGGCAGGTGGAGATTTCAGTTTTCTGATCATGATGGTCATCCTGTTCGGCATCTTCTATTTTCTTCTCATCCGGCCGCAGCAGAAGAGACAGAAAGAAATCAAGCAGATGCTCGCCAATCTGACCCATGGCGACACCGTCGTCACGTCCGGGGGAATACACGGCAAGATCGTCGCCATCACGGATAACGTGATTACCCTGGAAATAGCCGATAAGGTCAGGATCAAGGTTTCCCGACCTTTCGTCGCCGAGGTCCTTCAGAAAGCTTCATAAAATCGCATTCCACGAGGTAAACCATGTTCAACAGCATCAAATTCAGGGCAACGATCGCCTTGCTGATCTTCCTGGCGGCAATCTTCTACCTGACTCCGACCATCGTAAGCGAACTGCCGAAATTCTGGCAGGAGAAACTACCTGGAAATAAACTCCAGTTGGGCCTAGACCTGCAGGGCGGCATGCACCTCGTCCTGGAGGTGGATACGGAAAAAGCCGTGGAAACCATGACGGAACGGATATCCGCCAATCTGAAAGAGACCCTGATGGAAAGCCGGATCCGCTTTCGCCATTTTGAAAGGACACCTGATAACCGGATATCGCTAGAACTGACGGATCCGGCCGCCCGGGATGTCTTTGATAGAACCCTTAAGAATCAATTTCCCGATCTGGAAATTGACGCGTCCGAAACGGTTGATGGCCGCGAGAAGATTTATCTCCGGATGAACCGGAAGCGCGTCGCCGAGATTAAAAAAATGTCTGTCGAACAATCTCTGGAAACCATCCGCAACCGTGTCGACCAGTTCGGCATCGCCGAGCCGGAAATCATTCCCCAGGGTGAAGACCGCATCCTGATCCAGTTGCCGGGTATCAAGGATCCTAAACGGGCCAAAGACCTTATCGGCAGAACGGCGCTCCTCGAATTTAAGCTCGTCGACGAGGAACACAGCCTTGACGAGGCGTTGAAGGGAAATATTCCCGAAGGCCTGGAAGTCGCCTATGGCCTTCACCTTGACCGCGAAACAGGACGGCAGCGCTCGGTTCCCTATCTCCTTAAGAAGAAAACCCTGCTGACGGGCGGTTCCCTCGAGAGCGCCCGCGTCCAGATCGGCGACCGGTTCGCCGAACCTTACGTCTCCATCAAGTTCAACGCCCAGGGGGCGCAGGACTTCGATCGTATCACGGGAGAAAACGTCAAAAAGCGCCTGGCAATCGTCCTGGACGGCAACGTCTATTCCGCGCCGGTGATCCAGGAGCGCATCTCCGGCGGACAGGCGCAGATTACCGGCGCCTTTTCCATGAATGAAGCCAGGGATCTGGCAATCGTCCTCAGGGCCGGTGCCCTGCCCGCCCCGGTGAACATTCTCGAGGAGAGAACCGTCGGCCCCTCCCTGGGCCAGGATTCGATCCGGAAAGGCACCTGGTCCTGCATTCTTGCGGGTATTCTGGTCTTCATTTTCATGGCCTTTTACTACCGGGCTTCGGGATTAATCGCCGACCTGGCCCTGGCCGCAAACCTTGTCCTGCTGCTCGGCGCCATGGTCATGTTCGGGGCTACCCTCACCCTGCCCGGCATTGCGGGCATCGTTCTCACCATAGGTATGGCGG
Organism: uncultured Syntrophales bacterium; assembly: GCA_964411235.1. GTDB lineage: Bacteria > Desulfobacterota > Syntrophia > Syntrophales > JAAYKM01 > JAAYKM01. Next base: position 8,934 of record CAYPKE010000094.1, read on the forward strand.
TGGACGCAAACATTCTCATCCTGGAGCGGATTCGTGAGGAAGTGCGCCTGGGCAAAACACCCCGCGCCGCCGTAGAAGCGGGCTACGCCAAGGCTTTTCTGACTATTCTGGACACGAATGTGACCACCCTGGTGGCAGCCCTTTTCCTCTTCGGCTTCGGCACCGGGCCGGTCAAAGGCTTCGCCGTGACCCTTACGATCGGTATTGTTGTCAGCCTGTTCACGGCCGTGTTCTGCACGCGCATCATCTATGACTACTTTGTCTGGAACCGGAAGATATCGACGCTCAGCATCTAAAACACACAAGGGGAACACTCATGTCTTTTTTTGAAATCATCAAACCCGATACCAAGATCGATTTCGTCCGCTGGATGAAGGCCGCCTCAACCCTTTCAGCGGTTATTATTCTGATCGGTATTGTCTCCATCATCTGGCGGGGCGGCCTCAACTACGGCATTGATTTCGCCGGAGGTTCCCTGGTACAGATCAAGTTCACCGAAGAACCCCGGATCGACGAAATCAGAAAGAATTTTGCAGCGATCGGTCTCGAGCAGAGCATCATTCAACGCTATGGGAACCAGGAGGTGGTGGTTCGCACATCCGAGACACGCACCGATCTGGACGGTCTGGCGGCACGGGTGGAGAATTCCTTGTCGGCGGCTTACCCCCAAGGCAATTTTGAAATTCAGCGGGTTGAAGTTGTAGGCCCTAAAGTGGGACGCGACCTGACCCGCAAGGCCCAGTTGGCGCTCTTTTTCGCCTGTATCGGCATTCTCATTTACGTGGGATTCCGGTTCGAATTCCGTTATGCCCTTGGCGGCGTCATTGCGCTGGTGCACGACGTTCTGAT
>CAYPKE010000095.1:0-9775 GCA_964411235.1 uncultured Syntrophales bacterium
ACTGACATGACTAGCCTTTTAGCACGTATAGCAGTGCTCAGCTAGTCCAGACCCATTTATTATTACTTACGATTCAATAGTTTGATTTTACTTCATACCCCCCCAATACCCCCATATCTTGCCTGAACCGCCCCTACTTTTTCGGAGCCTTTGTTAATCGAATACCATCCGAACCACTCGCTCTTTCACTTCCGGGGAATACCTATTTTGCTGTCTCATGACTCCGTCCTCGCACAAAATGAATTCTCCGACAATCCCGAGGCGGTTCACATATTCTCCATAAAAGGCTCATCCCTTTAGTCCATGTGTATGTAAGCTAAAATGATTTTGACACGAACATGTGTCTTCCTTATAATTCACCCCGCAGAAAATTCGTTATTACAGAATCATTCCAACGAAATGTATGCTCTGGAAAATCAACCCATTTCGTCAAAATGTTTCATGAAATAAGCGCACTTTGGGATTGCAAAAAACGACATTAAACAAAAAAACCAAAGCACAAGATCTTAAATGAATATGAAGGATGGAACTTTATTATGAAGAAAATCATGATCGGCTTTTGCATGTTGTTTTTTTTAACCGTGTTGGTCCCCCCGTGGACGGTTCTTGCGCAAATCCCCAGCCCCACCGCCTCATGCACGGGCGATTCCTGGTCCGACGGAAGTTATTATGGAAAAGGAAAAAAATATAGCAAAGTCTACAATGGTACAACTTATAGCTGCGTCGGCTGCGGCGGTTGTGTGCCTGTTGGAAAACAACCCGTTCCTTACGCGGGAGGCTACAGCAGCAAGCAGGACTTTCAGATGCAGATGATGCATGGCATCATGGGCGCTCTTTTTCAAAGCATTTTTTCAGCTCCCACCGGTACATCGGCGCAAAACGTAAACGAGATAGAAAAGCAGAAAGCAATGAAGAAGATGCTGGAGGAACAGCAAAAACAGGCGGCTCTTGAAGCATGGTTTGAATTCCAAAAGGAAAAGAAAGAGCTCCTCCACAGTTTCAAGGGAACACAGGACCAAAGCCATGGCCTTAAAACATATTCCGCGGATACCGGGAAACTAGAGCTTAAAACTTACGCGGATGCAGGCGGAAAGAAAAACGGCGACGCCCTGATGCAGCTGAAGTCGATTGAGAGCTCTTCGGAAAAGGCAGCGCAATATGCGGAAACAGGTCCTCTTGAAACAGCCCATAATCTGAGTCAGTTTGATGCCCAAAAACAGGACGAAAAGCCCACGTCGCATGTATCAAAAAAAGAGCTTACCGACCCGCAGGTGAAAGAACGTAACCGCATTATCAGTGAAACGGAAACACTGGTATCGGAAATTATCGAAACGGACAAGGAACTGGCATGGACAAGAGAGGCCATTGACAAAACAAAAGCACAAGCCAGGACGAACCGGGAAAACGCGGAGGAAATCACGAGCAAGCTTTTAAAGGCTGCAAATGAGGCGGAAAAAGAAAAGCTAAAGGCGCAATATTTTAAACTTAATGCGGAATACGACGCACTCGTAGCAAGAATAAAGACGTTGGAACAAAATGCTGAAATACTTATTATGAGCGCAGACAGGAAAAGGAAGAAATATGAAGAACTGAAGCAGCGTTATGATCAATTGCTCAGCGTCGTTAAAACTGTAAAATAATATAAACTGGGGGAGAGAAATGAAAAGAATCCTTTATGCGGTTATTGTATTGATGCTGTTGTGCGCAGTCGGGTCGGCTTTCGGACAGAAAGTATCCGACGAAGCCCGAAGGCATTTTGACCGCGCCATGGCGGCGGTGGAAATGGCCAAAACACCCGCCGATTATGAAAAAGCCGTCGCCGAATTTGAAAAGGCAAAATCCTTGGCCCCGGATTGGCCCGACGTGTATTACAACCTGGGATTAATCCAGGATAAGGCCGGCATGTACAGTGAGGCGATGGCAAACTTGAGACGATATCTCCTCCTCGCGCCGGATGCGAAAGATGCGGAAGCGGTCAGAACGCTGATCAACAAACTGGATTACAAGAAGGAACAGATAGGCGACAAATACGGGGAATTTACCGATCCGCGGGACGGCAAGATTTACAAAACGGTAAAGATAGGAAATCAGATCTGGATGGCCGAAAACCTGAAGTACGACGCAGCAGGTGCATGTGTGCCCCCAGGTAATGACGAAGGCGATCAAATACTCTACGGATGCCGCTATGTTTGGTTAGAGGCGTTGACAGTATGCCCCACTGGCTGGCATCTGCCAACAACTAAGGAATGTAATAAATTAATCGACACCTTCGGAAGAGATCCGGAATCTTCATGGAAGAGCAAACGCATAGAGGAACATGGCTGCCCTGGAACGAACCAGAGTGGTTTTAATGCAGTTCCCCTCCGAAAGGGAGATGATTTTATTACTTGGTGGAGTATTACCAAAGAAAGTGCCAAATCAATATGGGAGAAAGATAAGTACTACGGGTTACTCTTTAGCTGCAAAAAGGGCTGGCTGCAATTGACTGCGACAAGAAATAAGAAAGATCTTTTTCCTGTTCGCTGTATTAAAGATTGATTTCTTGTGACAACTAACGTTGCAGGAATCGACAATAAAACGGAATAAATGGGAGAGAAATGAAAAGAATCCTTTATGCGGTTATTGTATTGATGCTGCTGTGCGCAGTCGGGTCGGCTTTCGGCCAGAAAGTATCCGATGAAGCCCGGCGTTATTTTGACCGCGGCATGGCTGCGGTGGAAATGGCCAAAACACCCGCCGATTACGAAAAAGCCGTCGCCGAATTTGAAAAGGCAAAAGCATTGGCCCCGGATTGGCCCGACGTGTATTACAACCTCGGATTAATCCAGGATAAGGCCGGCATGTACAGTGAGGCGATGGCAAACTTGAAACGATATCTTCTTCTCGCGCCGGATGCGAAAGATGCGGAAGCAGTCAGAACGCTGATTAACAAACTGGATTACAAGAAGGAACAGATAGGTGACAGATACGGAAAATTTACCGATCCGCGGGACGACAAGATTTACAAAACGGTAAAGATAGGAAATCAGGTCTGGTTGGCCGAAAACCTTGCATACAAAACCCAGAAAGGCTCATGGGCGTATAACAATGATGAAAACAACGTAAAAACGTATGGATATCTGTATGACTGGGAGGCGGCCCATAATGTCTGCCCGCCCGGCTGGCATCTGCCCAGTGACCAGGAATGGCAGGAAATGGAAATGAATCTCGGAATGAGCGAGAGTGAGGTTGGCGCTATGCACAATTTCCACACCAGAGGGCTTCCTGTGGGGGAAAAAATGAAAAGCACCGGCGGCTGGCCAGACAGCGGAAACGAAACCAACGAGGGCGGCTTTGCCGCACTTCCCGGCGGAGGCAGTTATGAAAAAGGCAGCAAATTTTACGGAATCGGCTCTCTCGGAAATTGGTGGAGTTCTACGTCAACGGGACGCAAAGATGCATGGGCCCGGCATATTGGGAGCGACGCTAGCGGTGTAGCGAGAACACACGCATTAAACAAACAATGTGAATTCTCTATCCGCTGTATTAAAGACTGATTTGTTTGGCAACTAACGTCGCAAGAAGCGTCAATAAAGAAGAATAAATAGGAGAAAAATGAAAAGGATACTTTATGCGGTTATTGTATTGATGCTGCTATGCGCAGTCGGGACAGCTTTTGGCCAGAAGATATCTGATGAAGCCAGAAAGCATTTTGACCGTGGCATGGCGGCGGTGGAAATGGCAAAAACACCCGCCGACTATGAAGCGGCGATAGCTGAATTTGAAAAGGCGGGAAGTCTCTTTCCTGATTGGCCGGAGCTTTATTACAACCTCGGCCTTGTTCAGGAAAAAGCAGGAAAGTACGAAGATGCGATCAACAGTTTAAAGCGCTACGTTCAACTCGCTCCGAATGCGAGTGATGTTGAATCGGTGAAGAGCCTTATAAATAAGCTGGAGTATAGACACGAAAAAATCGAAGAAAGAAAAAGCAGGTTTGGAACATTTACAGATTCACGCGACGGCAAAGTTTATAAGACGGTAGCAATAGGCAACCAGGTCTGGATGGCAGATAACCTGGCTCATAAAGCAAAGGGTGGTTCTTGGGCCTATAGTAATGATGAAAGCGATGTGAAGCTCTTTGGTTATTTCTATGCCTGGGAAACGGCACGTACCATATGTCCTTCCGGCTGGCATCTGCCGAACGATGCGGAATGGCAGGAGTTAAGCGGTTTTCTTGGTGGCTCTGATGATGCCGGCAGAAAAATGAAAACCACGCGAGGCTGGAAAGACAACGGTGATGGAACGAACGAAAGCGGTTTTACGGGTATTGCCTCAGGCTACAGGGCCCGCATGGGAACATTATTTGCCATAGACAACAAAGGTGTATTCAAAGAAACCGGCGAAGTTGGCTACTGGTGGAGTTCCACGGATTATAATATCAATAACAGTAACGCCGCCGGCAAGGAGCACATTTTAGTTTACCGCCTGTCGCACAAAAGCAATATTTTAGAGAGGCTCGGTACTTACAAAGGATTTGGGCATGCATTCTCCGTTCGCTGTATTAAAGATTGATTATTTTGTCACAAGTAAAGTTAGAGAAATCGATAATAAAATGCGAGAGAAACGAAAAGAATATTTTATGTTAAATATCCGGTTTGTTGAAAACACACAAAAACAATAATCTTCCCTGAAGACCCACGGAGTTGTGCATTGCGCATTGAAAGGATTTTTGCCACGCAAAATGCCCAAAACCATCTTTCATGAAAAAGTACGCATCAACTCGATGACATATTTTCTAAAATCAATATCAGAAGAATGCGATATTTTGTAAAGTGCTTGGGCTATTTCATCGGCATCCGATGAAACTGACTTTTGAGGCGTTGCCAAATTGCGAATGATTTCCCCCTGTCACCGATATGCAACCCCTCCATAGCTGAGAATGGTCGCATATGACAATAAAAAACCCGCTATTTCTAACGGGTTTTGGCCTCCGATGGACTTCATCGGACTATGTCCTGGTGGAGATGAGGGGGCTCGAACCCCTGACCTCGGCATTGCGAACGCCGCGCTCTCCCAGTTGAGCTACATCCCCAGTCAAATCCGGTATCACGCCTCAAAAGGTTTTGGGAACATACATGATGCCTCCGTGAAAAGTCAAGCACTTGTTGTGAGCATAGAGCCTCTCAAGGGTTGACATAATCACCAAAAAAAAGTAGGGGCTTTATGAGCGCCGTGCCCCTGTCGGGGACATGCAAGCCGCAGGGAGTTCGGATCAGCATGAGTAAAAAAGGGAGTAAAAAAAAACCGGCCACCGAAATGGTGCGGTCGCTCAATATAACCAGTGAACGCAGAAACCTTCTCCTTCTCGCGGGCGCGCTTCTCCTTGCCCTCATTGTAAGGCTGATCGCCCTGGCGGATTTGTCTGCTACCCCATATTTCACCTTTATTCTCTGGGATGAGCGCGTTTATCACGAATGGGCTCAGAAAATCGCCGACGGGACCTTTTCCTCACGATCGATCTATGAATTCGCCCCTCTGTTCGCCTATATCATGGCATTTCTTTACAAGATTTTCTCCGCCGATCTGGTTTACGTCAGGGCACTGAATGTTATCCTCGGTGTCATCACCTGCTGGTTCGTCTACCTGATCGGCACGGCACTGGTGAATCGCAAGGTCGGTCTTTGGGCATGCCTGGTTGCCGCCCTTTACAAGCCGCTGATCCTTTACAGCATTGTTCCCCTGAAAGAAGCCCTGTCTACCCTGGGCTTTGCTGCCGTCTTTTATTGTTTTCTCGTGGTGATCCAAACCTTGGTTGAAAACCGGAAAATACCATCGATAAGGCCAGGTGATTTGATCAGCCGCCCCGCTGTGGCCGCCGTTCTGCTCGGCCTGGCCGCGGGCTTGGTCATCAATGTGCGCCCCAATGCCTTAGTCATCGTGCCATTCCTTTTTGCCCTTCCCGCCGTTTATGCATTACGGGACCGGGTGCCGTTCAAGCCGGTTGCGGTCACGCTGGCCATGCTCCTGCTGGGGATCACACTGGCAGTGGCGCCTTTCATGGTCCGCAATTATGTGGTCGCCGGCAAGCTTGCCCTCACCACATCGCAGGGCGGGTTCAATCTTTACCTGGGAAACAATCTCAGCAATCCCGATCCCTATTACCGTCCCGTTGCCTTTGCCACTTCATCTCCTTTTGAACAGGGTATCCAGTTTACCGTCGAAGCCAGCCGTCGGACCGGCAAAACCATGACACCGGAGGAGGCGTCCCGGTATTGGATGCAGGAAACGCTGAGGGAGGCCACCCGGCATCCCGGCACCTTTCTCTGGAAACTCTGGCAAAAAACACTCGTCCTGGTCAACCGGTTCGAAGCCTGTGACCATTACGATATCGATTTTCTCAGCGAATTCGCCGGTACTTTTCGTCTGCCGTTTTTCAGCTTCTGGCTGATTTTCCCGCTTGCCATGGTCGGCATGATCCATGGTTTTTCCCATGACCGAAAAACCAGGGCTGTATCGTTGATCCTTGCTGTCTATGGCCTGACGCTTATCGCCTTCTTCTCGAACGGCCGCTATCGCCTGCCCATGGTCACCCTGCTCATTCCGCTGGCTGTCTCAGGGGCTTTCTGCATTCTAGAGTCGATCCGATCCGGAAGCGTCAGAAAAACCGGCTTGTTATGTATGATCGCCCTTATTTTTCTGGTGATCGCCATGCTCCCCGTCAAGGCCACTGACGACAAGACAGCCTACTACAACACCCACGCCCTGATTCTGAACCAAAAAGGATTAACCCGCGAAGCGCTTCATTACTGGAACCATTCTTCAGATATGGACAAGCCCTTTTCCGCCTTCGCCAACATCTCTTTGGCAGCCCACTATTTCCAGACAGGCAACCCGGATCGCGGCTATGCTTATTTAAATCGGATTGGAAACGATTCCTTCGCCCTGGCACAGAAATATGATTTGATCGGCGATGTCCTTTATTCACAGCAGAATCTCTCCGGTGCGGCGGAGTATTACGAAAAGTCTTTACAGATCAATTCGAGCCAGCGCCGAACAATCCTGAAGCTGATCCAGCTTTACAACCGGACGGACCCATCACGCACCGCGGCATATGAAGAACGGCTGAGATATGTCTCAACCTTCTACGATTTGATGTAGGCAAATTTTTCAGCAACCCCAAAAGGGAGGGGACCTGTGAGTTCTTCGCGGCGTATTCTACTTTTCACAGGCGACGGCAAGGGTAAAACAACCGCGGCGCTGGGTATGGTGCTCCGTACCGCAGGACATGGTCTGCGTGCCTGCGTCATCCAGTTCATCAAGAATGACCCGTGTACGGGTGAACGCGCATCTCTCTCGCGGCTGGCGGGTGTGGAATTCACTCAGGCGGGACGAGGTTTCGTGCCGAAGAAAGATCATCCTGAATATACCCTTCACCGGCAGGCTGCGCAGGCCGGTCTTAACCTCGCAAAAAAACGCTTCGAAGAAAACGCCTGCGACCTGATGGTTCTGGACGAAATATGTAACGCCTGCGCAACAGGACTCCTGGCGGCCGAAGAAGTCGTCGGCCTCCTGGAAGAGGCTCCCCCGGGGGTTACAATTGTCATGACCGGTCGCGACGCCCCCCAGTCGCTAATCGACATCGCCGACACGGTAACCGTGATGGAATGCCGGAAACACGGTTACGAGCAGAAAATCGGCACACAAAAGGGCATCGAATACTGACCCGCTTCATCCATCAGTTATCGTCTCATACCTCCGCCATGAATGCCTTTGGGGACCCTCCTTTTGCACCCTTAAAGGCGTTTTCGTTGACGAAACCCGTCGTCGGATATAGTATCAAAATATGAGCATGGTCCTTCAGGATCACCGTCCATTGACGGCAATCTCATGGTTATGCCGAATAAAGGGATCCGGCGCGGCCCATCCTAATCTCAGGGCATCATGGAACATCCGGTCCCTTCTGTCGGATCATAGAAGATCAGCGGGGATCGTGGAGCATAAGCCCTCTGATACGCGTCCCATACAGGTGTTGTTATTTCACCCAAATTGAAAGGAGGTCGTCCCATGTATCAGAAAATGCTCGTCCCGCTTGATGGTTCGAAAACGGCCGAATGTGTTCTTCCCCAGGCCAGAAAACTGGCACAGGGGGGCCTTGTCGGTGAAATCATCCTGATCAACGTCGTCGAAATCCCGCCGGAATGGGTTTTTGAAGGATTCGATTTCGTGGCCCTGAAAAACACCCAGTTTAATACCGCCCAGGATTACCTCGGGCGCATTGAAGAATCTTTTGTTGCCGAGGGAATACAAACCCGGTCCGTCATTCTGGAAGGTAAGATCGCCGAGGCGATCGTCGGTTTCGCCAGAGATAACCAAATTGATCTGATTGCCATGGCGACACAAGGGCGCACCGGCTTGAAGCATGTGATGTTCGGCAGCGTGGCTTTGCGCATCCTGCATGACGCCCATACCCCTATTCTGCTTATCAGGCCGGATTACTGATACCAGGATGGCCGTTTCCCCTATCTTCAGGGCCGCTCTTGGGCGCACTTGTGCACCGGATGCCGATTTATCGTCACGGAGAACGGCCTTTCTCGGGGCTCCGTGCAAGTGTTACTACGGCCTCCATCGTGAATATTTCACAGGCATTTCAGCCTCGAATCACCAGAAATCGCGGTTTTCACATCAATCCCGTATCTTTACAAATAAGCCCATTCTAATATCCGCCTTGACACAAGTTTCATCTTTTCTTATACTTTCGCCGCCTTGTTGATTGCGATACCCTGCTACGCGAATTGTTCATTCAACCAGGACCCGCTCCAGAAACCCAGACCGCACAAGGAGATTCTCATGGCAAAAATCGACGCTTTTTTCCAGTTGATGAATGAACAGGGCGCATCCGACTTACATCTCTGCTCCGGCCAGCAGCCGGCAATACGTATCCGGGGCGATCTGGAGCGGGTCAAGTACGACCTGCTGACCAATGATGAACTCCGTGCCATGCTCTACGAAATCACTCCGGAGCATAAAATCAAGCATTTCGAAGAGACGGGCGATGTGGACTTTGCCTACCAGATTCCCAACCTGGCCCGTTACCGGGCTAATTTCTTCATGCAGCAAAACGGCATTGCCGCTGTTTTCAGAGAAATCCCCAGCAAGATTTCCACCTGTGGCGAATTGGGACTTCCTCCCGTCGTCGCCAAATTAGCCACGCTGCCGCGGGGGCTGGTTCTGGTAACGGGGCCGACGGGATGCGGCAAATCAACAACCCTGGCCGCCATCATCGATGAGGCGAACCGCTTACGCAAGGACCACATCATCACCATCGAAGATCCCATCGAATTCGTGCACCAAAGTCAAAATTGCATCATCAATCAGCGGGAAGTGGGCATCCATACGAGAACCTTTTCTTCGGCTCTTCGGGGCGCCCTGCGTGAAGACCCGGACATCATCCTCGTCGGAGAAATGCGTGACCTGGAAACGATCTCCCTGGCGGTAGAAGCGGCATCTACAGGTCATCTGGTGTTTGCCACCCTGCATACCACGAACGCCGCACGTACTGTCGATCGCATCATCGAGGTGTTCCCGGCCGGCGAGCAGATGCAAATCCGATCCACCCTTGCCGACGGCATCCGTGCGGTCATTTCACAGGTCTTGTTCAAGCGCATCGACAAAAAAGCGCGGTGTGTCGCCCTGGAGATCCTCATCGCCAATGCAGCGGTAAGAAACCTCATTCGCGAGTCGAAGACCTTTCAGATACCTTCGATGATGCAGGCAGGGAAAAAATACGGCATGCAGC
>CAYPKE010000096.1:0-9681 GCA_964411235.1 uncultured Syntrophales bacterium
GACATGAACCATGGTCCTGGCAGCGCCGGGGTAATCCCTCGCGAAGACTATCATGAAGGGGATCTGCCCTCGAGGCTCGACCCGGTCGTTGGACACATCGCTTCCTTCCGTCAGGACCAGTTCGCTCCTCATAGTCTCTTCCGGCAGCGTGGTCAGTTCCATGTCCGTCAGCAGGTTTCCGGCAAAAGCCTCCTCCCGGGCCAGCACGGCCCCCTGCTCATCGAAAAGCCGCGCCTCCACCCTGATACGGGCCACCGGGTAAGGCGTGCTGTTCCAGGCCGTCCCCTCCACAACGAGGATATTGCCCAGGATCCAGTGCTGCACGTAGCGCTGCGAGAGGTTGGTGACCTTGATCTGGGAAAGCTTCACGATACCAGGGTCTTCCGCCGTGGGTATAAACTGGTCCAGATAGGGAACATAGGGCCGAATATCCCGGAGACTCAACTGTCCCCCCAGTTGCATATACGACCACAGGCTCACCCCCGCGATCAGCGCCAGAACCGCCAGCACCAGGAGCACCTTGAAAACCCCCTTTAAAATCCGCTTACCCCGTCCCGTCCTTTCAGCCGGCCTTTCTTGACGATTGGCCGTTCCTTCCCTGACGGCGGAGTCTTCTTCAACCTGCCCGGTCAGCTCCGCGAAAGAAAGATCTTCCGGTTCGCGCTCCCTGATCCCACTGCGCAGGTCATCAAGATTTTTCAAAACCGCATCGTCATCGACAGTCGGAAAGGGCCTGGCAAAAGGATTTTCCTGAAAAAACTCGTGCTTGCATCGGCTGCAGCGGACCCAGACGCCATCCCCTTCCAGAAGGTTGTCGTCGAACCGGTATTTCGTCGCGCACTTTTCACATTGGATAATCATAACCGTCCCCCTGTTGCTTCGTTTTTCATGATGTACACGTCGGGCAGGAACCGGGCCTTCTCATCGAAATCCAGGCCGTAACCGACAACAAATCCGTCCTCGATGGCAAAACCGACGTAATCGGCCTCGAACGGAACTTTGCGCCGTCCCCGCTTGTCCAGAAATGCGCAGACCCTGAGGGTCCGCGGATTCCGCTCCGCCAGCCATGCCGTAAAATAGGACAGGGTGATTCCCGTATCGACGATGTCCTCGACGATGAGAATATCCTGTCCCTTGATGGACGTTTCGATGTCCTTCGTCAGGATAACCTTACCTGAGCTGGTCGAGCCGGCACCATAGCTGGCCAGACGCGCAAAATCGACCTGACAGGGAATGGAAAAATAGCGGATCAGATCGGCCATGAAGATGAACGCCCCTTTCAGCACACCGATGACGATCAGCTCCCTCCCTTCGTAATCCCGCGAAATTCGGGCCGCCAGGTCCCGAACCCTCCCGTCGATCTCCTCTCGCGAGAAGAGTACCTCCCTTTGTGTTTTATCCATAATCCTCCCCTCACGTCAAAAAACATTTCCTGAGACCGAACGCTTATCCCGCGTCCCTTTCCTCCCCGTACGTCCGGCCATAAGCCACGGTGAATTCATCCAACAGCTCCCGGATCACCGCCTCGGCCCGGCGCAGGGAATCAGCGCTTTTAAATTCGGACGTCAAACTGCGAAAAATCCCGTCAAACCGTGAAGATTGGCAGCCTAACCTTTTGTAGTCGATCGCTGTGATCATGTACTGAGCACCATCGAAATAGTATTTCCCGAAACGGTTCGTGTCTTCTCCGCGAAAGGGCCACGTCTGTTTCAGGTCGAAGAAACGCCGCGAAATATCCCTCAGGGGTCCCCGAACAAACTTTTCCGCCCCCGGCATTTCATGCACGGCATCCGCGATCAGCCGAAACCAGCTCTTGACCAGGTCGATGTCGGTAACGCACAGGCCGTAAAGATACCAGTCATCGATGATATGAACCAGGGCCTGGCTTTCCGTCCGTGTCAGGTAATGGTAACTGGGACAGAAATGACCGTCGCAGAGCTCCCGCCCATAAAACGATACGTCGCGCCAGTCTTCCCCGCCGTTCTGAAGCGGGTGCAGGAGACAGCCGACCGTCTCCCCGGCCGGGTCGATGAACCCGAGGTACTCGCAGCAGTAGATCACCTCGTAGCGCTTGGCAGGGTCTTCCGTCCGCCGGATGTGCGCCGCATATTCAGGCAGGTCTTCCCTGTTCCTGACCGTCTCCAGGAACAGGCGGGTTCTTGCCGCCAGTCGCGCTTCCAGGGCCTCCCGGCGGCTGTCGGCATAATTGTAGAGCCCGCAGCAAGCACCGCAGGACTTCCCACCTCCGGGCTGGCATAGATGAACACCGTCTCCCGGAATCATTCGAAGATCACCGTTTTGCTCCCATGCACCAGAATCCGGCTTTCCACATGCAGCCGCACCGCCCGGGCCAGCACAATGCGTTCCAGATCCTTGCCCCTGAGTTTGATGTCATCAACGGTGTCTCGGTGGCTGATCTTGATCACATCCTGGGCAATGATCGGCCCTTTGTCGAGGATTTCCGTAACGTAGTGGCTCGTGGCACCGATTATCTTGACCCCGCGATCATATGCCTGCTGGTAGGGCTTGCCACCGGCGAAGGCGGGCAGGAAAGAATGGTGGATATTGATGATCCGGTTGCAGAGAGCGGCGACGAAATCGGCACTCAGAATCTGCATATACCGGGCGAGAACCACAAAATCGATCCCGTGGCGCCGTAAAAGCGCGAGTTCCCTCGCTTCCTGCTCCGGCTTGTTCTCCGCCGCAATGGGAATGTACTCGTAATGCATCCCGAGATGCTCAACCAGAGGCCTCAGATCGGGATGGTTGCTCACGACCAGGGGAATTTCCGCCCGGAACTCTCCCATCCGCTGCCGCAGAATGAGATCGTGAAAACAGTGGACATGGCGGGATACGAAGAGGGCCATCCTGGGCACGTAATCGGTAAAGTGCAGGTGCCATGTCATGCCGAACCGTTCCGCCAGGGGGGTAAAGGACCGGGCAATCTCATCCCGCGGGATCAAGAACCCTTCCAGTTCCCACTCGATGCGCAGGAAAAAGTTTTTCTCCGGTTGGGACGTATGCTGATCGGCATGGACAATGTTGCCGTTGTGCTGAAAGATGAAATTGGAAACTGTCGCCACCAGCCCCTTCTGATCGGGACAGGATAAAAGGAGAATGGCGTTTGCGTCGCCCATGAAAGTTCACCTTGGAAAAACGGATTGTTGCCGAGGACTTCCGGCTTGCGCCAGTATATAGAAGGAATGCGGTTGCAGGTCAAGCACAAAGATGGTACAAGGCGTCTCGGTGCGGGATCACCTTTTGTGATCCCGCACACAAGATGAAATGATCCGGTATGATCGGTAATGCCTGAGATAACGGCCTTGCGCCCTTCAGGCCCGGCTTACCATGAAGCCGTGCCGAAATATTAACGGTTCATTCCCCACCGGAATCAGAGATGAAAGAATACCGGGTGAGGCATTGCGGAGCCGCCCGGCAAACCGGCCGTATTTTCATACATGAAAGGCACAGAACCATGTCCGGCATTCTAATCGAAACCATCGCGTTGCCCAACGGTCTGACCCTTGAGGTCTGGGATTATTCCCGTTCGATCGCGGCCGATACGGATAAGGTGGAATTGCAGGTCCGCGCTTCCATCGCCATCGATCCGGCGTTTTTTACCGACGAAGAGCAACACCGAACAGTCCGCAGGCACTTTGGCGACACCCTCCTGTTCGCATATCGCAATGAAAGAACTTTTGTCGCCAGGGGCGAGCGGGAAAACGTTTTCCGGCAGTTCGTCGACACCTTTTGCAAAGACACCATGCCCTACCTCTCCAAGCCTGATTTTCCGCGGCGTTTCGCCCTGTCGAAATACCTTGACATCCAAAAGAACCCCTTCAAGTACGGGAGAACGCCATAGGCGCGGCAAACATGGATTTTGAATCGTTGCTCCTGTCCGTCGAAAAACCCAGTCGCTATATCGGCGGGGAACCGAATGCCGTCTTCAAATCCCGGGAAGACTGCCGCCTTTCCTTTGCCCTTGCTTTCCCCGACACGTACGAAGTGGGCATGTCCCACCTGGGCCTGCAGATCCTTTATGCCGTTCTGAACGGCATGCCCGGAGTCGCCGCCGAGCGTTGCTTCGCCCCCTGGCCCGACATGGAGGCACGGATGCGTCAGGCCGGCATGGCCCTGGCCTCCCTGGAAAGCCACACCCCCCTGCATCGCTTTGACATCGTCGGCTTTTCCTTTCAGTACGAGCTTTCCTATACCAACGTCCTCAACATGCTCGAGTTGGCACGTATCCCCCTGCGGCGAAAGGATCGCCGCAGGGGTGACCCCCTGGTCATCGCCGGGGGGCCCTGCGTTTTCAACCCGGCTCCCATGGCACCGTTTATGGATGCCTTTGTTATCGGCGAGGGCGAAGACGTCGTTCAGGAAATAGCGCAAACCGTCATGGCCGCCAAAACGAAAGGCTACACACAGATGCAAACGCTGGAGGCGCTCGCCCGGTTGGAGGGCGTCTACGTCCCGGCGATACATACAGGCAGGGAAGTCATCCGCAAACGGATCATTACCGATTTCAACCGCCGGCTTCTCCCGACATCCCCTGTGGTTCCTCTGATGAAAACGATTCACGACCGGATTACACTGGAAATTGCACGCGGCTGCACCCGCGGCTGCCGCTTCTGCCAGGCAGGCATGGTCTGGCGCCCCGTCCGGGAAAAGGAGCCCGCAGGCCTGATCGCCTTGGCCGATTGCAGCCTTGCCGCAACGGGGCACGACGAAATATCCCTGCTCTCGCTGAGCTCCGGGGACTACACGTTTATCGAACCCCTGCTTTCCCTGCTCATGGACCGCTATTACGCCGACCGCATTGCCCTCGCTCTGCCGTCTTTGCGCGTCGAGACCCTTACCCCCAAGCTGATGGCCGATATCAAAAGGGTCCGCAAGACGAGTTTTACCTTGGCCCCCGAGGCGGGAACCCAAAGACTCCGCAACGTCATCAACAAGGGCAACACGGAGGAAGAGCTGCTCCGCACCGTTGGCGGAGTGTTCGACGCCGGATGGAAAGCCGTCAAGCTCTATTTTATGATCGGACTCCCCGGAGAAACGGCGACAGACCTGGAAGGGATCTGCGATCTCGCCCATAAGACGCTCCGGCTGGGCAAAAACCTTGGCAAGGTAACCGTCAGCCTGTCCACCTTCGTTCCCAAGCCCCATACGCCCTTCCAGTGGTCACGCCAGATTTCGATGGACGAAACCCGTGAAAAGCAGGATTTCTTTCGACAGGCCATCCGGCACCGGAATCTGTCCGTCAAGTGGCACGACCACCTGATGTCCTTTTTGGAAGGTTTACTTTCACGAGGCGACGAAACCATGGCAGAGGTCATCGAGGAGGCCTTCCGCCGGGGCGCCCGGTTCGACGGCTGGAGCGACCAGTTTTGCTTCCCCCACTGGGAGGCTGCCCTGGAAACCAGGCGCATTCGGCCGGAAAAGGTTCTGGCCGCACTTGAACCGTCCGCCCTTTTGCCCTGGGACAGGATCGCCACGGGCCTTTCCCGGAAATTCCTTCTGCAGGAAGCGGAGAAGGCAAACCGGGAAGAACTCACGCCGGATTGCCGGCGGAGCCCCTGTCATCTTTGCGGCGTCTGCGACCATGAACGGATCAAAACCGTCCTGGCGACCGATCCCGATGCGGCGCTGTCCGGCGTGCAGGAAACGGGAGTCGCCGGGGACCCGTCGCGAAAACAAGAACAACGGTTTCGCATCCAGTTTACCAAAAAAGGCCGGGCTCGTCTGCTTTCCCATCTGGAAGTCTCCACCGCCTTGACACGGGCCGTCAGGCAGGAGGGATTGCGTTTCATCTACTCCCAAGGGTTTCATCCCCATCCCCGGATTTCGTTTGCCGTGGCCACATCCGTCGGCATGGAAAGCCTCGCGGAATACGTCGACATGAGGGTGGAATCCCCAACACGGGACATGAATCTCTTCATTGAAGCTGCCAACCGCGCCCTTCCCTCCGGGATGGCCATCCTGGCCTGCCGGCCCCTGTCGCATGATGCGCCTTCCCTGAGCGATGCGATCCTCGGCTTCCGTTACCGTCTTGCCCTCGGCGGGCCGGAAGGAACGCCCAGTGACGAGGAAATCCGGGAAGCGCTCAGGGCTTTTCTGGAGGCCCCGTCCTTCACGGCAACCAAGGTGACCCATAACAAAACGGTGACCCGTGATATCCGTCCATTTGTGGATGCCCTTTCATACGAACCGCAGGACCGTATCCTGTGCCTTCAGGTCCGCCGACTGGACAACGGCACCCTGAGCCCGACGGATTTCCTGCGGGATGTCCTGAACATGGAAGGCCAGGCCTTGATCGAAACCCGGATCACCAAGACGGACACATGCTTCCGGACTCCATGAGAGTAGCACATGTGTCTTTCCGATTCCCGTGAAAGACTGCCGTGAAATGGGCTGGCGATTATTTTCGAATGGCAAGGCCATAAAAATGATTGACAAACCGGTTTGACATTCGGTAAAGTGCGCCAAAATTTTTTATAAGGATTTGAACCATGTACGCAGTCATTAAAACAGGCGGTAAACAGCATCTCGTTTCACCGGGAGACGTGTTGTCTATTGAAAAGGTGGAAGGTCTCAAGGGAGAAAGCTTCATTTTCAATGAGGTGCTGATGGTGGCCGACGGCGAAAATATCCGGCTGGGAACCCCCGTGGTCGAAGGTGCCAAGGTAATCGGAGAGATCGTCGCCCAGAAGAAAGGCCCGAAAATCATTGTTTTCCGTATGAAAAGGCGGAAAGGCTACCATAAAAAGACCGGTCATCGTCAGCCATTGACCAGCATGAAGATCACCGAAATTTCCATCTAAGAGGTAAGAAGCTATGGCACACAAGAAAGGACAGGGAAGCTCGCGCAACGGCCGGGACAGTAACGCCCAGCGTCGGGGCGTGAAGGTTTTCGGCGGCCAGACCATCAGCGCGGGCGGTATCATTGTTCGTCAATTGGGCACCAAGATGCATCCTGGAAATAATGTCGGCTTGGGGAAAGATTACACCCTTTTCTCGAAGATCGATGGTATAGTCAAGTTTGAGCGGCTTGACAAAAAACGTAAGAAAGTCAGCGTCTACGCTGAATAGTGACGTAAAAAAAGGAGGCATTGAAAAAGATGGGGGATCGTGAGGCGGGAGTCGTCAAGTGGTTCAACGACAAAAAAGGGTACGGGTTCATTTCCCGTCAATCGGGAGGGGACATTTTTGTTCATCACAGCGCAATCGTTGCGGATGGCTTCCGAAGCCTGAAGGAAGGGGATCAGGTTGAATTCGAGGTGAAGGAAGACGCCAAGGGAAAATCCGCGGTAGAGGTCAGGAAGGTCTAGGCGAACCCTGTCCTGAAGGAACCGGTTGAAAAACATACGGTTACAATCATCAAGAGGCACTCCTGAGGGTGCCTCTTTTGTTTTGTTGTGTCCTCATGAAATTCATCGATGAAGCGGAAATCTATATCAAGGCCGGAGATGGCGGAAAGGGCTGCATCAGCTTCCGCAGGGAAAAGTACGTCCCCCGCGGGGGACCCGACGGCGGCGACGGCGGCAAGGGCGGCGATGTTGTCCTGAAAGCGTCACTTTCGCATCAAACCCTCCTGGATTTAAAATATCAGCCCCGCCACACGGCCCGCCGGGGAGACCACGGTCGCGGAAGCCTAAAGACGGGGGCGAGTTCCCCCGACCACATCATCATCGTGCCTGTCGGAACGGTCGTGAAAGATGCGGAAACCAAAGATATTCTGGCAGATCTCACCATGAACGGGCAGACCTTCATCGCCGCCAGGGGCGGTATCGGGGGAAAGGGAAACGCCCACTTCAAGACATCGACCCATCAGACGCCGCGCTTCGCCCAGGAAGGCATGCCGGGAGAGGAACGCCGGATCCGCCTGGAGCTGAAGCTGATTGCTGATGTCGGCCTGGTCGGCTTGCCCAATGTGGGGAAATCCACCTTTATTTCCAGGGTTTCGGCAGCAAGGCCGAAAATCGCGGATTATCCCTTCACCACCCTGACGCCGAATCTGGGCGTTGTTTCCTGCGGCGACTACCACACCTTCGTCATCGCCGACATTCCGGGGTTGATTGAAGGGGCACATCGGGGTCAGGGCATGGGTATTCGCTTTCTCCGCCATATCGAACGGACAAAGCTTCTCCTGCACATCATCGATATTTCCGATGATTCGCCCCTTTCCGGATGGGATAAGTACCGCCTCATCAACCGTGAATTATCCTCCTTCGGCGACGTTGTCGCGGCAAAACCGCAGATCGTTGCCATCAATAAAATTGATCTGACCGAAACGCGGGAAAGATTGAAAAAAGAAATTGACTTCTTCGCACAAAAAGGTATAGAAATACTCACTTTTTCCGCTTTCACCGGCGAAGGCATTTCCCGGATCATCGGCGCGATTACAGCCATTTTGAACACACCTCCGAACGGGTAAGACATGTCGAACATTCGTAAAGACACCTTAAACGGTATCAAAAAAGTCATCGTCAAGATCGGCAGCGCCGTTCTGACAGGGAAGGACGGCCTGGATCTCCAGATCATCGACCAACTGGTCGACGAGATGGCCGAACTGATCAGGAAAGACTATCACATTGTGCTCGTCACATCCGGCGCCATTGCCTCCGGCAAACATCGCATGGGCATAACTGCCCCGCTCAAGAGCATCCCCCAGAAGCAGGCCGCGGCAGCCATCGGCCAGGGGCGCCTGATGCGTGTCTATTCGAATGCCTTCGGCAAGCACGGCATTCATGTAGCGCAGATTTTGCTGACCATGAGCGACCTGACGGAAAGAAAGCGGTTCCTCAACATCCGCAATACCCTCAGCACGCTGCTGGAGTGGCATGTTATTCCCATCATCAATGAAAACGATACGGTTGCCGTCGACGAGATCAAGTTCGGCGACAACGACAACCTCGCTGCCATGATCGCCAATGCCATCGAGGCGGAACTGGTCATCAACCTCACCATGACCGAAGGGCTTTTCGATCGCAATCCCACCTTGGTGAAAGACGCAAAACGGATTCCGGTCATCCGTGAAATCACGCCGGAAATTGAAAGCGCCGCTTCCGAAGAAGGCACCGCGGAAGGGCGGGGCGGCATGCGGAGCAAAGTTCTGGCGGCCAAGAAAGTTACTGCCTTCGGCATCCCATATATCATCGCCCAGGGGAAAAAGCAGGGTATCCTGAAAGCTATTTTCTTAGGAAAGGACACGGGCACCCTTTTTCTGCCCGCCCGCGAACCGCTTAACAGCCGAAAATACTGGATCGCCTTCACCCTGCGCTCCCAGGGCAAACTGACGGTTGATGAAGGGGCACGAAGCGCCATCATCGAAGCCGGGAGAAGTCTCCTCCCGTCCGGCATTGTCGAGGTGGAGGGAGACTTCATGATCGGCGATCCCGTAAGCTGCGTCGATCTGCAGGGGAAAACCCTGGCAAAAGGAATCGTCAATTACAGCGCCACGGAAATCAGGATGATCATGGGGCTGAAGTCATCGAAAATCAGCCAGGTTCTGGGCTACAAGGATTACGACGAGGTTATCCACCGGGACAATATGGCGGTTATGGAACATCGCCGAACCAGAAAGGCAAGGCCGGCCGCAGGCTTGAAAAGCGGCCACCGGCCGGCAACCGCCCCTGAATAATATCTTGACACGGTTTGGTTTGATATGTTAGCAACTGCGGA
>CAYPKE010000097.1:0-9565 GCA_964411235.1 uncultured Syntrophales bacterium
TAGTCTTGCTCGTTTATCCGGAATTTGCCCGTTTTGGGCGGGCATTAAATTTGATCTGTAACAGGCTGTGGAACGCTTAAATCAATGGCGGGGCATCACATGTCGTGTCTTTGCCTCCCCATGGCAATAATATTTACCACCCAAAGTGAACAGAATGGATCATCCTTCCCTTCACAAACTACCTAAAGTTGGTGACGTTCTTCTTCTCCTGGAAAAGCAAGGCTTGATGGAAGATACGGAAAAAGAACCTGTCTTGGCACTGGTGCGTGAATTGGTCGATATTTGGCGCCAACGCATTCTTCACGATAGGAATGCGGAGCGGCCAGCGCCGGATATTGAAACATTCCTGACGGAAGTTGAACAGGCGCTGTTCAATATGCGCCGTTACCGGTTGAAGCGAATAATCAATGCAACCGGTGTGGTACTGCATACCAATCTGGGGAGGGCACCCCTTTGCCCGGAGGCCTTGAATCGGGTGGTCGAAGTGGCGAAGGGTTACAGCAACCTTGAGTATAACGAGAATAAAGGGCAGCGGGGACTGCGCTACAGCCATGTAAGGGATCTCCTGCGTTACTTGACGGGTGCGGAAGATGCTCTCGTGGTAAACAACAATGCAGCCGCCGTTTTTCTCGCCTTAAACACGTTGGCCGAAGGCCGGGAGGCCATCGTCTCCCGTGGAGAGCTGGTAGAAATCGGTGGCGAATTCCGAATCCCCGAAATCATGCGCAAGAGCGGCGCTGCCCTGCGGGAAGTCGGGTCCACCAACCGCACACGCATCGCAGATTATGAGCATGCCGTCACCGATGAAACGGCGCTGATCATGAAGGTCCACACAAGCAACTATCGCATCGTCGGGTTCACCGAGGACGTTTCCACAGCGGACCTTGTTGCTTTCGGCCAGAGAAAGGGATTTCCCATACTGGAGGATCTGGGGAGCGGTTGCATGATTGACCTGGCATCACATGGACTGACAGGCGAACCCACAGTGCGTCAGGTCGTCGAAACCGGAGTGGATGTCATTACTTTCAGCGGTGACAAATTACTGGGCGGCCCCCAGGCTGGCGTGATTCTGGGTAAACGGGAATGGTTGAAACGGATCGCCAAGAATCCCCTGAACCGTGCCTTGCGCATCGACAAATTGACCCTGGCCGCCCTGGAAGCAACGCTGTTGCAATACCTCGCCCCAGACCGGGTGCTTCAGGAAATAAGGCCGTTGCGCTCTTTGACGCAGCCGGTTGCCCTAATCGAGAAACGGGCACGGAAACTGGCACGCATGATCCGAAGCAAAAGCCGTAAAGGACTAACCATATCTTTGCAAAAGGGCTTTTCCGCCGTCGGTGGCGGCGCTTTTCCCATGCAGGAGATTCCCACAATGCTCGTTTCTATCCAAGCCGAGCATTTCACAGCATCCCGGCTGGACGAAAAGCTTCGCCATCTCGATATCCCCATCATTGCCAGGGTGGCCGGGGACGGTATATTGCTGGACCTTCGCACCGTATTGGATGAGGAATTCCCGGATATCGTGGCGGGCTTAAAGTGCGTCATCGATCAAGAATCATCTCTTCGTGCTCATTAATACAAAGAAGTCGTGAGCGGAAAGCTTAAGATATTATTTGGTATCACAACGCTCTTTCGGCAAACAACGCGATCCTTTTGCATGGATTATGCGTTGGTCGATCACGCTTGCGCATCTGTTTGACTTATTCCCTGTTTTTGTATACGTATGAACCAAGTTTGCGGAAACGGATTGCCCACGCATCCAAAACCTGGTTAAATCCTAAGTGATTTTGGTAAAGGAAAAAATAATGGCGACTGAAGCGAAGCGAATTCGTCTGACGGAAACCGTTCACGGAGCCGGGTGAGCCTGCAAAATAGGTCCGGGTGACCTGCAGGACGCGCTGAAGGATCTGCCTTTGGCCACCGATCCGAATTTGATCGTCGGCATGGAACATGCCGAAGACGCGGGGGTGTACCGCCTGAGAGACGATCTGGCCATCATCCTGACCCTAGACTTTTTCACCCCGATCGTGGACGATCCCTATACATTCGGACAAATCGCCGTCACCAACGCCTTGAGCGATGTCTATGCCATGGGCGGAAGGCCGATTACGGCCATGAATATCGTATGCTTTCCCATCAAGACCATGCCTGTCACGATTCTCCGGGATATTCTCCGGGGCGGTCTCGATAAAATGAAAGAGGCCGGGGTGCTCCTGGTAGGCGGACACAGCGTCGAGGACAACGAACCGAAATACGGCCTTTCCGTGACAGGGGTCATTCATCCGGACAAGGTGCTGTTGAACCGGGGCGGCCGGCCCGGCGACAGCCTGATTCTCACAAAACCCCTGGGAACGGGCATCGTCAGTACCGCCGTGAAGGCGGGCGTGGCCGATGACGACCTGCAGGCTGCTGCAGTCCGCTGCATGACAACGCTGAACAAAAAAGCGGCGGAACTGATGGAGGAGATGACCACGGTTCACGCCTGTACGGATATCACGGGATTCGGACTTCTCGGGCATGCTTGTGAAATGATTGAAGAGGCGGACGTCGGCATGCGGTTTCATGCTTCCCGGATCCCCTACTTCCCGCAACTGAAAAAACTTCTCGACGACATGATCATCCCCGGCGGCACGGTGCGAAACAGGCGTCACCGCGAAGCGCAGGTCAATATCGATCCTGCCTGCCCCCCATGGATGCTGGATATTCTTTTTGATCCCCAGACGGCAGGAGGTCTCCTGATCGCGCTGGAAAAGAACGAGGCGGAACGTCTCCTGCAAAACATGCACGAGACAGGAATGCATGAGGCGGCCATCGTCGGGGAAGTCACGGCTGAGCCGAAAGGCAAAATTGATGTGGTCTGGTAAAAAGACCCTTGGAAAAAACTAACCTACAGGACAGAGATATGGAAAAACAATGGCTGGGCTTGGAGGAAGCCCTGGAATTAACCCTGGCAAAAGTCCCCCTCTTGCCCCCGGAAAGGTTGCCTCTGCATGAGTGCGTGCAGCGGGTCGCCGCGGAAGACCTCTACTCGAAAATCAACTCCCCGTCCCTGACGGCCTCCCTCAAAGACGGTTACGCCGTCCGCTCCGAGGATATTGCCGCCGCCGGTGAGGCGCAACCGGTTTTGCTGCCCATCGTCGGCACCGTTTCCGCCGGGGAGAAATCCACCTGCACTCTGCAAAAGGGGCAGGCAATCCGGATCCTGACAGGGGCACCGCTGCCGCAGGGGGCAGAGGCCGTCGTCTCTCAGGAATTCACCCGGGAAGAGGGTGATCATGTTGTAATCTTTGCAGACTCCGAACCGGGACGAAACGTCCTTGTCCGGGGCACCGACGTCGAAGACGGGGAAAGGATCATACAGCGCGGTGAAGTGCTGCGGGCGGGTCATGCGGGACTGATCGCCGCGGCGGGACTCGATTCGGTTCAGGTTTACCGCCTCCCCAAAGTGGCCATCATCGCAACCGGGGATGAGATCCTTGCCCCCGGGGAGCCCTTCCGTGCCGGGGCGCTCTTCGCCAGCAACCTGATCACCCTGGCAGGGTTTCTCCGGTTCCGCCGGATCGACGTGATCATGAAGGTGATCAAAGATCAGCCTGACCAGATCAAAGCAACGGTCACGTCACAGCTTCAGGAATGCGATGCCTTGCTGACGATCGGCGGCGCTTGGGAGGGGGACAAGGATTATTCACTGGGCGTACTGGACGAGTTGGGCTGGGAGCCTCTTTTTCACCGGGTGCGCATCGGCCCCGGCAAAGCCGTTGCCTTCGGGCTGCTGCAAAAAAAGCCGGTCTTCTGCCTTCCCGGCGGCCCCCCTTCCAACGAAATGGCCTTTCTGCAGATCGCCTTTCCCGCCCTGATGGCCATGTCCGGTTATCCACCGGCCCCCCTGGCCATGGTCAAGGCCGTGCTCACGGAAGAGGTCGGCGGGCAAAAAAGCTGGACCCAGTTCATCTACGCCAAGCTCATGGAGCAGGACGGCAAGCTCTGCGTGTCGCCCCTCGTCTCCAAAAGCCGCCTGAAAAACATGGCGGAAGCGACAGCCATGATCAAGATACCGGAAGGGGAAAGGGTGCTGCTCAAGGACACTTTGATCGATGTCCAGGTGCTGGTTTAAATGCCGATGAAAAGGCTACGCCAAAATGGCCTTTTAGGCGTCAGACGAAAAATCTCAAGATTCTATTGTACTTTGCTCGTTCGTTGCTTCACTTCGGTTATTTTAAGAATGACCAAAAGGCAAACTCATGCTGAAACAGTTTACGGTCAAAACAGCCTCCCGTTGCCAGATGCTCGACATATCAGACGCGGTCCGCTCAATCGTCAAGGAATCGGGATGGATGGAAGGGATCTGCCATATCTACATTCCCCACACGACGGCCGGGGTCACCATTAACGAAAACGCCGACCCCGATGTGCCCCGGGACATCCTTGCCACGCTGGAAAAGCTGGTTCCTCTTCATGGCGGCTACCGGCACAGCGAGGGGAATGCCGATGCCCACGTGAAAGCCTCCCTGATGGGTTTCTCCCAGACCGTCTTCTTCGGAAACAACTGCCTGATCCTCGGAACCGGCAATCCGTCTTTTTCTGTGAGTTTGACGGCCCCCGGACGAGAACAGTCTTCGTCAAGCTTCTGCCCTCCACGCCGCAATGAGAAAGCACCGGGAAGGGTTCCCGTCCCGGTGCCACACCTGCTTCCGAAAAACGAAAAACTATTCTGCCTTGATGGCGATCTTCTTTCCTGCCGCCTTGGCCTTCGCCGTCTTCGGCAGAACAACACTCAAAACGCCGTTCTTGAAAGTCGCCTCCACTTTTTGCGAATCGACCTCCGCGGGCAGGGGAATCACCCGATGAAAAGCGCCATAGGAACGTTCCAGATGATAGTAGTTTTTCCCCTTGTCTTCCTTTTCCGCTTTCTTTTCGCCCCGAATGGTCAGGACATCATCCGACAGGAGCAATTCGACATCCTTCTCTTCCATACCGGGAAGCTCAGCCTTGACGACAATAGCTTTTTCATCCTCCTTGACATCGATGGAGGGAGTAAAAGCCCCGATATGCTCCTCCAGTTCACCCGGCTGGGCCAGGGGGAAGCCGCGGAAAAAATCATCGAACAGATCGTTCATCCGCTGCTGGAACGTATACATCGGACTGTCCACCCGGCCGGCCGGAACCGATGAACCCCGCCATAAAGAAGGCAATAGATTTTTCCTGATCATGACCTATCCTCCTTTCAAATGCTCCTACGCTTTTTCTTTACGCAGCTTTGATGGCGATCTTGCGGGCCTTGACCTTCTCCGCCTTGTGCAGGGTCAGGCGCAGAACGCCGTTTTTAACCGTTGCGTCAATTTTGTCCTTATCCACCTCGTCAGAGATGGTAAACACCCGCTGATAATCGCCGACATCGTATTCCGCGTAGGCAATCGAGTAACCCTTGAAGGTCGGCGCTTCAGCAGAACCGGAAATGGTCAGGATGTTTTTGTCCAGCATCACATCGACACTTTTTTCATCCACACCCGGCATATCCGCGACCAGCACGATCGTCTCCTTTGTCTCATATATATCGACCTTGGGCACATAAACCTTCCGGTTGCGGGTCCGCTCCATCTCAACCGTCGTCTGGGCCGCCTGTTTCTGGACTTCCTTCGTTTCTTTCGCCATGTGAATGGTCCCTCCTTTCTTACTCCGCCTGAATAGTCACTTTTTTGGGTTTGTCTTCCTCGGCTCTCGGCAGGTTGATGCGAAGAATCCCTTTTTCATACCTTGCCTCGACCTTGTTTGCATTGACGTGGAAAGGCAACTGCAGAATTCTCTTGAAACTGCCGTAACTTCTCTCCTGCCGATGATAGCTCTCCCCTTCCTTGAGGAGTTCGGGATCTACCTTACCGCTGATGGTCAGCGTATCGCCAATCACGGAAATATCAAAGGTGGTCGGATCGGTGCCGGGAATTTCGGCGGTGACAATGGCATCCTCTTCACCCGACCAGACATTAATCGGCGGATACTCCTGTCCAACCTGGAGGTCAGCGGAGGAGAAAAGCCTGTTCATTTCACTCTGCAGGCGCTGCATCTCCCGGAATGGATCCGTAACTCTACCAAATCTCCAAACTGTGGGTCCGAACATAACGTATACCTCCTTTTCAGAATTGTTAACTTAACATGGGTGATGATCCGGGATATAGACGCAGATTATGCGTAACACGTTAATATGTTTACCTATATCCTTTTAATCCGTAATATAGTCACCCATTTTTCTTTGTCAAGGCAGACCGGGACAAGGCCGGGAAACGAACTCGTGGCAGAAGAGGCAAAGTTGATAAACAGAACCTGTGATAGCAGCTCTGCGAGGCTCTTTCCCGGAGACGCTATTACTGGATTAGGGTCGGCAGGACAGGCATGATCCGCTTCCGCCACAGCGGGCCTGTTCGAGAATAGCGATCATCTCGCGGTGCAGAATCCCGTTGGTGGCTAGGACATGGGGGGCCTCCAGAAAAAAGGGCGCGCCGGACAGGTCCGTCACCAGCCCTCCCGCTTCGCGAACAAGAAGCCAGGCGGCCGCCGTATCCCAGGGCATGAGCTTCAACTCCCAGAACCCGTCAAAGCGACCCGCCGCCACATAGGCCATGTCCAGCGCCGCGGCTCCGGCCCGTCGAATCGCCCGGGCTTTTAACGCCATCGCACTGAAACAATTGATGTTGTTATCCTGGCTGTCCCGGATGTCGTAGGGAAAACCCGTCGCCAGCAGGCTTTTCCCCAGTTCCTCCGTGCCGGAAACATGAATCGGCCGGCCGTTGAGAAAAGCGCCGGACCCGCGCTCGGCGTAAAACATCTCTTCCAGCATGGGATTGTAAACGGCGCCGCAGCGGATTTCCCCTTTTTCCTCGAGGGCGATGGACACGCAAAAGAACGGAAAACCGTGGGCGTAATTCGTCGTTCCGTCCAGGGGATCGATAATCCAACGAAAGGCGGCGCCCGTGCCGACAGCCTGCGATTCCTCGGCCAAAATGTCGTGATCCGGGTATATTCCCCTGATACGCGAGACGATCAGGGCTTCCGACGCCTGGTCGGCATCAGTCACGATATTGATCCGCCCCTTGTATTCAATGACATGAGGCTGATCAAATTTTTCTTTCAAAAGCCGTCCCGCCTCCCGGGCAATGGCAACGGCGGCTTCGAGATATGTCTTCATCAGGATCTGCACCGGAAATAGATTTCTTGGTGTGTATACCACGGCCGGCAAAATAGCCATCTCTTTCCGGCCCCGATACTTGTTTCGTCGCACAAAACCGTGTTCTCATTCACTGATCTTTTCATTGCACAGGGATTGATTTGGTGATAAAAAACTGAGTATTTTTAGGGGGTGGGCAATCATTTTCAATAAAAGTCATCTTCGAAAAGACCAGATCATGGACGCGGAACTGAAACGATGACCAATCCGGCACAGGACAACTTTACGGCGAACACCGCCGGCATGAACCGGGAAGAGGAGCCCCGGAACTGGGCTGCCCTTCGCGAGGAAAGAGGGTTGACCCTTGCCGATGCATACGCCCAAACCCGGATTAGTATCAGGAACCTGACGGCCCTCGAACAAGGGGATTTCGCTGCCCTGCCGCCTGCCGTGTACACCCGGGCTTTCATCCGCGAGTACGCAACACTAATCGGCGTCAATCCCGGGCCTCTCCTCGGACAATATGAAACCTATTTGAAGACTTCCCTCCATCCGTCTCCGATTGCAACAAATAACCCTTCGGCGAAACGGCGTCGCCGCATCAGACCGGCTTGGGTCTGGGGCGTTCTCGCGTTTCTCATCATCGCGGTTTTGCTCCTGTCTTTCCTGCTGAAAAATCCCGGTGGCCTGGCACTGATTTCTGCATCCCCAGACCATGGTCAAGCGCACTTGCCCTCTGCCGCACCGCCTGCCGATAGCCATGATCCCGGCCTGTTATCACCACAGACCCCGGCATCCGAAACGGACGCGCCGCTTTCGGAAAACGTCACGGCAAACTCATCCCCCACTTCCGTTCCGGGACAGGTTGCGCCACCGATCCTCCAGACGGCGGCTGTCACGACTGACGAAACCGCCACGCAGCAATTGACTATCACGGCCCGGGAAATCACCTGGATCGGAATCCGGATCGATCAGGAAGAGGGGCGCCAGGCCCTCTTACAGCCGGGCGAAACCGTGACCTACGCGGGAAACGTATTCCGGCTCCATGTCGGAAATGCAGGGGGGATCGATTTGACCCTGCAGGGCAATCCCCTGGCATCTCTGGGAAAACGCGGCCAGGTAGTCCGCGTCACCCTGCCCTGAAGTGCGGATCCGCCGGCGGAATCAGAAAATGATTATCCTTTGACATTCCCCTTTTAATGTTCTAAGGTTCAATGTCAGAGTGAATTCTGGTGCAGGATCATCCCTGCCGGATCACAGGCAGAAGCGACAGGAAGAAAGAAAGGTAAAGGAGTAAAACATGTTTGGAATCGGTATACCGGAGCTGCTGATTATTCTCGTGATCATCCTGATCATTTTCGGAGCGGGAAAACTGCCCGAAATCGGCAACGCCCTCGGTAAGGGAATCAGAAACTTCAAGAAAGCCACCCGCGAGACGGAAGACATCGACGTCACGCCGGAATCCAAAAAGATCAGCGACGAAGAGAAGAAGTAAATCCAGCCCCGTCCTCAGGATGATGCCCTGCCGGCTCGAAACGCCTGGCAGAGAGTTCATTCCTGTGAATCAAAATGAACGTCTTCTCTTCTCTGATCAACATGACATTATCCCATCAATCAATAGACGGTCCGGCTGAACCATCAGAAGGGGACGTCGTCGTCCGGTAGTGTTTCGGACGGTCCATAGGCCGGCATGGTTTGCTCAGCTGAGGCATCCTGTCCTCGCCCCTGCCCTCTGCCGCCATCCAACATTTTCATATTCGCCGCGACAATTTCCGTCATGGACCGTTTGTTCCCGTCCTTGTCGTCCCAAGTGCTGGTTTGGAGGCGACCCTCGATAAAAACGAGCTTGCCTTTGGTGAGATAGTTTCCGCAGATTTCGGCCAGCTTCCCGAACGTCACGATGCGGTGCCATTCCGTTTTCTGAACACGCTCGCCGTTTTTGTCCTTCCTGACTTCGTCCGTGGCCATCCGGAAATTCACGACCATGGTTCCATCCGGCGTATACCGGACTTCCGGATCGGCGCCCAATCTGCCAATCAAGATGACTTTGTTGACCATAATCCCCCCTTGAAGATGTTTTCCGTACCTTATTAAAGTTCCGAAGAAATGGCAATAGGATTCTCCGGCAGGAAGCACGGGTAAACTGGGCAGTCCAACCCCTTATTTCCGCTGTGCGCAATGCAAAAAAGAAGGGGCCCGGAATATCTTTCCTTCCGGACCCCTTACTGGTTAAAACCTCAATGCTCACACGCCGAGATCAATGGCCGTAGCGCTGGAGGTACTTCGTCGAGAAGCGTTCAGGCGTAAAGCCCACGTTGAACTTCCGGTGCGGTAAGTCGATGTGCCAGGGCGACGCATGATCGGCCTGATGGTCGTAGGTGTAGAAATTTGTCTCGAAATGGGACA
>CAYPKE010000098.1:0-9435 GCA_964411235.1 uncultured Syntrophales bacterium
ATATCCAGGGTTGAAACAAGCTGGCTTCTCACATCGCCTGGAAACAAGCTGTTGCCGTCTTTGCCGATGGCGGCAGTCCCGCTGATGAAGAGCATGCAGTTGACGGGAAACTGTACCGCAACGGCACGGCTGAACAGCTTGCCGTAACTTGTCGGTTCGTTCTGAAGCGGCGAGGGTAACCTCCGGAGGAAAATCTTCTCTCCGGAGAACGCACAGAATTCGAGTGACAGGGGGCGATTATCGGCAAGATGCCCTTCAATGCCCGTACTGGCAGGATAAAAGTGCCCTGGCGGCAGGCAGGCCTCCCGGAAGAAAGCGTCCCGGGCTTCGTTCAAGAACACATAATCTTCAAGAATGTCGTCCATATAAAGCCAGGTCCTGGCGATGTCCGTTTCGCGCATCCCGTTTTCCGAAAGCAGTGTCCGCATTGCCTGGAAGGGAGCGGACATGGAAGCCATGCTCCGAGCCGTATCGCTGAGAAGCGGCGCGCTATAGAGCAGGGTCATTCCCTCTGCGGAAACCTTCATCGCCTGACCGACGTTTTCGACCGACGCTGCGTTTCCTTTCTTGCGCGCGATGACGGCGGCATACTGAACGGGAAGACCGGAATGCCCTATCAGAACCAGAGGTCGATTACACCGATCGGGCGCCAGACGCCGGACCGAAAACACTTCGGCCTTGTCCGCCAGTTCCGGCGGCACGATGATCGTTTCCTGCAGCATATATCCGCCCTCCTCAACCAGCGCACCCGGCAGGGTAAATGAACCCTGCCCGCCGTGGGGACTGGCGGAGCAGAAGGATAGGCTGAAATCCGCTTCCTCCAGGATTATCTCATCCGTCAATATTACTCCCTCCGTTCATGGTTACGGCACCCAGATGCCCCGTAAAGCAAGTGTTTGCGCCGTAGCTGTCGATGTTCCGGGAGAAAAGGGATTCCCCTTTCTCGATGTCCAGGAATTGAATGAAACCCGTCCCGCTGACGAAAAGCGCTTCACCATCCGGCGTGGGCATGATGCCGTAGCTGTCCCGGTGGCAGAGGTGGGGATAAAGGCTATCCTCGGCCGTCTCTTCCGTTTCCCAGTGAATCACCCTGTAAAGGCTCATGCCCGCCGCATCGATGAGGAAGACGCTGCCCGGATAGCCGGTTACCGCGATCAGGGCCTTATCCCGGTGTTTAAAGACCGTATGGGTCGTAATGCGATGGAACCCGGGGGCGGTAAATTCGCCGAGCTTGACTGGGCCTTTGCCGGTCATTCTGTACTTCTGAATCGAACCGGGCCCGAAAATGCCCACCTTCACGCCGATCAACCCGATATGGTGTTCGGAGAGATAGAAGATCGTCGGATCATCCGGGTCGAACGCCACATGGCCCGCAGTTCGGAGCGATAATCGCCATTCTTCGCCGCTCATCGCATCCCAAACGAGGACGTCTGAGGGAATCACGCCAGTCCGTCCTTTTTCCAAAAGATTGCCGCTTGCCTTTTCTGCATGCAGGGGGCTCGCTGAAGCCGCTGCCCGCAACCCCAGTTCCGTCAGGACCAGATAACGTCCATCAGGGCTGACGGCCAACTGGTGCAGGGCGTCTCCGAAATCGCCCTGCCAGACCTGACTGATCCGGCCGTCGGCCAGGGTACTTTTCCATATCTTTACCCGGGCGGTCGCCTCAGGGTTGCAAAGGCGCCTGACCGTATCTTCCACCGGCCAGGACGCAAACCATAATTCGCGCCTTTCCCGATCGTACCAGTTGGTCGTGGAAAGCATGTCTTCACCGATACCGGGATCAACGAAGCAGGCGCATCCCGACTCCGGCGAAAGGTGAAGAAACCGATTGAAAAAATTCAAACCGACCTGGCACCACCCCTCTCCCAGGTCCAGATAACTGTGAGGGGCCAGGCAATACTGCCACCATGACGCCTCGGGCATTTCGTAGGGGAAAGACCCCGCCGCAACAGCCCATTGCGTTCTTTGTTCCTCGAAGACCGTCTTTCCGCGGTCGACCATCCCCGTCGTGTCGATGCGCAGGGACCGGACATCCGGCACGTCCTTCCGCAACAGGTAATGCGTCTGGATCATCGAACCCTTGTCCAGGGATGGGATAAGGATATCGGCCGTCCCGCAGACATCGCATGAAAGATGGAAGATCCCTGACGTTACAGGCAACTGCTCTTGGTACATCGCTCCTCCTCGTGCCGGAATCAAAGATTGGCCGCCGTTTCCGGCAATGGCTGCGACGGCAGGACGAACAGATCGCCCCAGAAATAATTGTACCGGTCAGGCGTGAAGGCATGGAGGCCGCAATCCGGATAGAAAGTCAGTTCTCCGAAGATGACGCGCCCCCCCACTTCATAAAAATCCACCCGCAGAAAGGGAAATCCCCGGGCCAGATCCTCGGCAATGGTTTTCATCGCTTCGAAATTCCGCGGTTTTTCGACGTGGATCTCGCTTGCCGGCTTTCCCTTGATCACCTTGATTTCCCGCCAGTTCATATCATAGCAGCGGTAACGCACCCCCCGGGAAGATTGGCGTCCCGTACAGACAAACATCGCTTCCGCTTTGCCCTGAAAACAATAGAACTTATAATCCAGCAGCTCCCCGATTGTCTCGTTTTCAAGATATTTTTCACAAATGATTCTCGGCGGGATGTGCTTGTACGCCCACTCGCGCCCGACGTCAAAATGGTTTGTCTTCAACCAGCCGGCCATCAGGCGGCGGCATTTCCCCCAGTCAAGGTCCCTTTTGTTTTTGCAAATGAGGTCCATCTGCCATCCGTGGGTCGCCTTCAGAACGAAACGCTCGGGCAGGGATGCAAAATCGATCTCCTCCACTTTATCGAAAACGCCGTACAATTCGTTGAGCAGACCGGCATAGCCTCTATCCGCAAGATATCCCCGGACCGCGTACTTGTCGGCCATGCGGGCCATGACCGGGCGCCGGTAATGCAGTTTGTACCATTGAAGCTTTTCGTTGAAGGTTCGGGGATGCCCGAGATCAGGAAGCCGCCCGTGGTTGAGCAGATAAGAGAATCGGATGAACACCTTGTCCGGAACCACCCGGAGCATTTTCAACAGGTATCGTTTCATGGCGGCCTTACTTCTTACCGGATAGTCTCCCCTTGGAAGCGCCAGAGTGTCTCTCGGTACTATGAATGTGCGGCCGTGTCAACTTATTACCTCGACAATTGAATAGATCAATGTCCGTCATTCGGCAAAAAGACGGTTTCCACAATGATAATGATTGGATGTCTAATCATGATGCCATGTCGCAATTTGTTTTTTCCATTCCGGGCGAGCGCAGCGCGAGCCGGATCCATGCTGTGTTCATGCGTCCGGCATGACGTTTTCAATCTTTGCTTACCGGTGTCATAGACATTTTTGCCGCGGGGTGGTGCGTTCGTCAAGGTTGGATTGCTTAAAAATATTTCCGATGATAAACTCTGCCAACTTTCAAGGGGGGATATTGGCGTACACCATGGAACCGCGTCACGGGAATTTATCAACGGATACGCCGGTCGCCTGCCCGGACTGCGATCTTCTCCCTTCTGCTTGTCGCCAACCTCGAGACCCAGCACGGCGTGTCCCCATCGACCATGGAAAGGATTGAAAAGCATGACACAGTGGTATGAAGCCTTGTTCGAAAATTACGGCGAAAAATACGACCAGGAAATCTTTACCCAAGGCACCCTGGGAGAGTGCGACTTCATCGAAAAGGAAATCGGATATGACCGCTCCCTGTGGATCCTCGACATCGGCTGCGGGACCGGAAGGCACGCCATCGAACTGGCCCGGCGCGGCTATGACGTCGTGGGCGTCGATCTTTCGGACTCCCTTCTGCAGCGGGCGAGGCAAAAAGCCGCAGAGCAGGGCGTGAACGTCCTTTTTGAAAAGCACGACGCCAGGAAGCTTCCCTACCGCAACGCCTTTCATGTCGTCCTCATGATCTGCGAAGGGGCCTTTCCCTTGATGGAAACGGATGAAATGAATTTCCGTATCCTCCGGAATGCAGCCCGCGCCCTTTTGCCCCAAGGGAAATTGATCATGACCACCCTCAACGGCCTGTTTCCGCTGTTCCACTCCGTGAAGGATTTCCTCGACGCCCATCAACAGGAGGGGGGCGCATCCTATGACAGGCATTCATTCGACCTGATGACCTTCCGCGATTACAACACCACCTGCGTGGAAGACGATCTGGGAAACACCAAAACCTTTGCCTGCAGTGAGCGATACTACGTCCCTTCCGAAATCACCTGGCTTCTGAAATCGCTGCGCTTCAAAACCGTCGACCTGTACGGAGCAAAGCTCGGCGCCTTCAGTCGCCAGGATGCCTTGCGGACGGATGATTATGAAATGCTGGTCATCGCCCGGAAGTGATCATGCGGCATCGTCGGTCGCCTGCGAAAGGCGATTCCTTACACCGTAATGAAAAGGAGTCCTTACCATGCGGGAATGGTTTTTTCTTTCAACGGCCATCGTGTTTGAGGTCATCGCGACATCGACCCTCAAATCAACGGAAGGGTTTACCCGTTTGTGGCCAACACTGGTGGTTGCGGCCGGCTACACCCTGGCCTTTTATTTTCTTTCCCTGACCCTAAAGACGATCCCCGTGGGGGTGGCCTATGCCATATGGTCCGGTGTCGGCACCACACTCATCGTGCTGATCGCCTGGCTGCTGCTCGACCAGAAGCTCGATTTCGCGGCCGTCAGCGGCATCTTTCTCATCGTCGCGGGTGTGGTGATT
This sequence comes from uncultured Syntrophales bacterium, assembly GCA_964411235.1. Taxonomy (GTDB): domain Bacteria; phylum Desulfobacterota; class Syntrophia; order Syntrophales; family JAAYKM01; genus JAAYKM01. The sequence continues at coordinate 4,735 of CAYPKE010000098.1, forward strand.
CTCAATGTCTTCTCCGGCAGTATCGCCCGTTGAGATCCCGAATAATCAGGCTATCTGTTTTGCCGATGGGCCTTCTCCACAATATTCTTTTCCCTCTCATACTTGCCGGAAGCAGGTACCGGGAGGTCAGGCAGGACAAGGCGGAACAGGTATTGAAAATGGCATATCTTTGGAGTGAAGTGAAAGACCGGTTGAACGAAGACGCACGGAATCTCTCAGGGGGCCAGCAGCAGAGACTGCTGTATCGCTCGCGTCCTGGTCCTGCAACCGGAAATCCTTCTTATGGACGAGCCCACCTCATCGCTTGACCAAACGGCAACGAATATTATTGAAGACCTGCTTCTGGAGCTGAAAAAACAATTCACCATTCTGGTCGTCTCGCATTACCTTGAGCAGGTCAAACGCGTTGCAGACCGGGTCGTTTCCTTTTCTGACGGAACGGTTTTGTCCGCGTACGATACACAGTAAAAAATAATTTTACCCGCCGTTCTTATCGGCTTTGTCAGAACCCCGTCAGTTTACTCGCAGCCTCCTCTTGAAATCGCGGGGACGCTCGTATTGGTCCCGGGACCAGATCCCCCGCCTGTTTTCCCGGGCTTCCCGCTCCGCCTGGAGAAACGCTTCCCTGTAAGGGCTGCCCTTCAGATACTCGACATAGGCCTCCGCCATGCCAGCCCGAATCATTTCCAGATTGATATTCCTGTCGTCCAGCCGGACGATGGCGACCATCCTCCGGTAGGAATCGATATCGACAACGTCGAGTTGGACTGTCCGCTGTAAAATCAAGGACGACAGATACGATTTTGATTTGATTCCTAAGGGCTGCCCCGGTTTGGTCATCCGGCCCGTTTTACGGTCGTATTTCGGCGTCTCAGGTGCGTCAATGCCGTACAGCCTCACCTTGAGCTTCGTCTTTTCCCGGGTTTGAACGGTCATGGAATCACCGTCCGACACGTGGACAACAATGCCGTTTACGGTACGGATGACATTTTGGGACGAAATCGCAGGGGGGAAAGCCAAAATTGCAAACAAGGCAAAACAGGCTACGGACAGGCACAAAGACATGAAAAGGCGCCGGCGGCATTTGCCGCCGCAACGTCTCCTGGCATTAATCCCCTGCCGTGCCGCTTTCTGAATTCCCGTCTGCATCACGGCGCTCTGCGCGTTCCCGGGGATCGTTTCCGCCGGCGGTCTCCAAACCGACGGTCTTCGAGAGCCGCCGTTATCCGGTCGAACATGGCCATCGTTTCCGGACTCATCTCATCCCGCGAACCGGCGATGGCTTCACATATTTCCAGGGCGCGCTTACGCCCCTCCGGCGTACGGATCAGGGCCGGCAGGGTTGCCATGGCCTCTTCGGGAGCAAAGCTGACGATAAGGCTGGCCCGATGGATCATCCTTGTGCGCTGTTTGGCGGGCATGCTTGCGAAGGGCTCCACGGCCGTCATCATCTGGTTGGCCCGCTCCAGGCGGTCCCGGCGCACCTCCTTGCGCGAACGGGCCAGGAAAATCAGCATGCGCACGACGCCGTCGGCAAAGCCGCCGCTTTCGATCCGGTCTAGGGCGTCCTGCACGGAACTCAGGGTTCGCAGGTCTTCCGGAGGAGCCTCGCTTACCGTGCGGCCCAGGCGTTCCCCCATGGCCTGAACCTGCGGCAGGGACCAGAAAAGATGAAAGTTCCATTCGATCAGGGCGCTCTGCATGTTGCGCACACCGTCCCACCACTGGGTCACCAGGTTGGCGCTGAACCTTTCCAGAGAGCGGAAGGGATTGTCCTCGGCGGCGGCCCGTCGTTCGCGCCGAACCTGCGCGGCCATGGCTTCAACGGGTTTCATCAGCGGATTCCGGCCGCTTTCCAGCCAGCGCCGCAGGCGCATCGGGCTGGCGTCGGCAAGAAGCTTGGCGCCGGCTTCGCTGCTCAGGGTCTGCACGAACGGCCTGACCGCCAGGTCGTAGACTTCGGCGCCGATTTCGGAAAAACGCGCCACGGCGCCGAAAGGCATGTTGGAATCATCACCGCCGCACTGCACCATCATCTGCTCAATGGTGCGGTCGGCGAAGGCAACCCGGAATACCTTGTCGGCGCCCTTGCCGTGCTCCTCGGTGATCACCATTTCGTATAAACCCGGAGCCAGGGCTTCAATCGCTTTCAGGGTCGAAACGATCTGGTGGTGCTCCTTCATGGCAACCGACGAGGAAACGAAGATACCGAGATGGCCCACATTCTCATGCAGGGTATAGAGTATGCGCTGACCGCGGGCGCGAATCTCCTCGACGTCCGTATAAAGCGCGGGAATCCAACCGAGAGCCTGCTGGGGCGGGGTGATGTTGTCGCCATGGGAAGCGAAAATAATGATGGGTGCCTGGATCTGGCGCAGGTCGATGTGGATGCGTTCATTCAGATTGGCGCAGCCGCGGATGATCCGGTTCCCGATGAAAAGATTCTCGACGATCCAGTTTATCTCTTCGGCCGTCATGAAATAGTAGCTGCCCCACCAGCGCTCGAACCCGACGAAGCGCGGTACCTCGGTATCGATGTTATCCCAGAGATGGTAATACTTCTGCCACCAGGTCTCGCCCGGACTGAGGCATTCGAAATTCAAGACCAGATTGGAACCGTCGAACAGGCCATTGCCCAGATCCGACATGAGACGGACGGCACTTGCCCCTCCGACGAGGCCCCCCAGGTAGCGCATCGGGTGTTTCCCCTTTTGCCCCGCCCAATAGGCCAATGGGGCACCGTTGGCAACCACGGGTCCCGTAATATCCGGGTCGGTCGCGGCGAGAATCATCGCCGCCCAGCCGCCCTGGCAGTTGCCGATGATGACCGGCTTCGGGGAATCGGGATGCAGGCGTCTGACCTCCCGGACAAAATGAGCTTCCGCCGCGGTCACATCGGCGATGGTCTGCCCGGGAACCGGCAACCGGGAAAAAGTGACAAAATAGGTCGGGTGACCTTGCCGGATTGCGGCGCCGACTTCACTTTCGCTTTTGAAGCCGCCGATCCCGGAACCGTGTCCGGCACGGGGATCGATGATGACATAAGGCCTGCCGTCTTCCCGGACCAATTCCCCTGCGGGGGGGATGATCCGCACCAGGGAATAATTGACGGGACGGGGCAGCTCCCTGCCGTTGACGACAACCGTATGGTCCCAGCTGAGAACGGTTTTGTCGCTGCCTTCTTCATGCTCGACAAAAAAGTTACCCCTCTGGCGCAAGGCATCGCTGTAAAGAACCGCCCGCTGGACGGCGTCATTTAAATATTCCTGCCAGTTTTCAGTCAAAGCGGGCGTACCCATCACCGCGGCGATCCGGAGCAGTCCGTCGTTGTTTTCCCGCCAATTGTTCAGCGCCGCCGCCATCATGTGCTGAAAATGGGATCGCGCAATATGATCGAGGTCCTGCCGGAACCGTTTCGAGTCATCGGTTCCATTCATGAGATCCGTGAAAGATTGCGTTGTCCCCGAAGACAGCGCACCAGGCAGGACCAATAATCGTGTATAGTCAGGAAATTTGTAAGACATGATGAACTCCTCATTCTGTTTTTTTGACGCATGACGTTTTCACACGAATTGCCATAAAGTCAACCGTGAACCCCGGAGAACTTGTCGGGCGGACCCGGCGGGTCTGTATAAGAATCCAGATCAAACGGTTGGCCATCCCTGACGGTTTTCTCACTCTCCCATCACGCCTTCACGAAGGCGGATGCAGGCAGTTCCATAATTCGCAAGAATCAGTCCCAAAATCTCTTTACACGGAAACGGATTGTATCCGTATCATGAAAAGAGCGGGCGTGACAAGTTATTGAAAAGGCATGGGTTGCGTGATCAGTCATTCCATCGCCGAACCGAATCATCCTTGTGTCTGCCCGATCGCATTTCCGGCCGGCACAAGGGGAGGCAACAAGTATTTCCTACCCAACCCGCCCGCATTGTGGTACGGAAATTCCAGATTCCGCATGACCGGAAAATACTCAGTAAATTTGAACAGAGAAAGGATATGGTTTGGTATGAAGGTGAAAACGCTTCTGGCGATCGGGCTCGTGTTGACAACTTGGATGATCGGCTGCCACAGGGCCCCTGTCATGATTGAGGATATCCCCAGGGTGCCGAAACCGGGAATACTGGACTATTCAAAGCCGCTGCCCCCAGGAGAACTCGCCCTGCGCAAGATTACCGATCCGGCGGACATCCCTGACTTTTCCGCAGCCTTCCAAGACCTGAACAACCTGAAGGAGGCGGTTGAGAACAGCCTGAACTACCTGCGAAAACCATCCAGCCAAAAATTCTTCCCCTACGGCGACATCTCGCACCAGCAGGCAACAGACAGCCTGCGGGCATTTGTGAGTCTGATCGACAGCGGTTACACGCCGGCCCAGCTCAACGCCATCCTTCGGGAGCGCTTCGACGTCTACGTTTCCGTCGGCTGTGATGACAAGGGTACAGTCCTGTTCACCGGATATTACACGCCGATCTTCGACGGCGCCCGCCAGCCGGACGCACGCTTTCGATATCCCCTGTACAGTCAGCCCGAAGACCTGGTTAAAGACGATGCGGGGAACACCCTCGGCAGGCACACGGCCGGTGGCCTTGTCCCCTACCCGTCGCGCGCCGAAATCGAAGGATCGGGCATGCTCGAGGGCAAGGAGCTGATCTGGCTGGCCGACCCGTTCGAAGTCTATCTGGTGCACGTGCAGGGATC
>CAYPKE010000099.1:0-9382 GCA_964411235.1 uncultured Syntrophales bacterium
TTTCAAGATGAGCATCTATAACACATTACGTCGGAAAAGTCCGACAGACTCCTAGTCTGCCCGCTTCCGGATGAGCATTTCCGCATTTTGGATCATCTCATCGTAAGCTTCGCCGTCCAACCCCGCACCCAAGGCGACAAGCCTGGCAAAAGAGGCCGTGACAAGGTCTCCCGGGGCGTGCGCATCCGTATTCAAAACCAGTGAGACCCTGTTTCTTTGCGCGCATTTCGCGACGTGGCCGTTCGTCAAACTGTGTCCTTTCCTGGCCGTAATCTCGAAGAGAACACCGTTTTCCCGGGCAAGGGCGGCAACCTCGTCCGTTACGAGACCAGGGTGGGCCAGAATGTCGATATCCGCAAGAACGGCCGCCAAATTGGTTCCGGACATCACCGGCTCCACAATTGTCTCGCCATGCACAACAATAATTTCCGCTCCCAGGCCACGCCCTATTCCCGCGAGCTCGGCAATATGTTGCGGCGGAACGTGAGTGATTTCAATCCCCGGAATGACCTGTATGGGACACGCTCGCCGCAGCTGCTTGCATACTTTCAATATGCGGGGAACAATAAAATCGATGTTCGACAGGTCGGCATGATCGGTCATGGCAATCGCACGATAGCCTTTATCAATTGCCCTGCGAACCAACTCCGATGGAATCAGCTCTCCGTCACTGAATATCGTATGGGTGTGCAGATCGATCATGTTCACATATCATCTCGTTTATGCGCCGGTCATCGTGGTTCATGGACGTGAATTTTTTCTTGCACATTTTTACGCTTTTTGCAATCCATTCCTATCTGCTCAGAAAGGGTTATTTTCCTTGCCGGTGACAGCTTAGTTGCGTATAGTCCATGCAACCGGCAGGCATGATCACAATGAAATTCATTCTTAATCGATATATCCTCAAAGAAATCAGCCTTCCCTTGATCCTGATTCTGCTGATTCTGACTTTCGTTCTTCTTATGGGGAAAACGCTGCGCCTTATGGATCTGATGGTCAACAAAGGGGTAAGTGTCATCGATGTGGCAATGTTGATCGCCTTTCTCATGCCTTCCCTGCTTGTCTATACCATACCAATCTCCCTCCTTATTTCGATACTGATCGGCGTCGGACGCCTCTCGAACGACAATGAAATCACGGTTATGAGATCATCGGGCATCAGCCTTTACCAGCTTTTTCTCCCGGTCCTGGTGATTGCCCTGACTGCAGGCCTTGTCACGGCCGTGATGGCTTTTTTCCTTGTTCCCAACGGAAATATTGCTACCCGAAATCTTCTCTTTACGATTACGCAACAGAAGGCCAGCATCGGCATCCAGGAAAAGGTCTTCAACGATGACTTCCGGGATCTTCTGATCTACGCCGACCGCATCCCTCAGACCGGTGAGTATCTGGAAGGTGTGCTTATCTCGGATCGCCGGGCCGGACATGAGCCGGCCACTATCTTTGCCAGGAGAGCCTCCCTGATATCGGATTCCCGAAACTTGGTTCTGAGTCTAAGACTCGAATCGGGTATCTCCGTGACTGCTGATTTGCAGCGTGCAAGCTACCGGCATATGATGTTCGATCGCTACGATATCAATCTGGATATCGGTGCGGCCATTGCCCATACATTAAAAAAAGACACCAAGGAAATGACCTTCGGGGAATTGAGGCAGGAACTCAAGCAAAGCGGCCTGCCCCAGAAATATGCGGGCGAACTGATGACTGAATTGTACAAGAAGATAACCATTCCCTTCTCCTGTCTCCTTTTTGCCATCATTGCTTTGCCTTTGTCCATCCGCCCGCAGCGGTCATCGAAAGGACATGGATTCTTTGTCGGCCTGTGCATCATTCTCGCCTACTACCTCCTGCAGTTGGGCAGCGATGCCCTGGTCGAAATGGGCAAACTCTCCCCGCTGCTCGGAGCCACAGGAACAAGTGCCGTTTTCCTGATTGCTGCTGTATGGATTTTTACCCTGTCCGCCCGGGAAAAAGAATTTCTCCCGATAATTATGAATGTGCAGAAATGATAACTTGTTTTTTAAATCGTTAAGCCCGTATCCTTTAAAAATGATGAAATCGGTCCGAAGGTGACCCTTCTTTTGAGAGATGACAATACTTGATCGATATATACTCAAAGAATTCTTTCTTTATCTGATAATGATCGTGGCACTATTTATCGCCCTGTTTATCATCATCGATTTTTTTGAGAGGCTGAAACTCTTCCTCAGCAATCAGGCATCGGCAAAACAGATCATTTCCTTCATCCTTTATCAAATCCCTATGATCATTTCACTGACGCTGCCAGTGGGGGTCCTTGTTTCCACCCTGATCACCCTCAGTTCCTTATCGGCAAAAAGTGAAATCACCGCCATGAAAGCAAACGGGATCAGCCTCTACCGTATTGCCTTGCCGTTGTTCATTACATCGGCCCTGATAAGCGCCGGTCTGTTTTTTTTCAGTGAATGGGTGACACCGAAAGCCAACCAAAAAGCGGATCATATCAGGCATGTTGAAATCAAAAAGAAGGAATTCAAGGGCAGTTTCAAACGGGAACAAATCTGGTATCGGGGCAAGAACAGCATTTACAATTTCAACCTGTATGACCCGCGAAAAGAAATGCTGCAGGGCATTTCCATTTATTACCTGACACCGGATTTCCGACCGAAAACGCAGATTCTCGCCGAGAAAGCTTTCTGGGATGATAAAAGATGGATGGCTCATAATGTCCAGGTCGTGACATTGTCAGACGAAGGCCTGCCTTCCATCGAAAAACACGATCGCTTGGTTATACCCATCGTCGAATCGCCGGCCGACTTTGAAGCGGTTCAGCTCTCACCGGACAGGATGGGTTTTTTTGAACTGCAGAACTACATTCGGAAAATTTCCCTTGAGGGGGCGGATATCACGGCATATCTTGTCGACCTTCATGCCAAAATAGCTTTTTCTTTCGTGACTTTGATTCTGACCATGATCGGATTCATTTTTTCCGTCCATACGGAACGAAGCGGAGGTGTGGCAAGAAACATCGGCATCGGCATCGCCATAGGTTTTTCTTACTGGATTATCCATGCCTTCTCCGTCTCTTTCGGGAGATCCGGAACGATTCCCCCCCTTGCGGCAGCCTGGATCGCCAACGCTCTCTTTCTTGCGGCGGGCCTTTTCTTCGCTCAGCGAATCCGGACTTAGGTAGGACAGGATTGACAGACAATCTTTCGATCAATATCGATAATACTCGGGCTTGTACGGTCCTTCGACGGAAACACCCAGATACTCTGCCTGCTTTCCCGTAAGCTTGGTCAATGTTGCCCCGACTCTTTCCAGGTGAAGCCTCGCCACCTCCTCGTCCAGAAGCTTACTCAGCCTATAAACCCCGGGCTCATAAAGATTTTCCGCAAGGTCGATCTGTGCCAGACATTGGTTGGTAAAGCTGTTGCTCATGACAAAACTTGGATGTCCCGTCGCGCAGCCGAGATTCACCAGTCTGCCTTGGGCGAGAATCAGGATGGACCTCCCCGATTCCAGAAACCAGCGGTCAACCTGAGGCTTGATATTTACCCGGCGGCATTTTGGGTTTTCCTCAAGATAATGCATGGCAATCTCACTATCGAAGTGACCGATATTGCAGACAATGGCTTCGTTCTTCATTCTTTCCATGTGTTCGCCGCGAATCACGTCACAGCATCCTGTTGCCGTAATAAAAATATCCCCTTCCGTCACCACATCTTCCAAGGTTTTCACAGGATAACCTTCCATGGCGGCTTGAAGCGCACAGATTGGATCAATTTCCGTTATGACGACCCGGGCCCCCAAACTCTTCATCGATTGGGCACATCCCTTTCCGACATCCCCGTAACCGCAGATCACAATCATTTTACCGGCAATCATGATATCCGTCGCTCGTTTTATTCCGTCAGCCAGAGATTCGCGGCAACCGTAAAGATTATCAAACTTTGATTTCGTAACCGAATCATTGACGTTTATCGCGGGGAAAAGCAGCTCACCGGCTGATGCCATCTGGTAGAGACGATGCACTCCCGTTGTTGTTTCCTCGGAAACGCCCTTGATGCGGGAAGCCATCCTCTGCCATTTCCCCGGATTACCTTGAAGGGAACGGGCGATGCGTTCCATGATGATCGCCGCTTCCCGGTGTTCCGGTTCTTCATTCACCAGTACCGGGTTTCTTTCCACCTTCACACCCTGGTGGATCATCAAGGTGGCATCTCCCCCGTCGTCGACAATAAGGTCCGGGCCGAACCCGTCGGGCCAGGTCAGTGCCTGTTCCGTACACCACCAGTATTCCTCGAGCGTCTCCCCTTTCCAGGCAAAGACGGCCGCGGACCCTGACGCGGCGATCGCAGCCGCGGCATGGTCCTGCGTGGAAAAGATATTACACGAAGCCCACCGCAGGTCTGCCCCCAGCCTCTTTAACGTTTCGATCAAAACGGCCGTCTGGATCGTCATGTGAAGACTGCCCATAATCCTCAGTCCCTTGAGAGGACTCACCGGACCATATTTACGGCGGATGGCCATCAAACCCGGCATTTCATTTTCTGCCAGGGCGATTTCCTTCCTTCCCCATTCGGCCAGATTGGCGTCGGCCACCTTGTATGGCTGTGTCGTATCTATTTCAAGAAAACTCATTTTCTTCTCCCGAATCTTCGTGTATCCCCGATTACGGCAGGGATGGAATACTTGTCAGATGTGTGGTTGTTCTATATCTCCGCGGCCCGCTTCAACTCCTCGGTCATATCGGCTTGCTCCCACGGATAGTCACCGAGAAACAAGCTTTTGGGGATCTGTCGATAAATGTCCCCATTCAACAGATTAAACTTCTCGATCATTCCGCGGGGGGAAAGATCAAAGTATTCCTTAATCAGCAGAACCATGTTATTATCCGAAAGGTGTCCTGTTCCGAATGTATTGACATAAATAGCGATCGGACGTGCAATGCCGATGGCGTAGGCCAACTGGATGGAACATTTTTCCGCTAAACCGGCCGCCACAATATTTTTGGCCACGTAACGCGCACCAAAGGTAGCTGAGCAGTCGACCTTCTCCGGTGACTTGTTTACGATGGCGCCTCCCCCTAACTGAGCGCCGGGATAGCCCCCATAAAGCTGAACCACAAGTTTACGCCCCGTTACACCCGAATCAGCGGAGCTGCATGAATTCACTGCCTGCCACTCTCCCGTAGGATTGAACAGAAATTCCGTTCCGTCGTCCATCCAATCACCGACACAACTCATGGCAATTTGTTTGGCCGTCGGTTCTATACCAGGTTTATCGCTTTCGCGGACGCACCGGTAATCAATTGCGTTGGACATGAGAACCGTCGCCACGCGCACGGGCATCCCCCTTTCATTATACTGGACGGTGATCTGCCCCTTACCGTCCGGGGCAAAGATCGGATTGCCGCATGTTTCGAAGCACCGCATCATCTTATTCACCAGCACATAGGACAGGGGCAACAGTTCCGGTGTTTCGTTGCAGGCAAAACCGTAAATAATGCCCTGATCGCCGGCCCCGATCTCTTTGTATTTACCCATATCCGCCCTGGTGCCCATATTGATGTCGGGAGACTGTGGAATAATCGTGTTCAGAATACCCATGGAATTTCCATTCAGTCCCAAATGATAGTCGTTGTAACCAATGGATAAAACAGTATTGCGGATTATTTTTTCAATATCGATATAGATTCGCGTCGCAACTTCTCCACCAACGATGCAGAGGCCCTTGCCCAGAAATACTTCAATGCCGCAATGGGGCATGTTGTCGATCGTCACACCCACCCTATTCTCCTCATCAAGGATCTCGGCAATGATATTGGCGGCAATCATATCGCATACGATATCCGGATGTCCTATCTTAACGCTTTCCGATGTGATGTTCATACAGTCTAATTCCTTCCTGATTTGATGGGGTTCCTGTCAATTAGTCCTTAAAACATTCTTTCTACGCTCAAACAGCAGCTTTCCGTCATTATGCGCTCCATTCTCTAGCAAATCGGCCTCATGATTTCAAGGCCTATTAAAAAAGGGCACCCCTAAGGCCTAATAGGATGCCCTTTTATGCAATTAACTATGCCATCTCCTTTTAATTGGAGATTTTCTTAATCTTGTTGCCTTCGCCAAGGAGCACGCAGGTTGGTTTCCAACCCTTGACCTCGGACTCGTCCACCATCACGTAGGTTGCTATGATGATAATGTCGCCTTTCGAGACCTTTCTTGCCGCTGCGCCATTAAGGCAGATAACTCCGGAACCCGCCTTGCCCGTGATGGCATAGGTCGTAAAGCGCTCCCCGTTGGTCACATTGTAAATCGCCACTTTTTCGTACGGAAGAATGTTTGAAGCCTCTAGGAGCTCTTCGTCGATGGAAATGCTTCCCTCGTAATGCAAATCCGCATCCGTTACCGTCGCCCTGTGAAGCTTTGATTTCATCATAAACCGCTGCATTGACACGCTCCTCATACATCTCTTTATTATTAAACACCTTGCGGACAGGGAACATCCAGACCCTCTCCAAATACATGGTTATCGATCAACCTTGTTTTTCCCACCTTCACGGCGAGGGCGACGAAGGTGTCCGCAGCAACTTCTTGTGCTTCTTCAATGGTATCGACATGACTGATCTTGGCGTAATCGATTTCCGTATGGGGATGAGAGATGATGTATTGAGTCACACGGCCCAAGATTCTGCCGGCATTGGTTTCTCCCCCCTCGAACAATCGTTTCGCCAATGCCAAAGAGCGGCTGAGACAAAGTGCCGATTCCCGCTCTCCCTCGCTCAGATAGACGTTTCGGGAACTCATGGCCAGGCCATCCGGCTCACGCGTCGTCGGCATTCCGACCACATCGACATCGAGATTGAGGTCCCTTACCATGGTCTTGATCGTTACCAGTTGCTGAAAATCCTTTTGTCCGAAAAGGGCCACATGGGGCTTCACAATGTTGAATAGTTTCAAGCAGATCGTGGCAACACCTCTGAAATGCCCCGGGCGTGAAGCACCACATAAAAAACGGGTGACCTTCTCCAGATCGATATAAGTCTGATAGCCGGGGGGATACATGCCGGCATTGTCCGGAAAGAAAATCGCATCAACACCTGCCTGTTCTGCCATGTTCCGGTCACGCTCAAAGTCCCGGGGATATTTATCCAGATCCTCCGTCGGAGCAAACTGCGTCGGGTTCACGTAAATGCTGACCACCAGATAATCCCCCCTCCGGCGCGCTTCACGCATCAGGTTTAAATGGCCCTCATGGAAATACCCCATTGTCGGCACAAAGGCGACACGCTTTCCCTGCCCCCGCAGAGTGTTCGCCTTATTTTGCATATCTTTTACCGTATTGACTATTTCCAATTCTTCACTCCTTCGGGCAAAAAAAACCTCCTCGTCTCAAGACGGGAGGTAAAATACAATACACACAACACTTCATACCTTTCCGTCTCAGTCCGCAACTGGATCCAAGCGGTGATCGCCAAATATCAAAGTGCATTTTTTTTGTCAAGCATATTTTTCTGTTTCCCCAACAGGTATTCAAAGACATATTCCAGATGCCTGCTCATGGGACTTGTGTTCTTTTTACCCGAATCACGAAAAAAAACGTAAATCGGTCACCATTTATGCGAATTGACGCATGAGCAAGAAGGCAATCTGAAAATAAATTGCAATCCCTATTGCATCGATAATCGTCGCAATAAAAGGTCCGGCCGTCAGCGCCGGATCTAGGCCAATCCTTCTGAGAAAGAGCGGCAGCAAAGCTCCGACAAGATTCGCCGTCAACAGGGTCACGACAAGGGCACTTGCTACAATAATACCGATCAACAGGTGATGATCCTGCAGAAAAACCCGGAAATAGGCAATCGCACCCAAGGATATCCCCAAGGCCAATCCCATAAGAAGTTCCCGGTGAAATACACGCCCGATGTCCCGCAACTCAACCTCACCGACGGCCATGGCGCGAACGATCATTGTCGCGGATTGCGTTCCGGCATTGCCACACGTCCCGATGATCATGGGAATAAAGAAAGCAAGCGCCAACATTTCGTGAAGTGCTGCCTCATTGGCCTCCATTATAGTGGTTGAAACCAGGGATGTGAAGAGCAAAACGGCCAGCCATATAAACCGACTCCAAAACAGGCGGGGAAGTGGCCTCTTAAAATACTTCTCATCGAATGGCATCACGGCAGAAATGCGTTGAAAATCTTCCGTACTCTCCGCTTCCATTATATCCAGAACATCATCCACCGTAATCATACCTACCAGCCTGTTCCCTTCATCCACAACCGGTACCGAAACCAGGTCGTACTTTGAAAAAACGGCCGCGACCTCTTCAATATCCATATTGTGAGGTACACTGATAATATTGGGATCCACGATGCTTTCGAGAATAGTTTCAGGTCTTGCCATGATCAGATCCCTCAAGGAAATTGTTCCAATCAGATTCCTTCCCCTGTCGGTAATCTGAATATTGTAGAGCGTTTCCTTATTATAAGCGTGCAGGCGTAAATGGGCCATGGCAGCGCTGACCGAAAGATCCTTGGGAAGCATAGCGTAATCAGTCGTCATCATTGCCCCTGCAGTTCCTTCCATGTATCCCAGCAATTTGCGTATATCGTTCCGCTCAGCCTGTGCAATCAGGGGCATAATGGACTCGCGCAGGTCGTCATCCACAACTTTGAGCAAATGAGCCCGATCGTCCGGCTCCATGTTCTCAACGAAATGAAGCATGATTTGCAGATTTCCTGCTTCCAGGCATGCCTGTTGCAATTCTATGGAAAGCTGTGCAAAAGCTTCCGCGGCTTTATGGTTTCCGACCTGCGAGAGAATCTCAACCACTTGCTCGGGAGATACTTTACCTTTTTCTAATGCTTCAGCAATGTCGGACGGATGGCATTTGCGGAGCGCTGCAATCTCTGTCTGACGCTCTTGGTTGTTTCTGGCCAGCAAAAACCTTTCGATATCATAATATTGGGTCATTTTGCGCCTCCTTATGTCTTCCCTGCCGCACACGGCAGAAAGACGTTCAGGAAGGCAACTTAGAATTTGCGCAGGAACGCGCGAATAACTGAGACTTTCCTAAAGGGGAGCCGTATGGCGGGAAAACATAAACTGTGCTTGCGACTGGGCGGTTGCGGATCACAACTTCCGCCGGCGTCTTTGTCGTCCACTGTGTCCTCTCTTACGTTACAGTACATGGAAACGAGATATTATTAATCATATCTCAACAATAAAAAACGCTGAATGTTCTGGGCTATCTAGTCCATAAAAGGTGAAAAAGCAAGAATATTTGAAAATAAATAAGGTTCAGCGAAGCGATACGTGACTAACCAATCTGATATCTTAAAATTGTAAGTTAACTTAGCGTTGTTTACATATTCGGGATTTCCTATACAGGGAAA
>CAYPKE010000100.1:0-9266 GCA_964411235.1 uncultured Syntrophales bacterium
GCCCTCGGCCAGCTCGAAGCGGCCCAACTGGCGGCTGGCCGCCCCGGTGAAGGCGCCCCGCTCGTGGCCGAACAGCTCGCCGGCGATCAGCCCTTCGGGCAGCGAGCCGCAGTTGAGGTGCAGAAAGGGCTTGTCGCGCCGGGGACTGAGCTGGTGCAGGGTGCGCGCCATCAGCCCCTTGCCGGTGCCGGTCTCCCCCAGGATCAGCACCGTCGTCGTGGAATCGGCCACGTGACGGATCAGGCCGAAAACTTCCTGCATCACCTTGGAATGGCCGATGATGTCCATGGACGGCGCCTTGCCCTGGCTGACGATCCGGCGCAGCCGCCGGTTCTCCTCCTCAAGCCCCAGGATGTGAACCGCCTTGGCGATCAGTTCGGCCACGGAGGTCAGGACCGCCAGTTCGCGGTCCAGATCGGAAACCTTTCCGGCCGCCTTGTCGGCGGACAGGATACCCACAACCCTTGCATCGTATACGATGGGAACACAGAGAAAGGACAGCTCGTTCCGGTTCAGGGAGCGCCGGGCCCCGGTCCGGTCCAGGAAAAGGGCCTCCTGCCCCAGGTTGGGCACGACCATGGGGCGTCCCGTTTCGGCCACCTTCCCGGTGATGCCCTCCCCCATCCGGTAGGTAATTTCCTTTCCGTCAAGATTGATGCCATGGGCCACTTCCAGCCAGGCGTCGCCTGTATCACGGTCCAGCAGCGAAATCATTCCCCGCTGCATTCCCAGCCCCACATTCATTTCCTGCAAGACCTGCTCCAGCTGATCCCTCAGATCCCAGGGCTGGGCAAGGGCCCTGGCAATGGCATGCAGGGCGGCGAGTTCTGCGTAGTTGTGCGTGCTCACGCTCATCCTCCGGCCGGTTCGATTGTATTATTTGGTGTACGAGTCATATCACAAAAATGTTCCGACAGGCACAGGAATGTTCGATACACCTGCAAATACCCATGGCGAAACCGCCGTTTTCGGCGCAGCGCCCACGCTTCTGTGCTGGTATGAAACTTGTATCGAAAAAATAAATTCCTGACAGGCGAGGTACAGTATGCCGACTTTCTCCCGGGTGAGTACCGGTGTCGCGGGTCTCGACGAGATCCTCAATTATCTGCAGACAGGCGACAACGTGGTCATGCAGGTGGACGACATCGAAGATTACAAAGCCTTTGTCACGCCCTATGTGAGGACCGCCCTGGAAGCCGGCCGGCGGGTTGTCTACATGCGTTTTTCCCATCATGTTCCCCTGCTGGACACGGCGGAAAAGATTACCGTCTACAAGCTCAATGCCAACGCCGGATTCGAATCATTCTCTACCCAGGTCCACAACATTATCCGCCAGGAGGGACGGGATGTCTTCTATGTCTTTGATTGTTTGTCGGATCTGCTTCTGGCCTGGGCGACGGACCTGATGGTGGGGAACTTCTTCGTCATCACCTGCCCCTACCTTTTCGAACTGAATACGGTGGCTTATTTTGCCATTCTCCGGGGAAACCATTCCTTCAAGACCGTAGCACGGATCCGGGAAACCACCCAGGTGCTCCTGGATGTCTACAACTACAAGGGCAAGATTTGTATCCATCCCCTGAAGGTGTGGAATCGCTATTCTCCCACGATGTTTCTTCCCCACATCCGGGAAGGGGAGCAGTTCGTCCCGCTGACGAGCAGTGTCGACGCCAGCAACCTCTTCGCGTTCCTTTCACAGAAAAACGCCATCAGCGCGGAACGGCAGCTCGATTACTGGGACCGCCTGTTCCTACGTGCCCAGGAACTCCTGAATGACCGGGGCCGTGAAGCGAATCAGGAACGACAGAAGATGGTCGAACAGCTGTCGCGGGTACTCCTGGCCCGGGAAAAGCGAATGCTCTCTCTGGTCCGGAAATACTTTAACCTCAGGGATATCCTGGAAATCAAGGAGCGGCTTATCGGAACGGGGTTCATCGGCGGGAAATCCCTGGGAATGCTTCTGGCCAGAAACATTCTGCGCCAGGATCCGTCATTCGACTGGAAGCGGCACCTGGAAATCCATGACTCGCACTACATCGGCTCCGATGTCTTCTACACTTACATGGTTCAAAACGGCTGGTGGAAGCGCCTGATGGCACAGAAAACAAAGGACGGCTACTTCGATGCGGCAAGGGAACTCAAATCCGTCATGCTGGGAGGCGCCTTCCCCCCGGAAATCAAGGCGCAGTTTCAGCGGATGCTGGAGTACTACGGCCAGTCGCCGATCATCGTCCGTTCGAGCAGTCTCCTGGAGGACGCTTTCGGCAACGCTTTCGCCGGAAAGTACGAGAGTTACTTCTGCGCCAACCAGGGGACGCCCGAGGAGCGCTATGAGCGATTCGAAGAAGCCGTGCGGAAGATCTATGCCAGCACCATGGATGAAAATGCCCTCATTTACCGGCAGCAGCGCGGGCTGGATCGGGCGGATGAACAGATGGCCCTTCTGGTACAGCGGGTTTCCGGCTCGCACCGCAAGCACTATTTCTTTCCGGAAATTGCGGGAGTCGGCCTTTCTTACAACACCTTCGTCTGGAAGCAAGGCATGGACCCCCGGGCGGGCATGCTGCGCCTCGTCTTCGGCCTGGGCACCCGTGCGGTCAACCGTGTCGAAAACGATTACCCGCGCATCGTGGCCCTGGACGCCCCCCTGATCAAGGCGCATCATGACCTGAACGACGCCCGCCGCTTCTCCCAGCACGACGTGGATATGCTGAACCTTCAGGAAAACCGTTTTCAATCCCTGCCGCTTTCCGAAGTCCTGGATGCGGGCCTGACCACACAGATGGGGTTATTGGGTATGCGCGATACCGATGCATCGGACATGATGGCCTCCATGGGGCAGGCAGGAAGGGATTTCTGGATTCTGACTTTCGACGAGCTGCTGTCCGCCACGGAATTTCCTGACATCATGGCCCGCATGATGAAAATGCTCGAAACGGTCTATCAGTACCCGGTCGACATCGAATTCACCGCAAATTTCAATCTGGACGGCAAAATGCAGATAAACCTGCTTCAGTGCCGGCCTTTCCAGACAAAGGGCCAGCAGAACCGCATGGACCTGCCGGAGGCAATCGATACCCAGCATGTGCTGCTACGGCAAGAAGGGAATTTTATGGGTGGGAGCGTCTCCCTGGCCCTGGCCCGCCTGATCTATATCGATCCCCAAGGTTACGCCGGACTTTCCCTCTCCGGGAAATACGATGTCGCACGCTTGGTGGGGCACCTGAACAGATTGATCGAAAACCGCAAAGCCACACCGACCCTGCTGCTGGGACCGGGCAGATGGGGTACAACGACTCCCGCAATGGGTGTCCCGGTGACGTTCTCGGAAATCAACAACATCACGGCTATTGCCGAGATCGCCTACCAGTACGGCAGCCTGATTCCCGATCTTTCCTTCGGCACCCACTTTTTCCAGGATCTCGTGGAAATGGATATCTTCTATATGGCGATCTACCCGGAACGGGAGAAGGTGTTTTTCAACACGGACTGGCTGGCTTCCCGTCCCAACCAGCTGTCCGAATTTTCTCCGGCCGATGGCGAATACGGCGACGTGGTCCGGGTCTTTGATCTGGCCAAAGGCGATCTGCACCTGATGTCGGATGTGGTATCGCAGCGGCTGGTCTGCTTCATCCGGAGTTAGGCAACTCCCCTGCGGCCTGCACGCCTCGGCCCTGTCCGGTTACCCTTCCCGGCGTCATACAGGACTTCGTAAAAACCTGGCTTGCGTCTTTTCCCGGTGCCGGCGGACAGTGCATTGAACGGCAAGACGCCCATCAGAGCGTGTGTGCCGTTTTCATCTTTTCCACGGACTCCGTCGTGCCGATGACGATCAGTTTGTCTCCCTGGGCCAGGCGTTCTCCCGGATTCGGCATGGGAATGCGATCCTCGCCGCGGATGATCCCGATCACCGTGGTTCCGTATCTTTCACGGAAACGCAGGTCGGCAAGAGATTTTCCATGGTGGTCTGAATGCATACCAACCTCCACTTCCGTGAAGGCAAAGCGCCGCGGTTCCGCGCCGTCCTCGTCCTCCTCTATCTGCTGCAGTAAAATTTCCGCATGTCTGATCCTGTCCGGCTCGCCCATGAGCACAAGGCGGTCGGCAGGAAAGAGCTGAAAATCCGGATTCGGATCCAGATATACCCGACCCGCCCGGCTGATCGCCAGAATCGAAATGCCGCCGAGGGCGCGCAGGTCCAGATTACGGATCATCTGCCCCGCGAAGACCGATCCCTTCCGCAATTTAATTTCCACCAGGGCGAGGGGCCAGTCCAGCTCCACCGGAAACAGGTGCATCGCTTCCGTCAGGGAATCGGCCGCCTCCTCCGAAGCATCGCTGAATGGCTTGAGCACCACCTGTACCCCCATCAGGGCATAGCGGCGCGCTTCTTCCTCGTCCTGGGCGGTAACGGCGATATTCCCTTCATACCTTTTCTGACGGAGGAGATGAATCAGGCTCAGATTCATCTGCAAATCCCGAACGGTGCTGACCACCCAGGAAGACTTGTGCAGGGGAAGGTTTTCCAGAAATTCCGGATCGCCGACATCGCCGAATACGACCGGCAGGCCGCGTGACTGCCAGATTTCCAGGGCCTGGGGATCAAAGTCCACTCCGATGAGCCGTTTGCGGCGCTCCAGAAGGTGCTGTGCAATCCCACCGCCGTAGTTGCCCAGACCGATGAGCAGAACGTCAAGCTCATTGGGCGTACCTTTCTCCGGCATCACCTGCTCGCGGTAAGGGTGCCTGCGTTCGAAAAGCTTCAGGGGCGTGGCCAGCCAGCGGTACAGCGTTCCCGAATAGATGATCATGTAGGTCGACATGCAGATCGTGATGACGCCGACCAGCGTGATCAGGCTCATCGCTTCCATGCCCATGTGGCCGAGACTGACCCCGAGGGCACCCAGGATCAGGGAAAACTCGCTGATCTGGGCCACCGTCAAGCCGGCCATGAATCCCGTGCGACGGCGATACCCCATGATGCCCATGATCGCCATGACGATGAGGGGATTGCCGATCAGGACAAATAGGGAAAAATAGACGGCGTTGAGCAATTGCGGTCCCACCAGGTTCAACTCCAGCCGGGCCCCCAGATCGATGAAAAAAAACAGCAACAAAAAATCCCGCAGACTGACCAGGCGCGCCGCAATCGCTTCGCGGTACGCCGTCGACGCAAGGGACACGCCCGCCAGGAAAGCGCCCACTTCCTTGCTGAAACCGAGGTATTCGCCCAGTGCGGCCAGGAGAACCGCCCAGGCCACGGCAAAAAGAACCAACAGCTCGTGATTCCCGGCCAGCCGCTTCATCAGCCAGGGAAGCACATAGCGCATGAGCAGGGCCAGGATTGCCAGCATCCCGATTCCCTTGACGATGATCAGGATAATTTTTCCCAGAGCCGATTCCTCAACACCCGCCCCCGCTCCCAGTGCCGTCAGCATGATCATGGCCAGAATCGCCACGATGTCCTGAACAATCAGAAAGCCGATGGCAATTTTGCCGTGCAAACTGTCAAGCTCCTTTTTATCGGAAAGCAGCTTGACGATGATGATCGTGCTGGAAAAGGTCAGCGCGACGGCAATGTAGAGGGAGGCGACAGTGCTGAACCCCATCCAGAGAGCGATCAGAAACCCGAACAGACTTGTAAACAGGACCTGGCCGAGCCCGGTCGCCAGGGCAACCGGTCCCGTGGTGCGGATGAGCCGCAAATCAAGCCGGAGGCCGACCACGAAAAGAAGGATGGAAATCCCGATCTTGGCCAGCAGCTCGATCTGTTCGTAACCTTGAATAAGGGACAAGCCGAAGGGACCGACGAGAATTCCCGTAATCAGAAAAGCGACAATCAGGGGCTGGCGCAGAAACGTGCCGATCGCTCCCAGCAGGGCGGCCATGGCCAGAATCGATACGATTTCATAGAAAGCTTGCGGAGGCATCTTGTCCCTTTTCCGGCGGATGGAAACTCAGAGGTCAACTGTATGGATGAAAACGGATAAATTTGCAATCGATTTCCTGCGTCAAGAAAGGAGAAAGCCGGCAACATTCTGTCCATGCCCATCGGTTCAGCGACCCGCATCTTTCTGATTGACAAAGGTTTTGACCCATGCTAGAGACCATCGGCAATCAATAGCCGTTTGCCGATGGTCATCATGAACAACGAAGAAGTCGAAAGAAAAGTCCTCCTCATCCTGAGGATTCTCCACAACAGCGAAGCAGCCTTGGGAGCCCGCCTGATCGCCCGCTCCATGGAGGAATACGGTGTCTTTCTCAGTGAAAGAACCGTGAGATACCACCTGAAGCTGATGGACGAACGGGGCCTGACGAAGCTGGCGGGTCGCCATGACGGGCGGGTCATCACCGACCGGGGCATTGATGAAATCGCCCATGCCCGGGTCCGGGACAAGGTGGGGTTTGCCATCTCCCGCATCGAGAACCTGGCCTTCCGGACCAGCCTCAATCTTGACACGCGCGAGGGCATGGTGCCGGTCAATGTATCTTTTTTCGGCGAGGAAACGTTTCCGGATGCTTTGGAGGCTATGTCGCCGTCTTTTCACTCCCGGCTTTTCGTCAGCGACCGCGTTGCCGTTGCCCATGCCGGAGACAAGCTGGGGGGCATTTTCGTCCCGCCGGGAAAAGTCGGTTTCGCAACCATCTGCAGCATCATCGTCAACGGTGTTCTTCTGAAAAACGGCATTCCCATGGATTCGAAGTTCGGTGGCATTCTTCAGGTGAGGGAGGGGAAGCCGATACGCTTCATCGAGTTGATCCATTACTCCGGCACCTCCATCGATCCGTCGGAAATCTTCATCCTCGGGAAGATGACGTCCGTGGACCGCGCCGCTTCCCAGGGGGAGGGAAACATTCTGGCCAACTTTCGCGAAATCCCGGCGGCAAGCCGCGCTCTGGTCGAGAAGATCCGCTTGCGCCTGCGGGAGGCGGGCATCGATGGCATCTTTACAATCGGCGAGGTCAGCGAACCGGTATGCCAGATTCCTGTCGATATGAACCGCGTCGGCGTCATTTTACTGGGAGGACTCAATCCCGTGGCCTGCGCCCACGAAGCCGGCATCGACGTCGATAACCGCGCCATGTCGACGGTCATGAATTACAGGGATTTGCATCCTTTCCCAACCATCGCTCACAAATCAACCAAACAGTAAATATCAATAAACAGGGGAGGTTTTTTCTATGTCCAAACAAAACGCATATGTGGCAAGTGTCCTGGAAACCGTCAAAAAACGCAACGCCGGCGAACCGGAATTCCTCCAGGCCGTAACCGAGGTGCTGGAGTCCCTGACCCCGGTTGTGGCCGCGAACAAGAAATACGAGCAGCATCGCATTCTCGAGCGCATTGTGGAACCGGAACGGCAGATCATTTTTCGCGTTCCCTGGCAGGACGACAAGGGCATCGTGCAGGTGAACCGAGGAATCCGCATCGAATACAACAGCGCCATCGGCCCCTACAAGGGCGGCATCCGCTTTCACCCGTCCGTGAACATCAGCATTCTGAAATTCCTCGGCTTCGAGCAGATATTCAAGAACTCCCTGACGACACTCCCCATGGGAGGAGGCAAGGGCGGTTCCGACTTCGACCCCAAGGGCAAATCCGACAATGAAGTGATGCGGTTCTGCCAGTCCTTCATGACGGAACTTCAGCGGCACATCGGGCCCGACACGGACGTTCCGGCCGGCGATATCGGAGTGGGGGCGCGTGAGGTCGGCTACATGTTCGGCCAGTACCGGCGCCTGCGCAACGAATTCACGGGCGTGCTGACCGGCAAGGGCCTCAACTGGGGCGGGTCCCTGATTCGGCCCGAGGCAACCGGCTACGGCGCCACCTATTTCGCCGAAGAAATGCTGAAAACCCGCGGTGACAGCCTGACGGGGAAAATCGTCGTGGTATCCGGGTCGGGAAACGTTGCCCAATTTACGGTACAGAAGGTCAATGAACTGGGCGGCAAGGTGGTCTCCCTGTCGGATTCGGACGGCACGATCTACGATCCGAAAGGCATCGACGAAAAGAAGCTGGCCTTTGTCATGGAACTGAAGAACATCAAACGGGGCCGCATCAAGGAGTATGCGGAGAAATTCGGCTGCCAGTACAAGGCGGGGGAGAAACCCTGGAGCATCAAATGTGATTGCGCCTTCCCGAGCGCCACCCAGAATGAGATCAACGGCGATGACGCCAAAGTGCTTCTCGCCAACGGCTGCTTCGTGATCAGCGAAGGGGCTAACATGCCCTCAACACCGGATGCGGTGGACCAGTACCTGGCGAAGAAGATCCTCTACGGCCCCGGCAAGGCAGCCAACGCCGGCGGCGTGGCCACCTCGGGCCTCGAAATGAGCCAGAACGCCATGCGGATGTCCTGGAGCCGTGAGGAAGTCGACCAGAAACTCAAGGGCATCATGGTGGCCATCCATAACCAGTGTGTCACGGCCGCGGATAAGTACGGTTTCCCGGGTAATTACGTCATGGGCGCCAATATCGCCGGCTTCACCAAGGTTGCCGACGCCATGATCGATCAGGGTGTGATTTAACGAAGTCGCAATTTTTTAAAAGCCCCCCGTTTCGCCTCCTCGGGGGGCTTTTTTCGATAGCTCGGTTATCTTGCATTCTTCCGTTTATATTATCGGGCCTTCCGTCCCCCGTCTTCTTTCTTTCCGTTTCCTTGCGCTTCCATCTTCCTCATGGTCACCAGAAGCGCCGTGATCGCCGCCTGGGTCATGCCGGGAATCCTCTCCGCCTGGCCGATGGTCGCCGGTTCGATTCCGGCCAGTTTGCCTTTCAGTTCATTCGACAGTCCCGGCACGGACCCGTAATCGATCCCCGGCGGGATCCTGACCGCCTCCAGTTCCTTCATCCTTTGCACGGTCTCATTTTGCCGTTTGATATATCCTTCGTACTTGGCTTCTATTTCGATCTGGCGTTTCACCACGGGATCGCCGATTTCCTCCCACTCCGGGAAAACCCTCAAATCGTCGTAACCCAGCCCCTCCCTTCTGAGAAGATGGAACAAACTGAGGGCGTTCTTGATCGGGGCGGTGCCGATGGAGGCGAGCAGGGCGACATTTTCTGCCGTCGGGTGGATTCTCGTCTCCGCAAGCCTGCCGATTCTTGCCCGGATTTCCGCCACCCGGCCCTGCAGTTGTTCGTAGGCCCCGCGGTCGATCAAGCCCAACTCGAAACCCCGCCCCATGAGGCGGATGGCGGCGTTGTCCTCCCGCAGAATCAGCCGGTACTCGGCTCGCGAGGTGAACATGCGATAGGGCTC
>CAYPKE010000101.1:0-9168 GCA_964411235.1 uncultured Syntrophales bacterium
CTCCGTAAGCTGCTGCAGGGGAAGCTCGTCCAGCTTGCGGGCAAGTTCGGCGGCGGTGGAGGGAATGGTTGGGATCTGTGGGTATTCCTTCGTATCCGGGAAAATACGGGCCGGTTTCTCGGGATGAATATCCAGATCAATCAGCAGCTGGCCGGTGACCAGGCTCTGCATCTGCAGCTGTGCACGCAATCCCCGCTTGATGAGCGCCTTGTGATAGTCAAACGATCCCCCGGGTTCATTCGTGATCTGGAATCTTGTCATGTCGATTTCCGCGATAACCGGCACTCTGAAGCTCATATCGGTCATATCCCCCTGCAGGCGGATGTCGGTTACCGATCCGATCCTGACCCCGCGGAAAACGACCGGCGACCCGACTGAAAGCCCCTTTACGGAACCGTCGAAGTACATGACGAATGTCCTGGTCGGAGAAAAGAATTTCCCCGATCCGAACATGACCACGCCGGCCACCACCAGGCAAATCGCCCCCAGAACAAACAGGCCGATGACCGTCTTGTTCGCTTTTTCACTCATGAATCGACACCTCCTTTGAAGCTGCGCTCATCCCCGGATGCGCCCCGGGTCAAGAAAAGTCTTACGACCGGGTCGCGTGATTCCGCCAACAGCTGCCTGGGATTGCCCGCGGCGATCATCGTTTTCGTATCGGCATCGAGAAAAATGGAATTGGTGCCGATGGCAAAAATACTTGGCAACTCGTGGCTCACGATGACGACGGTCGCCCCGAGGCTGTCCCGCAGCTCCAGGATCAGCTCGTCAAGCATCCGTGAATTGACCGGATCAAGGCCCGCGGACGGCTCATCGAAGAAAAGAATGTCCGGGTCCAGGGCCATGGCCCGGGCCAGGCCGGCCCGCTTGCGCATGCCGCCGCTGATTTCACTGGGGTAGAAATCTTCAAAACCGGCCAGCCCCACCAGGGCCAGCTTGAAATGCACCAGGTCCGCGATCTCGGCTTTAGGCAGATCCGTACACTCCTCGAGCGGCAATGCGACATTCTCCGCCAGCGTCATGGAGCTCCAAAGCGCGCCATTTTGGTAGAGGACTCCGAAACGCCGCATGATGATCTGCCGCTCCTCCGACGGCAAACGCCAGAAATTGACGCCGTTAAAAACAACCTCCCCCGCCGCAGGTTGCTGCAGGCCGATCATATGCTTCAGAAGCGTGCTTTTCCCGCATCCGCTCCCTCCCATGATAATGAAGATGTCCCCCCGCTCGACCATGAAAGTGATATCCCGCTGAACAACCAGTTCGCCGTACGCCATGGTCAGGTTCTTTACGGCTATGGCCGGGTTGGCAGAAGTCTCTTGACCGTCCATGGCTCAAATCCCCAGAATGTTGCAGATGACTGTAATGATCGCCGTGGCGACGATAATACTGACGATCCCGGTCACCACCGCCGAGGTGGCGGCATCGCCCACGGCCGAGGCGCTCCGGCCGCATTGCATTCCCCGCAGACATCCGGACATGGCCACCAGTACGCCGAAAACGGCGCTGTGGAAAAGGCCGATCCAGAAATCCTGAAGCCGCACGGCACTCTTCGTCATTTCAAGATATTCGATCACATTCAGATCGAACATGAACACACCCACGACAAGTCCACCCAGAATGCCCATCAGGTTTGCGTACAGGCACAGCAGAGGCATCATGATCGCCATGGCGAGTATCCGCGGCAACACGAGATATTCCACCGGCCGGAAACCGAGGGTGACCAGCGCGTCGATTTCCTCGTTCACCTGCATGGTCCCGAGGCGTGCAGCGAAGGCGGCGCCTGTGCGCCCGGCCATGATGATGCCGGTCATGATGGCCCCCATGACCCGCACAACGGCAATGGCAACCAGGCTGGCGATGTAGATCTGGGCGCCGAACATCGAAAGCTGGATCGCACCGACAAAGGCCAGAATGAGCCCAACCAGAATGCTGATGAGGGATACGATCGGCAGAGCCCGGGATCCGCATTCCTGCATGATGGCGAGCAGCTCCGACCGGCGGAAGTGGGCACGGCCGGTTAACAGCCTGCCAAAGGCGATACTCACTTCGCCCAGGAATGCGGTCATATCCGCCGCGCTCTTTAAGACCCTGATGGCCCGCTCGGCAACGCGCTCCAGGAAAGAAGGGCGCCCTTCCTTTTGCCGGGTCGCACTATGTGCAGACGCGGCCAGCCCGACAAGCCGGCGGACGCCGTGGGGCAGATTGCCCTCATCGAATTCGATGCCCCTTTCATCGCAGAGGACCCTGATCTTGAGCAAGAAAGTCGGAAGCCCGCTGTCCCAGAGGCCCAGGCCGGAGGCTTCCAAAACAAGCCGGGCCACAGGTGATGCGTCGAATTCCGCCGCCACATTGATTGCCGACAGGGGAAGATTCCCCATCCGCCAGTCGCCGTCGAGCTGCAACTGCAGCACGCCGTCCTCAAGACGGCGAAAGACGCGGCTTACGACCGGCTCATCTTCCTGATCAGACATACTCGGCTCCAACCTGCAGACCTCTTTTCACGAAACCTTCATCCTGACGGATAAGGGATAGATATCAGACGAACGAGAATTTTACCATGGTCGTCCGCCGATGACCAAACGCAATTCTCGGCCCGCTTAACCGCCTTTTTGAATCGCCTTGAATGCCTGCAAAAAGAAATACCGTCTCAGTTCATGCAGGCGGAGCCCGCATAGCGATCGAGAAAATCGTCCAGGGTTGCAATCCAGGCTTCGCGCATAAAAATGAAGCCATCGTTATGTCCACCCGCCAGTTCAAGAAATTGCCTGGGCGAATTGGATGCGGCATACAAGGCAAGGCCGTGCCGGTATGGCACAATATCGTCCTCCGGGCTATGGGCGATCAGCACCGGCGCGTTGACCCGGAGCAGATGTTCCCGGGTGTTAAAGTGGATGCGCGCCAGACGCCGGGCCGGTATAAACGGATAAAGGTCCTGCGCCAGATCGGGAACGGATGTAAAGCCGGAAGCGATCACCAGCGCGGCCGGTGTCTTTTGTGCTGCCAACCAGGCGGCAACAGCCCCGCCCATCGATTCACCGAACAGAATGATCCGGCATGGCGGGAAGCGCCTTTCGGAAGTCAGGTATTGCCAAGCGGCCTCGGCATCCCGGTAGGTGCCCTGCTCTGTCGGCTTGCCGTCACTTTTGCCGTAGCCCCGGTAATCGAAGATCAACGTGCTGTAGCCCAACCGGTGAAACATCTGCAAGGAATCAAGGCGATGGGAGATGTTGCCGGCATTGCCGTGCATGAAAAGCACAGCGCCGCGCGGCTTGTCCGCAGGTACAAACCATGCGTGAAGGCTCAAACCGTCGGCGGTTTCCAGAGAAATGTCCTCATAGGGCAAGCCGATCCGATCCGGGGCGGCAATGATCTCGCGCCCGGTTCCCGGGAAAAAGACCATGTGTGACTGCGTAAAATAAAGGAGCAGGACAAACCCGCCGCAAGCCGCTGCAATCAGGCCGAACCAATAGACAATCATGCGCAATCCGTCACCTCGCTTTGACGATCATTTGTCGTTCCAATGAGATGAACAATCCTTTCTTGACACAAAAGCAATTGCCTCTTAGTCTTAAACAACACGGCCCGTTTGTCGAGGAAAAGATCGCATTGTCGTATTTTCCCGAACAATGCCGGATCGAAACGCGTTCGGAGCCAAGGCCGCCGTTTTCTTCTTTTGGATGACGTGAGATGTTAAACGGCCGGGCCACGGAAGCGAAGTGAATCATGCGGATTTTTTCGGCTAACAAAGATGTTCCGCCCTCTCGAACCTTCTAAGCGGAGTTTCCACTAATGCCCGGTATTTTGAACCGTAGCAGCGCTTTTTCCTACCATTGCCATGCCTGTGGCCGTTGCTGTCATGATAAGCGCATCCAAACCAATCCCTACGAGCTTCTGCGGCTGTCCCGCAATCGCGGTCTGCCTACCGGCGACTTTATTCCCCGTTACCTGGAGACGGCGGGACCGTACCTGCGGAAGAGGGAGAGCGGCGCCTGCATCTTTCTTGAAGACAGGCATTGCGGCGTCCACCAGGACCGTCCTTTGGCCTGCCGGACTTACCCCCTTGGTCGCTGGGTCAGCGGTGAGTGGATCGAGACCTTTCGCGAGTTGAAAGCGCATCCGCAATCGGAAGGTGCTTACGGACGAAGTGGTACCGTCGCGCAGTTTCTGGTAGAACAGGGCGCAATGCCCTTCATAGATGCCGCCGACCGTTACCAGGCCTTATTCTACCGCATGCTTGAGGCGTTGCGACAGGCTTTCTCCACGGACGCCACCCTGGCCGATGATGCCCGCGCCGCAATAAAGGCCGATCAGAAACAAAATGCGAATTGCTTGGTGGAATGGCTTGATGTCGACCGGGCAGTCGATCTATACTGCAAATGTAAGGAACTTTCTGTATCCAAAGATATGGATGAAATCATGACCCTGCATATTTTGTCTATCGATGAATGGTTGAAGAAAATAGGAGGAAACGAGCCATGAAAGAAAAATCTGTGGAGCAGGACAGGAAGGTGCAATCCGAACGGCGGGACCAGACTTTGCGTTTGGCCATGGCCGCCGCCACACTCGGAATGACGATGGGAATAAGTCCGGGCGATACGTTGGCAGCCCCGGCGTATGCCATAGCGGAAACGGAAAACACGATACCGTCCGAACGCGTGGGTGCGGAATTTCCGAAGGTCGAAAGACCCAGTGCCGTTTTTCCGAAGGTCGAACGACCCGCCGCAGCTTTCCCGAAGATGGAGAAACCCGGCGCTGAATTCCCAAAAGTCGAGCAACCCGGCGCTGAATTCCCAAAAGTCGAAATGCCCGGTGCCGCGTTCCCTAAAGTAGAGAAACCGTAATTCCGGATTCGCACGAAAAAAGCGACACCGCGCGCAAAAAGGCATCTCCTTGAGGCACCGTGTGCTTTTTCAACACCCTCTTGTCACCGACCGACCAAACAGAAAGGATCGGAGTTCCAAAAGGAAAAGGAATTGATTGGTGCGATCCGTTTCTTGGTCGCATCCCCAACCCGTCCGGAGATTTCTAATGAATGCCGGTGAGCAAACCCTAACGTGGCTTTACGACGAACAGCTGAAGATCAGGGATGCATGGGCAATCCGCACGCCCCGTGGTTTCAGGTGGTGGGCCGACAAGAATGCACAGACCATCGAGGTGATCGGTCGGGAAACCGGTCCGAACGGGACAATCGCGTACTTGATTTCGGTCCGCACGGATTTTCTCCGCAACCTTGACATGACCGATTGCTCCCTGAAGGCCGTGAATGAATTGCTGATGTCCTTCTCGGCTATGGCGGGGCCTGTGTACGACGCGAATAGTCGCACATTGACGCTTTGCTCGCTGGTGCGGGTCCACCGGGATATTTGCTCCTGGATGAATTCTCTGATCAGCGTGGCTTCGGTCACGCAGATCGCGGAAGCCGCAGTCATGTCTCATGATGTGGCGAGGGTTCTGGGGGCGGAAGAAGCCGTAAGCGGCCATCCCGAGCGGGGTGTACGGACACATCCCGATCCTATGGCGGATGTTGTCTCCGGCCTGATCGTACCCGCAGGAAAGCAGCCCTGCAGATGGTCGCCGCAGGATTTTCAGGTTGCGGTAAAGAAGTATATGCAAGGACCGCCTTCATTGAGCGCGCAGGCGGAGGGTCTTGGTTGTGCCGTCGCCTACCCCTGCGGCAAACAGGTCTCCCTGTGTCACATGCGTGCGGACCAACCCCACCCGAGGTATGGCAACGGACTTTTTCTGATTCAGTCCTTCCCCCTCAAAAAAATATCCGATACCGAAGGGACAGGGCTGGCCCTCCGTCTGAACATGAAAGAACTGAGCGTGAGGCCTTCCGGTTACGGCTTCGGCAGTTTTGCCTGTCGTGAAGGCGGTATCTATTTTACAAGTTTTCTGCCCAACGTGACATACGGAGAGGGTTTGCTGCCTAACCTCTATTTGGCGAATGCCAACCGCGCCAGGGAAATGGCACGCCATCTGGCCGCTTACAATTGACCTGGAACGTCCGGTGCCTGCGTCTTAACACGCCACACGCCACGGCTGCCGGACACGGATATCCTTCCCGACAGCATTTTTAATTGAGGCTCTGCCGAATAGGGATTACAGTCATGCCGAACAGGAAGAAAAGCACCCCGGACAACAAAAGCCGTCCAGAGACGGGCCTGCGCCGTGAAATCGATCATAACATCGTGAGCTACCTCGGCAACGACTGTTTCCCACCGCGCAGGGACACGTTTTTCCAGGGACTCGCCTACAGTGTCCGCGAACGCCTCGTGCAAAAATGGATTCAGGCGCAGCGTTCCTTCTACGAGCAGCGCACCAAAAGGGTGTATTACCTGTCACTGGAATTTCTCCCCGGCCGTTTTCTGATGAACTACATTCTCAACCTCGATCTGGAAGAGGAATGCCGGCTGGCTCTGGACGGCAAGGATATCGCCTTCGGCCTTGAAGAAATCGAGGAGGAGGAATGGGATGCCGGCCTGGGCAACGGGGGCCTGGGACGTCTGGCGTCCTGCTTTATGGATTCGATGGCCACCCTGCGTATTCCGGGATACGGTTACGGCATCCACTACGACTACGGCATATTTTTCCAGGACATCGTCAATGGCTATCAGGTGGAAAGGGCCGACAACTGGCATCGCCACGGCAGCCCCTGGGTTATTTTCCGGCGCGGGTTCATGTACGAGGTCAAGTTCGGCGGGCGCGCCGAGGCCTATGACGACGAGGAAGGGCGACGGCGGCACCGCTGGACGGATACTGAAAACATCATGGCCATGGCCTGCGATATCCTGATTCCGGGTTTTCGCAACGACCATGTCAACAATATGCGCCTTTGGGTAGCCGTTTCCAGCCGTGAATTCAACCTGGCGAATTTCAACCTCGGGGACTACATGGGATCCATGGAAGCCAAGGTCGTCAGCGAAAACATTTCCAAGGTGCTCTACCCCAGGGATGACGTGCCGCAGAACCGGGAGCTCCGCCTGAAGCAGCAGTACTTTTTTGTTGCCGCCACCTTCCAGGACATCATGCGACGTTTCAAGAAAAGAGGCCTGCCGTTGCGTGAACTACCGGAAGCGGTCGCCATCCAGTTGAACGACACCCACCCGGCCATCGGCATCCCGGAACTGATGCGCCTGCTCATGGACGATGAGGGACTGGGCTGGGAAGAGGCCTGGGACATCTGTGGCCGGACTTTTGCCTACACGAATCACACCGTCCTTCCCGAAGCGATGGAAAGCTGGACCGTGGATTTGCTGGGGAGGCTTTTGCCGCGCCATCTGGAAATCATCCGCGAAATCGACCGCCGCTTCCTGGAACAAATTCGAAACAGCCATCCGGATGATCCCGCCTTGCTGAAACGGGTTTCGATCCTGTCGGACGAGGTTTCCCAAACGGTTCGCATGGCCCATCTGGCCGTTGTTGGAAGCCACACCGTGAACGGCGTTGCCGATCTGCACAGCCGGATTCTGAAACAGGATATCTTCCCCGAATTCAATGCCATTTTCCCCGGAAAATTCATCAGCATCACCAACGGAATCACCCCGCGACGGTGGATCCTGCAGATCAACCCCAAGCTTACCGGGTTGATCCAATCGGCCATCGGCACCGGATGGATGCACGACCTTCATGAACTGAAGAGGCTCATTCCTCTGGCCGATGATCCCGATTTCTGCCGGGAATGGGGTCGTGTCAGGGAACACAACAAGGAGCGCCTGAAGAACTACATTGAACGGAAGACCGGATTTAGGGTCGATACAACCAGCATGTTCGATGTTCTGGCCAAGCGGATCCACGAATACAAGCGTCAGCTGCTCAACGTGCTGCATGTAATTGCCTTGTATCAGCGCCTCCTTCATGATCCTTCGTCAACCACGGTCCCCAGAACGGTCATCTTTACGGGGAAGGCCGCCCCCGGTTACACCATGGCGAAACTGATCATCAAGCTCATTCATTGTGTCGCAGAGGTCGTCAATCACGATCCCGCCTGCCGCGGCCGGCTGGGGGTCGTCTTCCTGCCGAATTATTGTGTTTCCCAGGCGGAAAAACTCGTCCCCGCAACCGACTTGTCCGAACAGATTTCCACCGCCGGCATGGAGGCGTCGGGGACCGGCAACATGAAATTCGCTCTGAACGGCTCGCTCATCATCGGGACCCTGGACGGGGCGAACATTGAAATTCTGGACGAAGTCGGTGAAGACAACCTGTTCATCTTCGGCCTGCGCGCCGATGAGATCAGTGAAATGCGCCGGAACGGCTATGACCCGTTACATTACTACAGGGAAGTCCCCTTGCTCGCCCAGGTTCTGGACGCCATCCGGGACGGTGTCTTCTCGCCTGCGGAACCCGCCCTTTTCGCACCGATTATCGAAGAACTCCTCTACAGGGGAGATCGGTACATGGTGCTGGCGGACTTCCGTGACTATCTCAGGGCGCAGGATATGGCATCACAGCGTTTTCAGGACCCGCTGCGATGGCTAAGGTCCTCTGTTCTGACCACGGCCAACATGGGGAGGTTTTCCAGTGACCGGACCATCCGGGAATACGCGGAGAGGATATGGAAGGTCAAACCGCTGAATAAAAAAACCGAAGAGATTAGCCCGAAACGGCCGGACAAGACCCCGCCCGGCCATGGAGCTGCGTAACCTTCGCTTTTCCGCACACCGTGGATACTGCGACCCGAAGCCGAATATGTCGGATTCCGCATCCGTAGTTGCGATTTCATAGACAGGCGGACATCTTATGAACGAGGAAATCCTGCAAAAAATAATGACGATAACGGAGCGGTTTTTTGAAACGGCGACCGACCCCGAACAGATACCCACCAAAAAGGATTCCCTGCGCAAACTGTTAGCCTTGCATCCCGGTACATTCCAATATCGAATTGAAAACAACGAACCCGTCAGCTGGGTCATGGTGCTTCCCACATCGAATGCGCTGGCGGAAAAGTTTCTGCAGGATCAGATCACCGAGCGGGAACTGCTGGATATGACCGAACCGCAACCGGAATACGACGCAATCTATCTCTGTGCCGCCTTCACCGTAAAGGGATACAGAAGAAAGGGACATGTCCTGGATATGCTGAAAGACGCCCTTTGCACCATACCCCATGCCCAAAACGTCAAGATATTCGCATGGCCCTACAGCGACGAGGGGGAATTCCTG
>CAYPKE010000102.1:0-9143 GCA_964411235.1 uncultured Syntrophales bacterium
ATGTCTTTTCCGAAAGATACGATGATTTTCTGGCCGTGCTGTGGGGACGTAAGCCAGGCCAAAAAGGTCATGGTTTCTTCATGATTGACATGGGGAAATTTCTCCGGGTTGACGGGAATGAGTGTCATGTAATTAATCATGGCCTCGTCCCCCTCCACGCATATGACCAATTGAATATCCTTTTTAAGGGAAAGGTATGTTGCCCGGTCCATGAAGACGTAAGCGTTTTTTTCGCCGGCATAGCGCAGGGTCGGCGCATTGCCTTGAGACCCTTTTTCATAGGTCTCATACCAGCCACCTGAGGGTTTGATTTCCGCAGTTTCCCAAAGAACCATTTCAGCAACATGGGTGCCGGAATTATCACCTCTGGTCACGAAAGGGGCCTGATTGGCGGCAATTGCCTTCAGAGCCTCCGCAGCGTTCTTCATTCCTCTGATCCCGGCAGGATCGGCTACAGGCCCCAGGATGACAAAATCGTTGTACATCAGCGGAATGCGTTCCGTGCCGAAGCCTTCCGCAATGAACTTTTCCTCGAGCGCTTTCGCATGGACGAGAACCAGGTCGATGCTGCCGTGCCGGGCAATGTTCAGGGCGGCTCCTGTGCCTGCGGCAACATGACGGACCCGGATTCCCGTTTCCGCTTCGAAACGATCTTCAAGAAGGCCAACGATCCCCGCATCCACGGGACCGATTGTGCTGGAAAGAAGGATGAAACCTGTTCCTTTCGCCAGCACAAGTCCCGGGGCTGTCATCAATAAAATAACAAGCACCAATACCGATAATTTTTTCATCCGTTCCATCCTGATCTCCTTGCTTTTTTGATTAATTTTCAGACGGTTGACGATATCCTTGAACCTACGTTGCCGTATAGACGATTTTGCTGGCGTGACTGAAGTCGTATCGACCCAGCTTGCCGACCCTCTTCTGGAAATCGTGTGAGTTCAGTACTTCCATGAAGGCCTGAACGCTTTTCTCGAAGAAAACGGCCTGGGGAAGCACCATGTCGAAACACTCCCGCGTGATGGGGATGAAGGGAAGGCCCAGGATGTCCGAAACGGCTGCCGTAGCGATGCCGACGTCGGCTTCCCCCGAGACGATTGCCAGTCCCACTTCATAATGAGTATAGACGTGAAGATCGTATCCTCTTATCTCTTCAGACGAAATACCGAGTTTGCCAAGATGATAATCAAGCAGGACGCGCGTGCCGGAGCCGGGTTGGCGGTTGATCAGCCGTACCCGGGGATCGGCCAGGGATTCAAACCCTTTGATATGTAATTTATTCCCCGGAGCGGTGAGGAATCCCAGTTCCCGGTGGAAGAGATTGACGATGACGGGTTTGATACCGGAAAGATTGGCCTCAACATAGGGGATATTGTATTGACCGCTTTCCGGGTCCAGCAGGTGTGTCCAGGCGATGTCGGTATATCCGGTGTTCAAGGCGGAAAGCCCGGCCTCGCTTCCTGTATTGGCGGAAAAGATATAAAATTCGGGGTGGGAACTGCGCAGACAGCTCTGGAGGACATCCAGGACAGGATCATTGCTCCCCGCCGCCAACAGGGCGCCGACAATTTTCTTGCTCTTGGTCTTGGCTTCCTTCAGTCCGGTTTTCGCGTTTGCTTCAATCCAGTCATCAATGATGCGCCGGGGGAAAAGCCATTTGCCCGTCACTTTCGTGCCGGGGATTCGTCCCGCCTTGATCAGGGCGTAAACCTGCTTTTCATGAATATCGAGATAACGGGCCACTTCCTGTGTGTTCATCATTTCGTCCGGCATGTTATCCTCCTTTCCCGCATTGTGACCATAGAAAAAAAATAAGGATTAATCAAGACCAAACCGACAAATTAGAACCTGCGATTACCTTGAAGCCGTTTTCATGGAAGCGAAGTTGCCCGTACAAAGGGATGTATCCGAGACGATTCTGGGAGAAGCATTGCTTGCAAATGTCCGGGGGTTTCTTTACTATAAACACTAATAAAAAATGCCCAGTTCATGACAGAGGTGTCCAATGCCGGTCCGTTTATCCGCTTTTTCTCTCGGTGACATGACCACAGCGTGGGAAGACAGCCTGAAGAAGATTCAGGCCGAGCAGGTTTTGGCGCGAATATGGGCCAGGGACCATACGGTCTGGAAATCCGCCCCTGATGAAATTGTCAACCGCCTGGGATGGCTGAACTGCTTCAGTGATTTCCAGGATCAATGGGGTGCGGTGGAGGATTTTGTCGTCGGGGTGCGCACAGAAGGCTACAACCATGTCCTGCTTTTGGGCATGGGCGGTTCCAGCCTCGCCCCGGAGGTTTTCCGGAAGATATTGGGCGTCCAACGGGGGTATCCGGATTTGTCCGTCTGCGACACGACGGCGCCCGCCGCCATGGCTGCATGGGCAAACCGTCTGGAATGGGGAAAGACCCTTTTTGTGGTATCGACCAAATCCGGGGGAACCGTCGAGACCCTGTCGGCGATGAAATATTTTTTTCGCCTCGGGGCCGGGAGACTGGGATCAGCAGAAACCGGCCGGCATTTTGTTGCGATTACGGACCCCGGCAGCAGCCTCGAGGACATTGCCCGGATCCACCGGTTCCGGCGTGTTTTCTCTGGTGACCCTTCTATCGGCGGACGCTATTCGGCTCTGTCCGTTTTCGGCCTGGTTCCCGCATCGCTCATCGGCGGCGATCCCCGGGCTCTGTTGAAATGGACTGTCGGTCGCCTGGCTGATGCCGTCAAGCTGGGAGAACAACTGGGGACGATGCTGGGGATCATGGCCGTCAGGGGGAGGAACAAAGCGACCTACATTCTCTCGCAGCCCCTGACTCCCTTTGGCGACTGGCTGGAGCAGTTGATTGCCGAAAGCACGGGAAAAGAAAACAGGGGCATTCTCCCCGTTGTCGGAGAGAGCCTCGGAATGCCCGAAGTATACGGTTCGGACCGCCTTTTCGTCCGGATCGCGTTCCGGGAGGAAGGCGATGCCCTGCCGGAGGTTGAAGCCATAAAGGGGGCAGGCCATCCTCTTGTTGAACTGCGAGTCGATGGGGTGAATGACCTGGGTGAACTCATGTATGTCTGGGAAATGGCGACGGCCGTGGCATGCCATTTTCTGGGGGTCAACCCCTTTGATCAGCCCGATGTGGAGGCGTCCAAGCAGTTTACCCGCGAGGTCATCACCCGGATGCAGCATGAACCTGTCTGCCGGGCGATGCCTGCTGTGAACGATGGGGATGTGTCTTGTTACGGATGTGATTCCGGGGCATCTCACATCGGGGAAGCCCTTTCGGATTTTCTGCGGTCCGTAGAAGCGGGCGGGTATATCGCTCTCCAGGCCTACCTGGCGCCTTCGGCGCCTCTGGACTCACTGCTGGCTGAATTACGCGTTCTCCTCCGTGATCGATACCGGGTTGCGACGACTGTCGGTTACGGCCCCCGTTTTCTTCACTCTACGGGGCAACTCCACAAAGGGGATGACG
This sequence comes from uncultured Syntrophales bacterium, assembly GCA_964411235.1. GTDB lineage: Bacteria > Desulfobacterota > Syntrophia > Syntrophales > JAAYKM01 > JAAYKM01. The sequence goes on from CAYPKE010000102.1 coordinate 3,459, forward strand.
GCCGGGGCCTTTTTGTACAACTCACGGCGGATGAGTCCCTCGATGTCGGCATACCCGACGAGATGACCGGCGACCAAACGTCCCTGACTTTCGGCGTCCTGCAGTCTGCCCAAGCCCAGGGTGATGCGCGGGCCCTTGAATCCAGGGGGCGCCGGGTGGTTAGGGTTCATTTTTGCGGGGATGTCCCGCAGGGAATTCAAAAACTGATCGACTTTATGAAGAGGCCAGAATGAGATGAACGGAAATTCCAACCGAAATCGCCTCAGCAGCGAAAAAAGTCCCTATCTGCTCCAGCATGCGGACAATCCCGTTGACTGGTATCCCTGGAACGACGAGGCATTTGCCCGCGCCCGGGAAGAAAACAAACCCATTTTCCTCTCTATCGGCTATTCCACCTGCCACTGGTGCCATGTCATGGCCCATGAATCTTTCGAGGATACGCAGGTGGCAGCACTGCTGAATGAAAGCTTTGTCTGCGTGAAGGTGGATCGTGAAGAAAGGCCCGACATCGACAAGGTCTATACGGCTGTCTGCCATATGATGACCGGTCAGGGCGGCTGGCCCCTGACGGTTTTCCTGACGCCGGATAAAGAGCCTTTTTTTGCGGCGACCTATATCCCGAAGACGAGCGGCTATGGAAGCATTGGCATGGAGGAGCTCATCCCCAGGGTCGCCGCTGCGTGGCACGAAAACGCGGATCGTTTCCGTCAATCCGCGGCGGAAATACTTTCCAGCCTGCGACATATCTGGGATCAACCTTCCGAAGGGGAATTGCCGGGTGATATCCAGCGGCAGGCCTTTACACAGATGCTCGGCCAATTCGATGATCTATTCGGCGGTTTCGGGACGGCGCCCAAATTTCCCATGCCGCATCAGCTCCTGTTTCTGCTTCGCTATGGCAGCCGCAACGGGGACTCCAAGGTCATACGGATGGTTGACAAAACGCTTTCGGCCATGGCGGACGGCGGTATTCATGATCACCTTGGCGGCGGTTTTCACCGCTACAGTACCGATCCCCGCTGGCTGGTGCCACACTTCGAAAAGATGCTCTATGACCAGGCCCTTTTATCCCTGGCCTATGTTGAGGCCTTCCAGGTTTCCGGTAACACCTTTTTCCGTGATGTCGCGGAAAAGATTCTTGCCTATGTATTGCGGGACATGACAAGCCCAGAGGGCGGATTTTTCTCCGCCGAGGATGCCGACAGCGAAGGGGAGGAAGGAAAATTCTATCTTTGGCATCGGCGTGAGTTGGAGGAGATTCTCTTGCCGGATGAGGTGACCCTGATCACCCATTACTATGCCGTCGAGCCTCAGGGAAATTTTACCGACGAGATGAAGGGTGGCTATACGGGATACAACATTCTGCATCGCCAGCACAGCCTGGCGGACCTGGCGGTCAAATTGAAAATGACGCAAGAAGACCTCCAGCAAAGGGCAATGGACATCGCTGAAGAGCTTTTCAAGCATCGAGGGAAAAGGTCCCGCCCCCATCGGGATGACAAAATGACCACCGATTGGAACGGTCTCATGATTGCCGCTCTGGCCCGGGCGGGTCGGGTTTTCGGGAAAGGGATTTACCGGGATGCCGCAGCAGAGGCGGCCCGTTTTATTCTGGCCAATCTCTGTGACGGCGACGGGAGGCTTCTGCATCGCTGGCGGGAGGGTGAGGCGGCCATGCCGGCCAATCTCGACGATTACGCCTTTCTCGTCTGGGGTTTGATCGAATTGTACGAGGCGTCTTTCGATCCTCACCGGATAGCAGAGGCCCTTGCCCTGACGGAAGAGTTGAATCGGTATTTTTGGGATGATCAGGGTGGGGCCTACTGGTTCACTCCCGCCGACGGCGAAAAGCTGCTCGTGCGTCAGAAGGAGCTCTATGACGGGGCGATCCCGTCCGGAAATGCCGTGGCCTGCCTGAATCTGGTCCGTTTGGGGCGAATAACGGGACGTCACGAGTTGGAGAAACGGGCCGACCAGTTGCTAAAGTCCGTTGCCGGGGCGATCCGCCAGATGCCCGGAGGGTGCGCCCAGTTCATGATCGCCCTTGATTTTCTCGAGGGGCCGTCCTGCGAAGTCGTGATTTCCGGCGTACCGGAGCGTGATGATACGCAAGCCATGCTGGACGCAGTCAACCGTATTTATCTGCCCCGGGCGGTCTTGATATATCGGCCTGCCGGACCGGCGGACCCGTTCCTGGTTCAACTGGTGCCCTATGTGAAAGACATGGATATGATCGACGGAAAGGCGACGGCCTATGTTTGTGTCAATCACGCCTGCCATACGCCGACGACCGACCCCATGGAGATGATCCTCCGCTTGAGCGCCCCGGTGGTCAAATAAGTTTGGATGCAAGTCGTAACCGCTGTATTTGTTCTAACCATCATCCTAATTCAGGCCTTCCAGAAAGGGAAGGTCCGACGGGGGTAAGTCCGGTCTCTCTAAAGTCAATGAACATCTCAGCGTAATGCGGTAACGGATGAATTACATGACCTAACTCTGCAACTTTTCAAATTCAGTTTGCAACATTAAATTCTTCACGGGACAAAGCGACAAAGTCTGGAAAAGGGTTTCTTATCGATAAAGGCAGTTATAAACAGCATGTCATAATAATTTCTCAAGGACGGAAAATCCTTTTGACAGAGAGATCTTGAGGCTGTAGTTTTTGATGGAAACGCTCGTCAGAAAAATCGCATTAAGGAGATTTTCTGTTTTTGCCGGGTCAAATTAAAAACAAATTGCAGCCGATGGGAAAGCCTGAAGTCACAGGGAAACGGACTGCGCGCCTAGGCGAGAGATTATCCTTTCAATTGCAGGTTCGCCTTGATTCCGATTCGGATACCGAAAACCATTCCTTCTTTGACATGGCGAACGACGCCATCGCTATTCACGACATCCAATCATTTGAATTCCTTGATATCAACCCGAAATTTACGGAAATGTTTGGATACACCCTGGAAGAAATGCGCAATGGCGGTATCCGTCTTTTGGGTGGCAGAAATCCATTTTACAAAGAAAGTGAAGTGCTGCAGTGGCTTCAGCAAGCAGCGGACGGACAATCCCAGATTTTTGAGGCGGAATCTTGGAAGAAGACGGGCGAGAAGGTTTGGGTAGAGGTGAGTCTGGCCAAGGGAACGATTAGGGGACAGGATTGCCTGCTGGCGTTCATCAGGGATGTAACGAGCCGAAAAAAAACAGAGGAGGATTTGCGAGAATCAGAACTGAAATTCCGCACCCTTTTTGAGTCTTCCCACGATGCACTCCTGATGATCGATGAAAGCGGCATTTTCGATTGCAACCAAAAAGCCCTGGAAATGTACGGCCAGTCTTCAAAAAAGGACCTGATCGGCCGTAACCCTGGCGAATTTTCCCCAGACCTGCAGCCAGACGGGCGTCCTTCAATCGCCATAGCGACGGCACACATAGGGACCGCCTTAAGGGACGGAGGCGATTTCTTCGATTGGATTCATTGCCGATCTGATGGCACAAGAATCACGTCGGAAGTCCTCTTGAACAGACTGGAAATAGGAGGCAGATCAGTCATCCAGGCTTTGATCTGGGATGTCGGGGAACGGAAGCGGGCCGAAGAAGAGTTGCTAAAGTACCAGGAACATCTGCGAATACTTGCCTCGGAGCTTTCTCTTGTTCAGGAACGGGAACGGCGGCGCATTGCCATAGATCTGCACGACCACATAGGGCAAAACCTGGCTATAGCCAAGATGAAGTTGGAGGCTGTACGCGAAGCAAACCAGGACCATGATTTTCTGGAAACCCTGAATGAAATTTACGCCCTTGTTGTGCAGACTATTCAGGATGCCAGGTCCTTGGTTTTTGAACTGAGCCCTCCTGTTCTTTATGAGTTGGGCTTCGAGGCTGGAATTGAGTGGCTTGCGGAGAACATTCAGAGAGAACACGGTATCATTGTTGAATGTTTGCATGATCGGGTGACGAAACCCTTGGAAGAGGACCTCCAAATACTGTTGTATCAGATCGTGCGGGAACTGCTTTTGAACGTCGTCAAGCATGCCGTTGCCAGGAAAGTGACGGTGTCTATTATGCGAAGACAGAAGGGATTTATTCTGATCCGGGTGGAAGATGATGGCGTTGGCTTTACCCCCGCTCTTGGTGTTTATACAAAGGATTTAAATGGAGGATTCGGTCTTTTTAGTGTTCGGGAAAGGGTTAATTATCTGGGTGGGACGTTTGAAATTGAGTCAGATGAAAACTCCGGAACAAGAATCATGTTACGTGTGCCGCTGAGCCCAAAAAGAAGGCTAAAAGGGGGGAGGCTCGTCGTATGAGTATCAGAATTGTTGTGGCTGATGACCATAAAATCATGCGGGAAGGTTTGCGCGCTCTTCTTGACAAGCAATCAGATATGCAGGTGGTTGCGGAGGCCGATGACGGCCTGACTGTTGTCAGGATGGCCAGGGAGCTTTCCCCGGACGTGGTGATCATGGATATTGCTATGCCCGATCTCAATGGTATCGGAGCCACAAAAAAAATTAAGGCTGAATTGCCAGCGATAAAGGTCATTGCCTTGTCCATGCATTCAGACCGCCGTTTCATTGCTGAAATGTTCCGTTCCGGTGCATCGGGCTATCTGTTGAAAGATCATTCCTTTGAGGAACTGGTGACGGCGATCCGGGTGGTTGTCGCAAACCGAATTTACCTGAGTCCCAGCATCGCGGGAATCGTTATTGAAGACTATGTTCGTCAGCTCCAAAAGGACGTAGGGGGTAGTATAACCGACGTCCTGACGGACCGCGAAATCGAAGTCCTTCAGATGATTGCGGAGGGGAATTCCACCAAGGAAATTGCACTCCGTCTCCATTTGAGTGAAAAGACAGTCGAAACCCACCGTCGTCAGATCAAGGAAAAGTTGAACATCTTCAGCGTTGCGGAACTGACCAAATATGCCATTAGCCAGGGACTGACCTCGGTGGAAAATTACAAAAGCAAAAACGCTCCACGGTAGCCTCACTATCTCATCATTTTTTTCTCATCATTTCAGGGTTTATGAACCCCACAATCAGGAAAACCCCGATAGACATCCCCCATGGGAACCTCTAATGTTGTCTCCAAGGAGATCCATATCCAGATAGTGTCGATTCAATCGTGGTCTTTTCAGAGCGGAAATAGAAAGGTTTTTATTTCGAGCACAAAAGTGAAGCGATGAAGCATTTTCACAGGAAAATGCTGTCTGGTGGGAACTTCTTTGGTGTGGAGAATCGTCGATAAACGACTGTTCTCATACAATTCCTTATGGTGCAAGACGGGTGGTCCGGCCCCCCCTGGGCCACCCGACTTGCGGGGAAAGTCATGATAGAAGGGGGTAAAAGATAACAGATCAATTAAACCTCACGTCGGGATTAATCATTGGATTAACCCAGGAGCCATTTTGCAGAATGTTTTTGACAATTGCAGGGGGAAAGAAAGTGGGAGGCGAGCGCGGTGGGGGATTGCCAGAGACAATGCTGTTTTGTTGTGCTGTTGGGGGGCTTGTCAATGCGTCATCTGAATGAGCGGAACAATGCAGAGAACATCAACAAAAGGAGGAACTGTAACTATGAGTAGTCGTATTTTGCCAGAATTCGATTTACTGGTGCCGCAGAGCATTCCCGAAGCGGTGAACATGCTGACGAAATATCAAAACAAGGCGGCGGTGATGGCTGGCGGTACCGATCT
>CAYPKE010000103.1:0-3122 GCA_964411235.1 uncultured Syntrophales bacterium
CTGACATGACTAGCCTTTTAGCACGTATAGCAGTGCTCAGCTAGTCCAGACCCATCTTTAATTATAAAAAGGGGGATTCGATATCGCCACCTATCGCTCTCTTCAGCAAGAGCCCCATTTGGTTGAATACACCATGAATTAATAACACTGCAATTTGATTATCTCTCGCGAACATAAGGCCAAGCCATGATCCCTCCCTCCATGACCTTGACATTTCTCCAGCCGTTTGCCTCCAACACCAAAGCCGCCTCGTATCCGCGTAGCGATATTTTACAATAACAGATTATTTCCGAATCTTTATCCGTCGGAAGTTCACCGAGGCGTTTTCGCAAGGCCCCAAGAGGGATCAATCTCTCACCGATACCAAGGCGCATGGCTTCGAATTCTACGGCATCACGGATGTCCAAAATAAAGAGAGTACCTCCCGCATCCAGTTTTTCTTTCACTTCCGTGGCGGTGATACCTTTCATCCGATCTTTCATCTTATTCTGCATGATGTGCGCTGTGGCAATAAAGTGATCGATTGCCAAGGAAAACGGTGGCGCATAAGGCAAATCCGCATTGACAATATCTTCCACACCAAGCTTACCCATAATCGCCATGGCCCACTGTGCAAGCTGCTTGGCAACATCGCCCGGACCGATACATTGTGCTCCCAGCACCCTAGCACTATGTTTCTCCACAACGAGCTTGGTAACGAGAAGTTTGCCGTTCATGAATATGGGCTTATCGGGACTGGAATTAATCACGGTAAGAACATCGAAACCGGCTTTACGGGCAGAGCGTTCCGTCAGGCCTGTTACGCCGGCGGCATAATCAAAAATTTTGCAAATTCCTGTTTGAATCGTCCCCGGAAATTTGACCTTATTGCCAAGAATGGCATTCTCCCCGGCGATACGGCCCTGGAGATTTGCCAGATCGCCATAAGGTGCATGCACTTTCACACCGGTAATCAGATTGTTGATTTCAATGCAATCCCCGGCAGCATAAATATCCGGATCTGATGTCTGCATGTACTCGTTCACGCTAATGCCTCCGGCTGTACCGATATCCAATCCAGCATCAACCGCCAGTTTGACATTCGGCCGCACACCGACAGCTACAACCGCCAACTCACAGGGCAACTCCGTACCATTTGTAAGCTTTACGCCTTCAAGTTTACCATTATCTCCCAGAAAAGCCGCCACGCCATCATTTGTAATAACATTGACTGACTTGCTTCGAACATGATTTTCGACCAGCTTGGCCATTTCCCAATCAAGAAACGTGAGTAGCTGGGGCATCATTTCAATGACCGTAATGTCAATCCCTGCCAATTGCAATGCTTCGCAGGTTTCGATCCCAATTAATCCACCACCGATGACGACCGCCTTTTTAATTATTTTGTCGTCCCTGATTTTCCTCAAATAATCCGCATCCTGCAGCCGTTGGAGCGTCGTAATGCCCTTCAGGTCGTGACCAGGAACTGGGGGCATATTGGGCACAGCACCGGTCGCCAGAATCAAAGAATCATAGGCTAGATCATCCGTTTCTCCGGTGCGCAAATCCCTGCAGATCACTTTTTTAGCCATTCGATCGATGGCGACGGCCTCGGTTTGAACACGTGCCTTAATGTTCTTGGCATTCATATAAAAAGTCGGATTCCGGACAATCCCGGTCGGTGTACACAGCAACATGTTCCTGTCGTCAAAGAAACCTCCAACGTAGTAAGGATATCCACATGAAGCCATCGATAGCTCTGCTTCCTTCTGCACGATGAGCACATCCGCATGCTCATCAAGGCGCCTTGCTTTTGCCGCCGCTTTCGGCCCGGCGGCAGAACCTCCGATTACAATGATTCTTCGCACTGAAATCTCCTTGTTAAAAGTTTATACCAACACCAGGTAAAGACATATCCCCGGGGGAAAATTTGTGGATGTCTCCAATTCGCAGCGGTTCCAGGCAAGAATACCTTTTCCCTGCCATTAATATTACACCCAGTGTCCTTTGACATCGGCGGCATTGGCAACCGTAAGACTTCCCCGGCGATATTGATCAAGAGCCTCGGCTACGGTCGCAGCGTTGGAATTGAAAATCTTAACACCGGCGGCGGAAAGGACCTGAAATGCATTAGGGCCGCAATGTCCCGTAACCAGAGCTGTTGCACCTAATCTTGCCACGGTTTCCGCCGCTTGAATCCCAGCCCCCTGTGCCGCGTTCAAGTTTTGCTTGTTATCCACAATCTCGTAAGTCTCGCTGTCCAGATCAAAGACTAAAAACTTCGGCGCCCGCCCAAAACGCCCATCCAAAGGTGCATCGAGATGATCACCCGCCGTTGTAAACACCACTTTCACAATCATTCTCCTTTCTGATCAACAGAAGCCTGTGTTCTCCTGAACCCCCCAGCTATTGGGGAAACCAAGCCCGTTTTATTCAACAAGCCGGGTTCCTCTTACAAGAAGAAAAACCCGGCTGGAAATGAAGTTGCCAATCATTCCTTGCGTCGGCAACGCCATGTATCATTTTACTTTTCTTTAGCCACATCTATCTCTTCGAGCCGTTTTCTGATCTGGTCAAGTTCAGCCTGCAAAAAATCGGCTTGACTCTTGAGCGCCTGTTTCTCGGTTTGTGAATCGGGTTGCGAATAGAATGTGTAGCCGGAGGGTGCCCCGCCGGCACCAAAACGCATCCAACCCGGAACACCGGCACGCCAACCAACACCACCAACACCAAATCTCCTCCCTCGCCCAAAGCCAATGCCTCTACCACCCCCCGTCACTGAAGCATATCCCGGCGCATTATATCCGGTGCAGAAACCCATACCACGTCCAGTCATCGCTCCTGCCCCCATTGGGCCAGTCCCATCACCTCTTGGCATGACTATTACCTCCTTACTTAAACATTTCTTGATCCTTCTCGGATCATATTAATCCCGCAATCGGGACATTTTTGTTCAAAACACGGTACACCTAACTGATGCGGTTCTTTTCTTCCGCATTGCGGACAAATACAATAACCCCCCGGGCCTGCGGCAAACCGCCCTCCTGCACGACCTGGCCTCTGTCCACCTCCTTGGCCGCGTCCACCCCCTTGGCCTTTTCCACCACCTTGGCCGCGTCCACCACCCTGACCCATTCCACCAC
>CAYPKE010000103.1:3222-9143 GCA_964411235.1 uncultured Syntrophales bacterium
CCTTGGCCTTTTCCACCACCTTGGCCGCGTCCACCACCCTGACCCATTCCACCACCTCTTTGTCCGATCATGGTTGCATCCTCCTTGTTAAAACCTTGCATTCCCGGAGGCTGTCGACGACCACGTCTACAACAGCCGGGCATGGCAAAAACATCCGCACCGAGTCTACCCGTAAGCCAAGCATGAACCACATCGTCAAGGTCCCCGGTAATAAAAGAAAAGATTTTTATACCGCTTGCGCTAACCATTTCTTGCAGGGGCCGCGAAATCGCACCGCATACCAGCGTTCCCACGCCGAGCTCCCTCAGACGAAGCACCTTCTGAACCGGCATCACGCCCTCTATCGTTTCCTCCGTTTCCCGCAGTACCTTGCCGGATTCGGATTCCAGGACTTTGATTCGCCGGACCACATCGAATACCGGTGCGATACGATTATCCCAGATAGCAAAGGCCGCTTTCATCATTTGTAAATCCTGCTCGGCATTCTTTGATTATGCAATCGCATTTCCCATGCCAAGACAAAAACAAGGAAAAAAATTCTCTTAACATCATGTATATACAGGAGATATATCTTTCAGGCCGGGTACCCCTACAGATTTACCGTAGCAATAGAGCTATGATACAAACCCTTAAGGAATGCGATGATGCTACGCTTTGCGAAGGGAACGGCCGTCACGTTCCGGCAACTGAATGCCCAATTTTTTCACTCTTCGCAAGAGCGTTGTTTTATGAATGCCCAGCTCTTTTGCCGCGGCTTCACGATGATAATTCGTCTTTTTCAAAGCATCGCAAAGAAATTTGGCCTCCAGCAAATGTCGGGATTTTTGTATTTCCGAGGCACAGGAAACTGCCACATGATGTGCGGTTAGTTCCTCGGGAAGATGGGTCTTTTCGATCAAACCGCCATCGCACAAAACAAAAGCTCGCTCAATCATGTTCTCAAGCTCCCGCACATTTCCCCTCCAATCGTGCGCCATGAGCAATGAAAGGGAATCGGCCGAAACGCCTTTGATATCCTTGTGCTGTAACTGGTTGAATCGATCAATGAACTGGGCGACCAAAAGAGGAATATCTTCCTTGCGGCTTCGAAGCGGTGGCAACTCAACACGAACCACATTGACACGGTAATAAAGATCCTCGCGAAACAAACCCCGGTGCATCAGCGCTACCAGATCTTTATTGGTTGCAACGATCACCCTCATATCAGTTGTTTCGGAACGGGTTGCACCGAGAGGTTCAAAGGTCTTCTCCTGCAAAACCCTGAGGAGTCTGACCTGGATAGCTGTACTGATTTCGCCGATCTCGTCCAGGAAAATCGTCCCACGGCGTGCCAGAGCAAAGCGTCCCGGCTTGTCCTTTGACGCACCGGTAAAAGCCCCGGCTTTATAACCGAAAAGTTCCGATTCCAGCAACGTATCCGGCAAAGCACCACAGTTGACGGCAATAAAGGGGCCTTTCATGCGCGGGCTCAGTTGGTGAATCATGCGAGCGACCAGTTCCTTGCCAGTTCCTGTTTCACCCAGAATGAGAACCGTACTGTTGCTGGCGGCGATGGCGGGAAGAACTTCAAAGACTCTTTGCATGAGGGGACTGCAGCTGATCATATCCCCGAGGCGATACCGGCCCTCCAATTCCCGGCGTAATGTTTCAAGTTCACTCATATCACGAAAGGTTTCAGCGCCGCCGATGACCTGTCCAGCACTGTCTTTGATCACGGCCGTGGAAACACTGATCGGGATGCGATCGCCCTGGGCATTAATAATGTAACCCGCTTTCCCGATAATGGGCTTGCCGGTCTTGAGGGTTTTTTGTAACGCACAATCAGCTCCGCACATGCTTGAACGGAATACATCGGAACATCGCTTGCCCATAGCCTCGCTACGTGACACTCCCGTTATCTCCTCAGCCGCCCGATTGAAAGAGGTAATGCACCAATCCTGGTTTACTGTAAAAACCCCGTCGGATATACTGTCCAGAATCGCATCGTGCGGCAGCATTCTATCCCTCAGCGGGTTCGTTGCGCGGTGTTTCACACTCATCGACTCCCGCCGTGCAAAGCACGGCCTTGCCATGGCTGCTGTGTAACACAATGATGGCAAGGCTCCTTTTCATTTCGTTTAATCAAAACACGATGTCCTTTCCATTTCTTCAGACCGGAAGAACAATTTTATAACATAAACAACCATGATTGACAAAAAAGCCGAACGGATCTTCATAATATTTTATCCGGTTTGGCGAGCCGTTATGCGTTGATGCACCAGGTATCAGGACATGGAAGGTAATGCGAAGCAACTGGCCAATCTCCTGATCCCGACTTCTTTAATTCTCGCCAGTAGTCTTATGAAGTTTTTTAGCTTTTTTTAGGGAGAAAGCTTTTTCAATTCCGTCAAGGGCTGACAACATGCGAGTTCGCTCAGGAGATGTTCCAGATTCAGGTTATATTGCAAGCAGATACCTTCAACGGTTTCAAACAGGCTATTACAGCAAATGCATTCGCCCGCCAGATGATCGTAGCGCCGGAATACCGCCTCGGCGCCCTGGTATTGCGACAAGATATCCAGCACCGTCATTTCCTTGGTGATACCGCTTTTATGTTTTGACATGTCAAAGCACCCTCACAGAACTTCGACAGCCGCCGAGGACTTGGCGCAGGGCTGCCGGAATATGCCTCACGATCTCCATGATATTGGAAGCCGGTGTCGGTCTGGCAAGAAAGCCCGCCATGCGGTTCGTTTTGCAGGCAAGCAGAGAAGCCTCGGTTATGCCGTAGCCGGCAGCGATGAGTGCGGAGACAATTCCCGTGAGGGTGTCTCCCGTCCCGCCCATTGCCTCCATCGCCTCTTCGGCAGGCGAATCGACCGTGTCGACAATCTGTCCCGCCCGAACGACATAATCGCTTTCCCCTTTTACCAGGAGATTACGGGCCGCGTTCTTATTGGCATAGGCCATCCGGACCAAGTCCGGTACGCGATTCTCTTCGTGAAGGATGAACCCCCGGGTATAAAAAGGATGCGGCGCCGACTCATCGGCCAGAAAGGCGAGTTCGCCAACATCGGGGGTGAACAGATCATACTTTTCTGCACAACCACTCATCTTGGCGGCATACATGAAACCGGCATCCGCGATTAGCAAAGGCCGGCACGGCAGGCCCTCAATGGTCTGGAGCAATCTGTCGTGCCAATGGGCAATCGGCTGCAGGTAATGCAATGTCAATATATGCACTTCGAATTCGGGCAAATGCTCGGCCAGATACTTAAGCAAATGACGACTCCCTGATCCGCGTCCGATATCTCCGACCAGAAACCCGTAAGGAGCCTTGCCCGTCAAAACCTCCTGGGTAGCGCAGGCCGCAGCCATCAGGGCCGGCGTACCCCGGTTGATTTCAACAATACGGTCCCCCAGTTTGACCTGCCCTCCGTCGACTGTCAGGGGACCATGAATGATGGGCAGTTCGTGATCGGGAACGGTCCCGACTATGGCAAGCATCGGCGCGCCACCTCCTCATAGGCAAGCTGCAATGCATACGCACACAGGGTATGGCCGATGTCCCTCGGAAAGGGGGCCTCATCCAGGCGCTTGCCTGTCATTTCATGGGCCAGGTAGGGCACATCGGGGCAACCGCCGCCGGATACGTTCACTATGAAACGGGTTTTCTTGTCCACGGTAATTTTCATGTTGGCCGCCCGCACCATCAGGTAATCGCCAAAATCCTTCACGAAGTAGAGATCGACCGGCGTCAACAGCGGCGACGTCACGGGCACCGTATCACGGTACCCGATCTTCGCCTCACCGAGGATTCGCAGGATAAGCATCTGATCCATGATCGGGTATTCGATCACGAGATCGCACCCGGTTCTTATCTCGGGTGGCGGACCCATGACGCGGATTTCGCAACCGGCGCGCCTGAGCGTATTTTCCGCCTGGATCACATCGCTCGTCGTTTCAAAAATCAGAATGCCGAAATCGACGTCCTTGCGTTTCTGCAAACTTTCCTTTTTTAGAATATGCAACAGGGACATCGCGTATCATTTCTCCAGAACGAGCTTATAGCCTGTACCCTCCGGACTGACGTCCCTGACGTTCCATCCTTTGTTTTTGGCCAGGCGGGATACATTTTCCATGGAGGTGTCGGTATCCACCAGCACTTCGATCACCCCTTTACCAAGTTCCTCGATTAGATTTTTTGTCATGATGACAGGCTGGGGACATGACAGACCCCTTGCATCGACCAAAGCGCTCATCATTTTCCTCCTTTATACGGATTGCTTTCTCATGGTAAAACCCAAAAAAAGACAGAAAACCAAGCCAACGACAACCGCAGCCGCACCATGCGGGCCGATGCCGGCGGGAGAACTGGCCAAGCCAAAATTGTGGGCTATCCCTGCGCCGACAATCATGCCGATGACGAAAACCGCCGCGTCCCCGTCACCTTCACCGCTCAGAAACAATTGCCGCCCGGGGCACCCTCCCGCCAGGACAAAGGCCAATCCCGCCAGAGCCATCCCCGCGAAATTCCAGACATGCATCGTATGGGCAACAGGCTGTTTCTCAAAGCCCGGATTAAACTGCCCCAGAAAGAAATTGGCCAGGAAGGCAAAGATCAAGAGGGCTGCAAAGCCGCCAAACAAATGGGTCTGGCGGAAGAGGATGAGATCCCGGATCGCCCCCATCGTGCAAAAACGGCTCTGCTGGGCAAGAACACCGATCAGGAGCCCCACTCCCAGCGCAAAGAAAAGCGGTGCCTGCATGGATCCGGGACCTTTCACGCTATAGAAAAGGACGCCGCTTTTCGGTTCCCCTGCGATCTGGGGGTTGAGAAACATCAGCACCAGAAAGCCCAACATGACCAGAGGCATGAGGAGACCGATCGAGGCAGGTGCAGACTGGGAACGGCCCAGGTTATAGCCTCCTTTAAGAAAAAGGGTCCCGACCCAGATTCCCGCCGCCAGTCCGGCAAGACCAAGAATCGCATTCAGGTCACCTCCCGCCAGACGCAAAACGGCACGCCAGGGACAGCCCAGAAACACCAGGGCACCGATCATGGCAAAAACGCCGAGGAGAAAGCGGGCGATCGGCGCGGATCCGGTCCGGGGACGAAACTCCCGGAAGAGCAGGGCAGAAAGGAAGGCACCCAATACGAAACCGATGATTTCCGGCCTCATGTACTGGACCACGTCCGCCCGGTGCAACCCCAAAGCGCCGGCGATATCCCGCTCGAAGCAGGCGACACAGATTCCCATGTTGGCCGGATTGCCGAATTTCTGTAAAAGCGCTGCCAACACGCCGATCAGGGCGCCGACGGCAACAATCCCCCACGGTGAAGCAAAAACGTTTTTCAATTTCATTGACATGCCCCCTCCTTGCTTGTTGAGGAATAATAGGAACTCAGCAACCTGTGTTCGGCCTTCCTACACAGATCGCACCGAGATGAAAAATGATCGTGATTGTAGCCAATAAAGAGGGCATCAATCAAATTGATAATAAGAATAATGGCAGCTATATTATAGCCTCAGGTTATGGGCTGGTTGTCTCCATAACAATCGGGAATGCTGGGTGTGGAATTAAATTGGTACGAGGAAAGATTCATTCTTGCACCGGGATGAGCAAGCCTGAATCTTTCCTTGGTGGGAGTTATGCCAAGCAAACAAAGCAATCGGGAAAAAGCCGCAAAAAAACCAGGCGGCCTACTTTCCAGTCCAGTATTCGGAAAGCGTATAATCCCCTGCGACCGGCTTGGGAGCGCCGAGCCAGGCAGTAGCCTCTTCCTGGGTGACAAAATAGTGGTATTTCCTGAAAATATCCCGGCTCTCTCTCGTTTCGAGATAATCAAGAAACTTTTGCGCGAGAGGCCTGTTTTCAACATAATTAAGCAGTGCAGCCTGTCCCACGCCTATCCGCATGATTTCCGATGGATCCAGTCT
>CAYPKE010000104.1:0-9106 GCA_964411235.1 uncultured Syntrophales bacterium
CGGGTCGTGTCAGGCCTTCTCCACGCTGGCCATCAGGTCCCCGATCATTTTGCTGAACCGGGACGGGTTTTCCAATTTTCCCCCTTCGCCGACAACCGCCAAGTCAAACAGCAGGTCCGTGTAATCCTTCAACGTTTCCGAAGTCTGATCGTGTTCGTAGAGCGTGTTGATTCGTTCGATCAGGGGGTGGTCCATGTTAATCTCCAGGACCCGCTTCTCCGGCGGTATATTCTGGCCTGTCGCCTTAAGAACTTTCTGCAGGTACGCACTCATATCGTGGACGTCTCCGGACAGGCAGGCCACGGAATCCCTGAGGTGGGTGGACGGTTTGACCTCCTTGACTTTCTCCTGAAGTTGCGAGCGGATATATTCGAAGAGGGCGCTATACGCATCTTTCTTTTGATCATCGATTTCGTTCAGCTTCAGGTCGCCCTTCTCGGCGCTCTTGAAAGATTTTTTGTCGAATTCCCGGAGATCGCGGACGACCCACTCGTCCATGGGATCGTTCATCAGGAGCACTTCATAATCCTTCTCCTTCAGGCGTTCCAGATGCGGACTGTTTTCCAGAGAGGTCAGATTTTCTCCGGTAATATAGAAGATGTCTTCCTGGCCGGGTTGCATGCGTGTGACATAGTCCTTCAAAGAGATGAGGGTCCCGCCGGACCGGGTGCTCTGGTAGCGCAGCAGTTCGGCAATCCGCTCCCTGTTCTCGTAATCCGTCGAAATGCCCGTCTTGAGAATGGGGCCGAAGGCCATGAAGAATTGTTCGTACTTTTCTTTTTCCAGGCCGGCCAACAATTCGAGGGTTTTCTTGACGAGGTTTTTACGGATATTGGCGACCAGGGCATCCTGCTGGAGAATTTCGCGGCTGACGTTCAGGTTCAGATCGGGAGCATCGACGACACCTTTGACGAAACTCAGGTAGGGCGGCATCAGGTCCCTGCAGTTTTCCATGATGAACACGCGCTTGCTGTATAGATGGACACCGTGTTTTTGCTCACGAAGAAAAAGGTCGAAGGGCGGACGTGCTGGGATGTAAAGGAGGGCGCTGTATTCGGTCGCCCCTTCGAGTTTGACATGCAGATGTGCCAGGGGCGGTGTCCAGTCATGGCTGATGTGCTGGTAGAACTCGTTGTACTCCTCGTCGGTGATTTCCTTCTTGTCCCGGGTCCAGATCGCTTTCATGGAATTGAGGGTTTCTTCCTTGACGACCTTTTCCGTCTTATCCCCATCCGGTTTTCCGTCTTCACCCAGGACGGGTTCCGTTCTCTCGACGTCCATGACGATGGGGTAGGCGACGAAATCGGAATGTTTTTTGATGACCTGCCGGATGACCCATTCGTCGGTGAAGTCCTGTTCCTCCTTATCCGTATTCTTCAGATGCAGGAGAATGGTCGTGCCGCGCCCTTTCTTTTTGGTTTCTTCGATGGTGTAGGATCCGTCTCCTGAGGATTCCCATTTGACGGCCTTGTCCGCTCCGGCGGCTTTCGTGATGAGGGTCACCTTGTCGGCGACGATGAAGGCGCTGTAAAAGCCTACACCGAACTGGCCGATCAGCTCCGGCGCCAGCAGCTCCGGTTTGCCGGCGGCGGCCGCTGCCTCCAGGAAATTGGCCGTGCCGCTCTGGGCGATGGTGCCGATATTTTCCACGACTTCATCATAGGTCATGCCGATGCCGTTGTCGGCAATTTCCAGGGTCTTTTTCTTCTTGTCGGGGGTGATCTTAATCTTGAATTCCGTGTCTTTCCCCAGGATGTCGGCTTCCGTCTGGGCTTTGAATCGCAGCTTGTCGATGGCGTCCGAGGCGTTGGAGATCATTTCCCGGAGAAAAATCTCCCGGTGGGAGTAGAGGGAGTTGATGATGATATTCATCAGTTGCTGCACTTCGGTTTTGAATTGTCGGATTTCTTTCTGGCTTTCCATAAAACACTCCTGTCTAACATATTAAGAATAATGGTGATTATTGCGGATGCTGTTACAGGCCGCGTGAACCTATAATGTGAACGAATTGGAATTTGTCAAGGCAGGGACTTTTGGTCATTTCGACTCCAGTTGAAGATTCTTGCTTATGGGCGTTCTTGTCGGTGGTCTGACGCCTGGATGAGCCGCGAGCTTGTGAATCGACGCCAGTGCTTGGTTTGACAAGGGTGCGGCTCCTCGTTCATATGCGAACGGTCCCCGATACCCGGGCCATCAGTATGTACGGCGGGCAGCGCCGAGGACTTCATGCAACAGGTGCAGTCCCTTTTCATTATTTCGTTGTCACCATCCGTTTCGACTTGAAGAACACCCAACTCACGGTCACGCCGCCCATGAAGGAATTTTTGGTTTTGACCAAGGGGCTGTCGTCGATCCTTGCCCCGTCGAGAAAATCCATGCTGACAAAACCGTTCAGATTGAAGTCCTTCAGCTTTTTGTTCAGCCCCAGTGTCAGGGTGGTGCCGCTGTAACCGCTTGCGGCGGCGTAGGCCGGACGTCGCGGTGTCGCGTAGCGGGGCTCGACCGTGTAATAGTAATCATGATAATCACGGTCGGCGAAAAGGGGTCCGGCCGACAGGCCTAAATTCAGACCGGTGTCGGGAATGATGTCGTTGACTTCGACGTTAAGCCGCGGACTGAAGACCCAGCCGCGATGATGGACGGAAGAGAAGTCCGTTGAGAAAACGGCCCGAACCGCCAGATTCAATCCTACCTTGTAGCGGTTCGAAACGCCCTTCAAGAGGGTGATGTCCAAGGCGGGGCCGACTTCAAAGGCCGGATCCAAATCCGGCATGCCGCGCCGCGTCTTGTTATCATCGCTGTCGACGGGCACGCTTCCGAAGAAGCTGACATCGAACAGCAGGCGATCCGTTTGGAAAAACCGCCCGGAGATCCGATCCTTTTCCACGCGCAAGAAATCACCCCGATAGACAAGATAGGGATACGGGAGAATATAGAGGCGGCCCTCGTCGGCTCCCCGATAATCGGGCAGATAAAGAGAGGCGGCGCCGATCCCGACTTCCCAGAGCGGCTTTTCTTCGGCCGGAACAGCTCCCGGCGTCGTGAGCGCAAAAAAAGCGATGAACGAAACCAGCAGACGTTTGATCGACATAAGCCCCCCTTTCAAGCCGGTGCGTGCGTTTGATGCGGTTCGAACTGCCGTTTGGCCGCCAGAAACGACGGCAGGTGGCGCAGGAAATGGAACAGACTTTTCCGATGCTGCCAGAGCCGTTTCCGGAATTTGGCGCGCCATTCCGGATCGGAATAGAACCTTTTTACATGTTCATTGTAGAGAAAATCCAGTCTTTCCTTCGAAGTGATCCCCTTGGGGACGAAGACAAAATTCAGGCAGTTCATGAGGCGCCAGTCTTCGTTGAACGTTCCCTCATCATGGATGGTGCGCCACAGGGGCGCCCCGGGAAAGGGGGTGAATTTCGACATGTTCATGTCGTCCAGGCCCAGGGAAACGATGAAGTCCGATGTCCGCCGGATGGATTCCTCCGTTTCCCCCGGGAGGCCCATCATGAAGAGGCCCTTGGCCCGGAGCCCCGCCTGCTGGATACGGGCGACCGTATCCCGGACCGCCTCGAGAGAAACCCCCGACTTGTGGCTTTCCAGCAGATGCGGGTCCGCCGATTCGATGCCCAGGGACACCATGAGGCATCCGGCATCCTTCAGCATGCGAAGGAGGTCGCCGTCGGTGTGGCCCACGCGAATGGCGCAGTTGAAGTGCATTCCCAGGGGATGCCGGGCCAGTTTGACGCAGAGCTCGACGATGCGCCTCCGGTCAAGCGTGAACAGGTCATCGTAGATATTGACATGCCGGACGCCGAAGCGGGTCCGGAGGTAATGCAGGTGGTCGTAAATATACGGGGCGGAATTATAGCGGAAACCTTTTCTGAAGACGGATCGGTCGCAGTAGGAGCACTCATAGACGCAGCCCCGTGAGGTGATCATCGTTGCTCCCGGTGTGTTGATGTAGCTGAACAGGGGCAGGCGGTAGTGTCGGGGGAACCCTTTGAGCCGTTCGTATGCCGGGAAGGGGAGCGTGTCAAGATCGGCGATCTGTGGCCGGGGCGGGTTGCCGATCACTCCGGAAACGTCACGCCGGATCAGGCCTGCGATGAGTTCCGGATGACTGCCGTCGGCCAGTTCCGCCATGGTCATTTCTCCTTCGCCCGGACAGAGGTAGTCGAACTGGGGGCGTGAAGACAGGAGGCACTCCCCCAGGGCCGAAACGTGAACACCGCCGCAGACCGTGACGATGTCCGGGTTCCTTTCCTTGATTTTTTCCGCCAGGTCCGCCGCATCGGGAAAGGACGACGTCGTGGCCGAGAAGCCGACGAGCTGGGGCGTGAAACTCAGGATTTTCTTGACCTGATCGTCGAGGTGACGCGGCGCCCCCGGACCGAGGCAGTCATAGACGAAGACTTCATGGCCTCGCTGGAGCAGGTACGCTGCGATGGAGAGGATTCCCTGGGGGACCATGCGGTTGGCGATATCCGTCACGTCCCGGGAGCCGGGAAACCAGTTGAACCCCCGGGGCTGAACCAGGACAATGCGCTTTCTTTCCATTTGGGAGACCTTTTCCATACATTTTGTCCGTCGGATCTTCCTGTTTCTGTCAGGGTGTTTTCCTGTCGGGTCCTCGGCAAACAGGATGTCTGGAGTATAGGAGAAGGAACCATGCGAGTCAATCGTATTCCGGTATTGACGGCGGGCGCCGTGGCGTTGCCCCCGGTCGGAAAGCCGATGAAGCAAGCTTTGACGCGCCAGAGAGGCATTCAGCGGAAGAAGATATAGAGGCCCTCCGCCCGATGACGACGCAGGGCCTGAATTTCCGGTGTTGCCCGCCGGGCGGCGCCGGTTGTCTTGTTGATGTCCAGGAGCAAGGGTTTTCCTTCATGGATGACATAATCGAACTTGCCGTAATCGAAGCCCAGGTCCTGGCGCAGTTGTACTATTTCCGGGTGCACGGGGACCGTTTCGCTGTGGATGGAGGAGCGGGCATTCACCACGGGTTTTGGCGCTGAAAGGCGGATGCAGTCATGGCGGCTTCCCAGAAAATTGTAGAACCGCGTATGATAAAGCCCGTCTTCAAACTCGGGGCAGAATCGCTGGATCACGATGTCTTTCCGCTGAAACCACTGCGGGGGAACTTTCCGCAGGTTTTCGACAACAAGATAGTCCGAAGGGATGCGAAAAGTCTCGGATGAAAAGGGGTGCCGCAGTATTCTCATGGCCTTGGCGGCATAGTAGCCGACGGCGGGACTGAGCAGCGAATAAGGCCATCGGCGGGTGTCATCGGGAATGCCGGCGTAATTCCCGTCGGATTTGATGAATACAGGCCCGGGATAAGGGTCGCCCTCGTGTAGCAAATACCTGCTGAACGCCGATTTTCGGATATCCAGAACATTACCGTTCACGGCGATCGGGTATTGTCGGGCAAACGCCAGGTATGCCGCGGGAACGACGGACACGTCCACGTGAACAAAGACCAGATCGGCGGGGACGAACTTTCGGATACCGAAGAGAGGGAAGACGGTGTGGCCGTCTTCGCGCCAGATATCAGCCAGAGCGGTTACGGCGTAACGCCTGATGATGCTGTGACGATCCGATTCATGAAAAAGAATGGCAATGCGATAGCCCATTTGTTTTGATCCCCAAGCGGCAAGATGATTTTTTGGTTTTGCCGTTAAAAGGTCATATGTATCGAATTTTCCTAATCGCGATGACCTTGTGCCCTTCGTCCATTCCCCGCAGCGGCACGATCCATCATCATGCCGATCAGGCGATTATTCCCGCCGAGCATCGGCACCGCAATGTCCGTCAGGTCCGCCTGCAGGGTGGTCCATTCGTGAATGTCTTCACGGCCGAAGGCGTGGAGCTTGGCCAGTTTTCCTATTTCACGATAACCGAAGTGGCGTTTGTACCAAGCGATGGTTTCAGGGCGATCCGCGTTGGTGATGACCTTTTTGCAGCCCAGGCTGCGCAGGATCTGCATGCGCTGGAACTGAAGTGTGCGCCCCAACCCCGTTTGGGTGCATGCAGGGTGAACCGCCATCAGGGTCGTCTTGCCGGTCTGGTCGGGGAGAAATGTGTAGCCGGCCGCACCCAGCAACGTGCCGCGCAGTTCGGCGACTATGAAATAGCGATAGTTCAGGGGGCCCATTTCCGGTGAAGGGATGTGGTGCATGTTGTAGTGACGCATCAGCTCGATGATACGCGGGATGTCTTGCGGGTGCGCAAATCTTAATCGCCAGAGGGATATTTCAGCGGACATACATATAAATTCCTAAAGGTGAGGAATATACTGAACGGGCCGATTTATAAACCTCAATGCCCATGCAAGTCAATGCCAATTAAGGAGTGCGTAAAAGCAGGCCATCATCTGTTTTCCGGGCATCCTGGGGAAAATCGGCATGAATACCGGTCTGACCGGCAGTGATGATAAACTTGGCAAGAACATGTCCGAACCTGACTGGATTACGGCTTGACAGTGCCAATGGTTCTCCCTATATTGGCCGCCTGCGATTTATATGGTTATCGGGGTGTCAATCTAAAACAGGATCTCACTTTATGCCCTTTCGTGAAACGACCGCTGCCGATCTGTCGAACCGGAACCTCGGATTCGGCATTGATGTCACCACCCACTGTAACCTGGATTGCCTCATCTGTTACTATCTGGACAGTCCGGAAAACCAGGCGGGCTTTTGTAATTCCCATCTCTCCGCGTCCTCTTTTGAAAGAGCCATGTCTCAGGCATCACTTGCCGGGTTTCGGGAGATTTATGTGCTGGGTGGCGAGCCGACCGTCCATCCGGAAATCCTAGACCTTTTGCAGTGCGCCGGAGAGTTCGGTTTTCAGCAGGTTCTGCTTGTAACCAATGGAATACGGATGGCGGAACGGCCATTCTGTGAAGCAGTAGCAGCCACCGGTGCCGACATTGTCGTGCAGCGGCATGTTATTGGTAGTGGTCCGGCACTTCAGGAAATCCAGGATACACTCGTCGGGAAAAAGGGGACGCTGGGCCTGGTCAACAAGGCTTTTGATCATATTGAATCCGTTTTCGAACCGTCGAGGGTGGCGATCCAGTGCTGTATGACCCGTCCGGTTGTAGAAAGCGGTCAGATTTATGAAGTGTTCCGGTATGCCAAAAGCCGGGGATATGAGCACGTCATCGAATGCACCAAGGCTTCCGCAAGGTTTGCCAGGGGTAATCCGCTTGATCTTTCTCCCGGGGAGTTATCCGTTGTTTACAAGCAGCTAGAGCACATCGATGTCGAGGAATTTGGAGGCGTTTCCTCACCATGGACGCCCCAAGCTTACGGGAAGACATGTCACATGCCCGAGAACAGCCTTCATTGCCTGGTGGACGGCACCATCATTCCCTGTGTGGGTCAGCCTTTTTCATTGGGAAATATCTTCGCAGGAGAGAACGCCTGCCTGGAAGCGATTCTCGATTCCCCCTTGCGCAATTTTTTCCGGTATCCGCTTGAACGCATACACGGACACTGTCGCGGGTGTCCTGATTTCGAAATCTGTACCGGCGGATGCCGGGGGGATGCTTTTTTTCTGACCGGCTGCTTCAGCGCCAGCGCTGTACAATGCCCCCAGTTGGCGAATTACCGGAAAGCCCTGTCCCGGAGGGATTTTCTGCCACCAACCTGCCATCATTGCGTCATGCGCGACCATTCCCTCTGCGGTCCCAAAAAAGACACCGATGAGCGGCTGAGCAATTATCTGGGCGCCATGTATCGAAACAGCTGATGGATTCAAATTCAAAGGACGGCTGCGGGTCGTCCTTGGGGAAGTGCAACCATGCCCTTTTATGAAAACAATTATCCCCGCGGAAAAACATCGCCGCTGTCTTTTCCCCAGAGACGGATCTGGTACCTGCAGCATCTGTATGACGACGATGTCATGTATAACACAAAACAATGTTTTTATGTCGACGGCCCGATTGATATGGAGGCGTTCCACTCAGCGTTAAAGCTGCTGGCCTTGCGTCACGAGTCCTTGAGGTCAAGGTTTCTCACCACGACGGACGGATCTCCCTGTCAGGAGATAGACAACAACCCCGATATTCAAATCGATTATGTGGACCTACGGAAAACACCGGAGAGCGACCGGCTTGTCAGGAGCAGGCAGATCATCCAGGAGGCGCTGGTCAAACCGTTTGTGCTGGGCATTGATCTGATGATGCGGGTGGTTCTGGTCCGTCTGACGGTAACGGAGGCTATGCTCCTTTTTGTAAAGCACCACATCATCACCGATTATTGGTCGCGTAATCGCATATTCCCTGCGGAAATATCCGTTGCCTATCGCGCGCTCACCAGAGGCGAGACCCCAGTATTGCCTCCGCTGCCGTGGCATTACAGCGATTTCGCCGAAAAACAGGTCCGCTCATTCACGCTGGATGCCGTCCTTACGCGGAGGCAATACTGGCGGGACTTTTTCGCCGGCGCCGTGTGTTCTGAGCCGATAAGCGAAGCTTGGGCGCAACCTCCTTCACAAGAATCCCCTCCTTCGTACGGCATGACCTGGCAATGCATACCGGCCGATGCAGTGGGCCATTGCCGGAGTCTCGCGGAAGGACATGCCTGCACCCTGTTTGTTGTTGTCCTTTCGGCAGTCGCTTTGCTGGCAAGATTCCTTTACGGTCATTCCCGGGTGTTGCTCTGCCTTGCCTCCGCCAACCGGCAGCATCCCGGGGCGGAACAGGTGCTCGGCTGTTTTTTTACCAATATCATCGTGTCCTTGAACATTGGCTCCGGCCAAAAGCTCGGTGAAGTGATTCAGGATGTCAAAACGACCTTTGCAGAGGCAAGGAAGCAGCAGGACATGCCGTTTGAAATGTTTGCGGATGATTTGGCATTGCCATGCACGCGCCAACGCAAGCCGCCCTATCGTATCTACATCAGCTATCATCCTTCTGCCGATGACGTCTCGTTCTCTCTCCCCGGAGCTCGTTTAACCCCCGTGCATGTTTCCACGGGTCGGAACACCCACGAGGATATCGTCTTCAATTTCTGGGAAAAACGTTCTGAAGGCGGCTTGTCTTTGGATCTGGAGTGGCTTTGCCGAAACGACCTGTTTGATCCGGATGGAAGAAGTAAATTGGTGA
>CAYPKE010000105.1:0-8931 GCA_964411235.1 uncultured Syntrophales bacterium
AACAATCCGGGAGTATCGGGCCACTGTCAACTCAAGTTCTGTTCAGGACACATAACCTCTTTTATCAAAGAACCAACAATTAATTGAACCTATGCACAACAAACCCGAAAGAACCTTATTATTAAAGCCTATCTAAGGTGAAACGATCTTGATTGTCAATGTGGAAGGAGAGCAATCAAGATGAAGAGAGAATTCCCGCTTTTCCCGAAGATGCGTCGTGTCATCCTGTTCACGGTAATGGGGAAATGGCAGGGCATGGCAAAAGGGATAACGATGGCGCTTTCCTGCAACAACTGGTAAAAAAAGGCCCCATGGGAAGCATGGTTTGTTTAGCGGGAGTTGTTTTCTCGGAGCCGTTTCCATGATCAGGGGGATCATGATGCGGCGATGGCAAAATCATGGCCGATCCATGTGAAGCAAAACAGCAAAACGGTGTGCAAATGGTGAATCATAAAAAACTCTGCTTTATTGCTTTAATTCTGATTGTTTCAGCATCGATCAGTTATGCTGCGGATTCGGGTTCTGCAGGGTTTGTTACGGCTGAGTTTCCGAGAACTTTGGAGGGTTATCAGGACGATCACCTGGAAAGTGTCGTATCCATTTTAGTGAATCGCATCAAGAAAGAACCGTTTAACCTGTTCGCGACCCTTATTTTTTTGGGCGCGATTGTCCACACTTTTTTCTCAAGTCGCTTTATCGCCATCGCAAATAAGTGGCAACGCCGGCATAATAAAAAAATATTGGCCGGCAAAGCGGATGCTCATTCAATGCACTTCGGGGCCGGTGTTTTCCATTTCCTCGGGGAGGTCGAGGTTATTTTTGGAATTTGGGCTGTGGCCTTGGGGATTACGATCGGCCTCTTCTACAATTGGTCCACGGTAGTCTATTATATCGGAGAGAAGGTCAACTATACGGAACCCTTGTTTGTTGTCGTCATCATGGCCTTGGCTTCAACCCGGCCGATCCTCAAATTGGCCGAACTCGCTATGTGGAAAGTGTCGAAGCGATTGGGGGGGATGCTTAAGGCTTGGTGGCTTACAATTCTCACGATCGGTCCTCTGTTGGGATCGGTCATTACCGAACCGGCCGCCATGACCATTTGTGCCTATCTCTTAGCAGAAAAATTTTATGACCTCAAGCCCAGCGAGCGATTCAAATACGCCACGCTCGGATTGCTGTTCGTAAATGTCTCCGTTGGCGGAACCCTTTCTCATTTTGCCGCCCCTCCGGTGATCATGGTGGCCGGTCCCTGGGGATGGGACTTTGTCTATATGCTGAGCCATTTCGGCTGGAAAGCCCTTCTGGGAATATTAATAGCAACCTCCTTTTATTATTATATATTTCGTGATGAGATCCGCTCACTCGAAGCGAAATTCGCCGTGATACGCCGAAAACGCGAGATCCAAAGAAAGTATGTTCCGCGCAAAGAGGTCGAAAACCGCCTGGACCAGATTGAGCAGGATGTCAGCGTTGCTCTTGGTTTTATCGCCGAACTTGACCGTCAATACGGTCAAGTTCGGGAGCACATAAAAAATGAGACACTCCGCCGGCTGCGGGGAGAAGTGGATGGCCGAAGCGTCGAGGATGCCATTTACCAGAGATTCGACGACATTAAATTGAAAGAGTTGAAAAAGACCGTACCGGGTCTTCTCCCGGAGGATGTCCGGCCTCCGTTTCAGGATCCGGATTGGGACAGGCGGGAGGAACTGGTGCCCGGCTGGATCATGATTGTCCATCTGCTTTTTATGGCGTGGACGGTTATCAATGCACATTATCCGGCTCTGGTCGTTGGCGGGTTTATGTTTTTCCTTGGATTCGCCCAAGTTACCTATCCTTATCAGAATAGAATAGATCTGAAACCGCCTCTTCTGGTCGGGTTTTTCCTGGCCGGGCTGGTTATTCACGGCGGGGTTCAGGCATGGTGGATTGCCCCGCTGCTGGGAAACATGAACGAATTGCCCCTGATACTGGGAAGCTCGATTCTCACTGCCTTTAACGATAACGCCGCCATTACCTATCTTAGTACGCTGGTGCCCGGCTTTACCGAAAGCCTCAAGTACGCTGTGGTGGCCGGAGCCGTCGCCGGGGGAGGCTTGACGGTTATTGCCAACGCTCCCAATCCGGCCGGCCAGTCGATCCTGAAACGCTATTTCGAGGACGGTGTATCTCCGGTAAAATTGTTGAAGGCAGCCCTTGTTCCCACGATTACGATGCTTTGTGTTTTCACGTTGCTGCGGTTCTGAAAGACGAGCCGTTCAGTTTACGGTAGCACTTCAAGGTTATGAGAGGAAATGCTGATCAGAAACGATATCGCAGACCCGGCAGATAGAAATCCGAGGCGCCCCGGACATTGTCGAAGAGGCCGAAAACACCGGACCGATGATGGATCCGGTAGGCCATGCTGTACCGTGGATAGGGGGAAGTGTCAGCTCCAGTTCAAAGCAGGTAGTTGAGCAGGCGCCTTGAGTCACACCAAAACCGATGCAGAAGTCATTGACTGAACTCGGATTTGCCGCAATTGGGAGGCATGGGTGTTTCCGGGGGGAACCGGGAAGTCGGTGCCGCATTGAATCCGTCCCCTGATTCCGGGTTCACTCCCGTGAGACTGGAACGGGGGCATGGGGGGGGGAGGCTGTGCGGCGGCGGGAAGAGGGTTATGCGCTTCCCTTCGGCTCGATATGTTTGAGGTAGTCGCTTACGCGCTGATCCTGCAAGAGAGTCTCGTCCAGCTTTATCCGGAACGCTTCGATCATATAGATAATTTTACTGATAACCAGATCCCGGATTAAATATTTGACGGCGAATTCCTGGGCTTCCGTCAGATGCTCCATCTGCAGGGTAGCGTAAATTTCGTCAATACGCACGCAAGTTTGACTGTATATCTGTTTTTGGAGAGGTGTCAGTTCCCCTTCTTTGCTTGCGCCCCAGATGGCGGGAACTATGAATGTCAGCGGTTCCGCAAGGAGTTCACTCCGAAAGGTGGAAAAGGTGTCCCAAGCCAGCTTGTTGGCCTGTCCGCCGACACGGTTTGCTGTTGACAGAAGGTCTGCTGACTCTTCGGGAGGTTGGCGCCGTGATGTCAACCATTTTTGCAGAAATTTCATAGACCATCGCCCGTGTTTGGCGAAACGGACGTCATATTTTTCAACGCCCGTCATTCGAAGATCTGTTATTTTTGATAGAGTTCGGCGTACCGCCGCCGCGCTCTTTTTTTCCAAACGCCTTTTTCAAAAGCATAGGCCGCGATCAGGGGGACAACCGTGGTTGCTTCCGCGTAGACCATCTGTTCGTAAGTCGTATCGACTTTTCCCCAGGAAGAGGCCTCCTTAAGGGTCGAACTAGAGCAGGCGCCATCGCGGACATCGGCCACGGTGATCTGGATGGCGTACTGGTGCATGGGAACTTCCTTGCCCAACACTTCCGCACAGATAACCGTATCCTGCACGAAATTCTTTGGTACGCCGCCGCCGATCATGAGCAGGCCTGATGTCGGCGCCGCCATCTTGATGCGGGTCAATTCCAGGAAATCCTTGACGGAATCAATGGAGACATGGCTGGTCGGGTTTTTGTATTGATGCAGGACCAGCCCGAATCCCGCGCTGCTGTCGGAGAAGGCGGGGCAGAAGATGGGAACGCCATGTTCGTAGGCGGTTTGGACGAGCGAAGTCTTCTTTTTGGCTTTCTTGGTCAAATATTTTCCCATCTCGGCAATGAATTCGCGTGAGGAATAGGGGCGCGGTTCGAGCTTGTCGGCGATGATCCCGATGGTCCGGTCGCAGACCTGCAACTGTTCTTCGTCGATGTAGGTGTCGTAGATACGGTCAATGTAGAGACGGCGCAGATCCTGGTCGTCTACGTTTGGCGTACCCTGATAGTGACGGAATCCCAGGGCTTCAAAGAAGTCCATGTCGACGATGGAAGCCCCCGTGGCGACAACGGCATCGACCATGTTGTATTTGACCAGATCCGCGTAGATCTGCATGCACCCGGCGGCGCTTGTGGAACCGGCAATGGTTAGAAAAATGGCGCAATCAGGATTGTCAAGCATCCGTGTGTAAATATCCGCAGCATTGGCCAGTTCTCTTGCGGAGAAAGACATGTCCCGCATGGCATCGATAATGGGGGATGCCTGGATGGATGTGAAGTCGATGTGACGCACCGGTTTCTGCAGATAATCCTTCTTCTTTTTCATAGATTTCCTCGTATCGGGGTGTGTTTGTTTTTATTTCTTACTCAAATCACGTGAAATAGTCAATGAGGATAGCCGCAAACTCCTTGTCGGCCTTTTTCCCCGGGTCTTCCGCTCTGATGGTCTTTTGGTATCTTTTTCCTGGGTCAATCACGGTAGGTTTCGTTGTAAAGGGGTGCATACCCGTCTTTGCCGGTTGCCATCATCAGTGTCAGGGGCATGACTTCCCGGGCCTGCCGAATCATTTCTCCGGCCAGGTTGCGGATATCCCACTGGGCGTGGTGGTCGGCTCTGAGCCGTGCGATATGGTAGAGTTCCCTGGCATTCATTTTCATCAGGACCCGTTTGCGATGGGCATTTGTCAGGCAGTATTCCGCCGCGATCGGAGCGCTTTTAAGAAGTGCCGTATACAATGTTTCCGTCTGCCGGATTATCTCCAGGAACGCTTTGTCCATTCCCGCTTCCCGGACGGCGTCGGGGATTGTCACGCCCAGATCCGGATCGTAATTGCGGCTGAGGAGGGTCGCCATGCGGTGACGTTTGAGCTGGGCAAAGCAGCTGGCGCTTACGATCAGTTCAAACGTCAGGTCGGCGCATTCGAGCTCCCTGGGAGCCGCATCATGGCTTTTCATATGCTGGAATGCCGTTTTGAAGAAAATCCTTTTCTCCGCGGGCGTCAGCGCGGCAGCCAGATCGAGACAATCGGCCATCGGACGACCTGTTGCTCCGGCAAGCAAAGCGGCGGCGACCCGGTCATCGGCATCCGGTGTCGTAACTATCAGCCTGACCGTAGGATCGGAAGACGGGAATCGGCCGGTCGTTTCGGAAATCTTTGGCAGGAAGGCCGCTGCAAGGTTCGACAAATCCCGGGTGATCTTGTGATCGTAATCCGTCTTTTCCGTGTAGCGGATGAGTGAAGGCGCGATGGGCTTGACCACGTCATGGAGTCTGCGTCCGTATTCATTTGCTTCCGCAAGGGGGTGTGCGGCCATGCGCCGCAGAACCAGTTCCAGATTCCTGGCATTGATGGTCATGCCGAGTTGCGTCTGGGTTGCCATGGAAACAATGTAGCGGGCGTCTTCCTTGGCCCAGCCTTCGATCATGGTGTGGTTTCGGGGATCCTCAGCAAGGTCCGCATTTCGGGAGAAAAACAGGGGCCGCATTTCCCCGTACAGATCATGATAGAGACGGTTTTGTGATTCGATGAGGCGGATGAAGCGTTCGGAAAGGCCGGCGGCCCGGACTTCCTCCGGCACGACAAAGTCATCGGACAACAGGACATAACGCTGAGATTTCTCCGTATAGGAGCACAGACGGAACTTTTCGATCGCTTCGACCAGAAGCCTCGATACACCGATGACATCGATATTGAAGACGGCATGTTCCGCGATAGAGCTGTGACCCATATCAAAAACGATGTTCCGGTTGGACTGGCGAGCCTTTTCTACTTCCGACCGGGCGATGGCCCGGAGTTCGCTGACGGACTTCGGGCTTCGGCTGATACGCGCATAGGCAGCCGATATGGTTTCCGGGGTTAGGTTTTCCGGCTCCAGACGTTCCTCTGCCAAACGCTGGATGGTGTCGTAATCGATGTTGTAGCCCGCAAGGATAATATCCATGTCTTGTCCTTCATGGGGGATTGATTGTGCAGTTCCTAGAAACGGTTGATAACGTCGATCATCTGGCGCAGCCTCCCGTAATCGCGTTTGTTAAATTCGAAGGCGATGCGGGGGAACGCCAGATCGGTTCCATCTTCGATTTCTTCAGGGGTTGGATCGATCATCCGGATTTCCTCCCGGCAGACAATGTCCCGAAAGTCTTCATTCAATCCTGCGATGGCATGGTCGGACGGGGCGGATTTCATCCTTATGACAAGGAGATCCTTGACAAAGCGCATGGACTGGAAATTGCGGTAGAACCGGGTGACGCTTTTCACGGCGCTTTCAACGTCATCCGTGATTTCAAACAGATCGAGATCGTCGGGGGAAATAAACTGATTTCTCAGCAGATGATCACGAACATGCCTTTCCCATGTTTTCCAGTAGGTCCCTCCCGGCCGGTCCATCAGGATCAGCGGCATCAGGCGGCTTTTCCCCGTCTGCATCAGCGTAAGGGTTTCGTATCCCTCGTCAAGAGTGCCAAAACCACCGGGAAACAGGACAATGGCGTCGGAATGTCGCAGAAAGGTCAACTTCCGCGTAAAGAAATACTTGAAGGTAATGAGCTTTTTGTCCTTTTGAATGACCGGATTGGCATTTTGTTCCCAGGGTAGGCGGATATTGGCCCCAAAACTACGTTCGATCCCGGCGCCTTCATGGCCGGCCTGCATGATGCCCGGGCCGGCCCCGGTAATGACCATCCAACCCTCTTCCGCGATCCGTCGTGCGAATTCAACGGCTTGTTGATATTCCGGTCTGTTGGACTGGGTGCGGGCGGATCCGAACATGGATACCTTGCGCGTATCGGCATGAGGAGAAAAAAGCTTGAAGGCGTAACGCAACTCGCGAATGGCCGTTTGTATGACCCGAACATCGCCCCGAGCTTCGACATCGTTCAGGAGCTTAAGGGCATTTTCGATAATATCGGCGACCAGGCCGGTATTGTACCCGCCGCCTTTGTAATCGATCAGTTCCAGAATTCGCTTTTTCAGTTCCGGATCGGCCGGGTTCCGTTCTCTTTTCTCCATGCAATTTACGGTAACATGCTGAAAGTGTGATTCAAATAAGGATATGGGACAACTCTTACGATAAAGGTACAGGAGGCACCAGGGTTAACCTTCTGCCTGCCGGAGTCGGCTTGCCGAGAGCCTGCTTGAGATACTCCAGCATCAGTTCCTCGACCATTTGTTCCCTTGACGTGCCGGAAAGGGAGATGGGTTCTTCCGCTTCGGATTTGCAGACCTTTCCGGCCTGAATGGCCAGTGACC
Source organism: uncultured Syntrophales bacterium (assembly GCA_964411235.1). Lineage (GTDB taxonomy): Bacteria > Desulfobacterota > Syntrophia > Syntrophales > JAAYKM01 > JAAYKM01. Next base: position 7,116 of record CAYPKE010000105.1, read on the forward strand.
GCTGCGCCTGCTGAAGCGCCACATATTTTTTCGCCAGGTCGGCGATCGGGATTGACGAAAGCCACTGGTATACTGAGCTCATCTGATTCGGCGCGGGCAGGCGCGGCGATTCGAGGATCTGCCTTGTATTCCGGGCGAAGCGCCTCATGCCGTCGATTACATGATCAGGCTTGACAAAGTTGATTCCCGACCAGCCGGCTCGGATCCACTGAAAGACGCCTGTCCTGACCATGACGGGCGAGGAGGCGGATTCAACGTAAATGCCGATGGAAAAATAATCATAGATATACGATTTGACCCAGCCGAGGCCGGGCTTGGCCGACCCGGGTTTGCCGGAATAGTAATAGTTCCAGTCATTGTCACTGCCGAGGATGAAACCCTTTTCCCCGACGCCGGATTCGCTGGTTTGTTTTGAGATCGACACCAGAATTTGCCTTCCCTCGTGGTTCAGGAGAATGAGGGTTCTCTGAAGATCATATTCGTAATAAACACCCGTCGTCAGGTCCGGGGTGTTGGAGTCGTGCTGCAGCCCATGCAGGATAACAGGTGTCCCTCCCGGGGGAACAGGCGCCCAGTTGCTGGGAAGGTTCTGATTCGTGCCGTGATTGCTGCTCCAGAGCGAATAGCGGAGCGACGAAGGCCTTGTCACAACCGATGGAATAAGGGAATTATAGGAATAGTCCATGAATCGCGGAAAAGTGATTCGGGTGTCGAATTCATAATAGGCCCCGGTGCATCTCAGGGAGTCGGCAAGAGCGAATTCTTTACGCTGCTTCGGTTTCAGAACGAAGTCCACAAGGGTGGCCACCGCCCTTTCATCGAGCCCTGTCTGAGGATCGATGCAAAATCTGACCAGGCGCATCGCGGCATCGTTCACGGCATTTTGAGCGGATCCGGATGACAAAGCGGAAGCGGGGTAATACAGACAGATCGTACACGACAGACAAATGATGAAGGCCGTGACAATGCAAGAATAATAATGTTTTTTCATAGGGGAATAAAGTCTTTAGGCTCCTTGTTATTGAAGGAAACATACGATGATCAATCCTCCTATGTCAATGACTTTTGTCGTGGAAGGCCTGCTGAAGGGCCTCCGGAAAGGCATTCTAACGAATGCCGGGGAGCTTTTTGTTCCGGCCATGAGATTCCCCGATCGGTGCAGGATGGAAGTGCCAGATCAAAAAATATCTGCTATAAGCCAAGCGTAGCATATCGGGAACAGGGATTAGCGGAATAGCGGGCAGATTTGGTCCTGTCGCGATTATTCCTTTGACAGGGCATAAGCGGAGAAAATTCAGGTCATGAAAGCAAGCGTGGCAATTCTGGTCCACCCCAAGGACGATTTCACCCGTGGCGGCTATATTCTGGGTCGAATGGCAAAGGAATGGCATGCGTCGGGATACCACGTCAAGGTCATCAAAGGGGTCCGGCATTATGTACCGGCGGATATTTTGATTGTTCATGCCGACGTGACGTGTCTTTCCCCGGAATATGTCGCTTTCAGCAAGCACTACCCCGTGGTCGTCAATGGCAAGACGTTCAATATTGCCAAACGCCGCATCAGCAAGAATCTGGTCAAAAAGGATGACGGCTATCCGGGGCCGGTCATTGTGAAGACGGATCTGAACTTCGGGGGGACGCCTGAGGCGAGCTTCCGTCTTCATCGAATCACACAGGCGGCTGCTGCCAAACTGCTTGGACATTTCCCCTTTTCCTTCCAGCAACAGTTCAGTAAACAATGGTTACGCATATTTCCCCTTAGGACACGTGCCATGCTTCCCTGTGCCTATCCGATCTACACAAGTACCGGGTCTGT
>CAYPKE010000106.1:0-8884 GCA_964411235.1 uncultured Syntrophales bacterium
TCAAAGAACCAACAATTAATTGAACCTATGCACAACAAACCCGAAAGAACCTTTTTATTATCCCTTGTTGACCAGGGTTGGAGTTTCTTGCCGAGAAGACTTTTTCCGTGATAAGAGAGGGGCCCTGAACTTATTGCGGAGTCATGGTCGTCGATGAACCACAAAATTGCTTATCGGGAAACCCTGCTGGTCTTACTGATCATCCTGCTTGTTTATTTCTTTGTTCGTTTCGACGTCTTAGAAATCCTTTCCAACAGGGAGCGCATCATTGATTTTATCCGCTCATTCGCCCCGTACGACCAGCTTGCCTTCATCGGCGTACAGATTTTTCAGGTCGTTGTCGCCCCGATCCCCGGCGAGGTTACCGGTTTCATCGGCGGTTATCTGTACGGCCCGGTGCTGGGAACCCTTTTATCAACGATCGGGTTGACCATCGGATCCCTGATGGCCTTCGGCCTGGCCCACTATTTTGGCCTGCCCCTGGTGGAAAAATTCGTCAAGCCGGAACTGGTTCAGAAATTCGATCGTTTCATGCGCAAAAAGGGGGCCCTTTATGCCTTCATTCTCTTCCTGATCCCCGGTTTTCCCAAGGACTCGCTGTGCTATATTATCGGCCTGAGCCATATCCCGGTGGGGATCTTTCTGCTCATCGTCATCCCGGGGCGCTTCTTCTGGACCCTCATGCTCTCCGTGACCGGAGATTTTGCCCGCAACAATGAATATCTATACGTGCTTGCAATCGCCGTCGCCAGTTGCATTCTGGGCCTGCTCGGATATTATTACCGGAATCGGTGGCTGAGGTGGCTGAGGCGCTTCGGCAGAAAACAGAAATAAAAATGCTTACAGGAGAGGCTGTTCTTCCGTAGTTCCCGTCGAAGTTGCCCCGGAATCGGGCATGACGCCTCGTTCCAGGTTTTCCAGACGCTGCCTTTTGTTTTCGATATCCTGAAGTTTTTCCCGCCAGTGTTTCCGCTCACGGCCGTAGCCGTAGGCATCGTTGAAATTACGCCGGTAGCGCGTCTCCTGGCTTTTTGCCTGTTCATACTCCGTGCGGGCTTTGTCAATCGCCTCATCAAGGCTAATGACCTTCTCTTCCTCCCCCGGACGTCCGGACTCCACAACAACCTCTGGCCGGTTTTCCGTAACGGCCGCAGGACTGTCTCCTTCGGTTGCGGCAGACGTTGTCCCCGGCTCGGCTGGTTTACGGAAGCGAAACGTCTGAACCTTTTTCCCGGACTGCAACGGCGGCTGGTCCGTCATATGCACCACACCCTGCTCGTCGGTCCACCGGTAAAATTCGGCTCCCTGCACACTACAGGGAAAAAGAAGGAAACAGAAACACAGTGCGAAAAAACTTTTCATGGACTTACTCCGTTCTTTATTAACAGCTGTCACCTGCGAAGAGGACTTCCCCCACAACCAACTATCGGTCATTTCTACCATAATATTAAGCATCCCGCGCGATTTAATCAAAATAATGAGAGATTTTTCTCCTCTTCTCCGCAGGGCATGCAGACCTATCTGTCCGAATGTATTTTTCAGCAGATCGGTGTCGATCGGCAGTTCTGTCACCCGCACACCGCATGCCCGCGCAATTGCATTGGCAATCGCCGCCACGGAATCAGACAAGCCTTAATCCCAGAAATTGACCTTGCCATCTTCATCAATCTCCTCAGGCTTACACGGATAAACCTTGCACAACAGCGACCGCAGGGGCCAGCCGCCGTTGATGGGGTTGCAGTGATCGGGGTCGTCGTCAGTCAGGATATTGACATTCGACTTCCAGAGACCATGAAGGGACGGTTCCTCTCCCGGATCCTCAGGGTACCACCAACCGTGCTGGGCATGAACGACGTCGGGATGGATGCTGGCATCATATTCTGCTGTCTGCCGGCATCGCCCCCGGGGGGTTTCAATCCAGACCCACTGGCCGTTTTCAATCCCCAGCGATTTCGCTGTTTCCGGATGAATTTCCATCTTGGGCCAGGGATAGCGTTTCCTGTGCTTGGCGATCTGGCGGTGCTCTGCATTATAGTAAGGAAGAAACCGGCCGCCCGTCGTGAGGATGAAAGGATATTCCTTGGCCAGTTCGGGACTGCTGACGGGGCTCTCCAGAGGTTCCCGGAAAACAGGCAGCGGATCGTAGCCCATCTTTTCCAACACCGTCGAGTACAATTCAACCTTTCCCGTCGGGGTACCGAATCCCTTCTCCTCGTAGCGTTTAAAACCGCCTTTCCCCGCGGCAAAGCCTCCCTTGGCCATGAACTCCCTGAAGGTCATACCCGAGGGCTGAAGACGGTAATCATAGACCTGTTCCAGATCCTCCCAAGGCCAGTATTCTCCCTGTCCAAGGCGTTCGCCAAGTCCTTTCCAGAATTTGTAATCGGACCAGCGTTCATGCTGACCGGGGACAACGGCGGGCATGGCCTGTTCACTGCCGATAATCATGGCATAGGCCCAGATCCAGGGCCGTTCAAGGTAGGTCGCTCCCGGCAGGACGTAATCGGCCAGTTGGGCGCTTGGGGTCATGAAGAAATCGAGCACCACGTAAAGATCGAGACTCTTCAGGGCTTCATAGACCAGCTTGCTGTTGCCATAGGTCACGACCGGATTGCTTGAGACGGTAAGGATTGCCTTAAGGGGATAAGGCTTTCCCGTGATGGCGGCACGATAAAACGTGGGGGCATGCGCAAACGCCTGAAACTGGCTCGAGCGGTTCAGCATCAAATCGCCCCACACCCGGGGCACCGCCTCCTGGGTCATGCGGAACCCCTCCTGGGTCAATATCTTGAAGCGATCGGCGCCGAGCTGCTTATTTCGCTGTTCCAGCGACAGCTTGTCGATGAGTTCGATTTCCTGCTCGTGTATAACGTCCGGATACGCTGTCGTGAAGAGATCGCCGCCCTTGACATCCAGGTTCCCCGTGATCGACCGGAGGGCAAACACGGCATGGAGTGTTTCCATCGAGTTGACCGTATGCTCGATTCCCAGACCATGGGTCATGGCCGCCGGTTTAGATGTTGCGTACAATTCCGCCGCCTGGCGAATCTGTTCCGCCGGTACCCAGGTGATTTCGGCTGTCTTCTCCAAGGTAAAGGGTTCGACCCGCTCCCGTAATTCCTCGAAGCCATGACACCATCTCGCCACGAAGTCCTTATCGTGCAAGTCTTTTTTGATAATATGCCGAATCATGGCCATTGCCAGGGCGCAGTCCGTCCCGGGCCTTACCCGCAGCCACAGGTCGGCATGCCGAGTCGCGTCGATACCCCGGGGATCGATCACAATCAGCTTCATTCCTTCCTTGCGGGCCTTCGTGATGTTCTTCCAGAGGGCATTCCAGTAGCGGGGCCCGCCGCCGCCCCACATGAGGGTGCATTTGGTTTCCTTCTGGACAACAGGGAAGAGCTTCCAGCCGAACACGGCGTACATCAGGGCCAGATATTCGCCGTAACAGATCTCCGCCTGTCCGACGATGTTGGGGCTTCCCAAAAGGTTAAAAAACCGGCTCCGAAACTCGTCGGTTGTCCGGCCCGTACCGCAGGTGGTGCCGATACATTCGGGACCATAACGGTCGATCAGGGTTTTCATTTTGCCCGCGATTTCATCCATGGCCTGTTCCCAGGAAATCTTTACCCATTTGTTCTCGCCCCTGGCACCCGCACGCTTAAGCGGATAGTTCAGGCGGTCCTTGTGGTAAAAATAGTCGGTAATGGCATTCGCCCGGGGGCATCCCCGGACAATGGTTGAAAAGAGTTCCCCCTTGGGAAAATCCATATCCGGTCCGACGCCGATCAGGCGTCCGTCCTCGATTTCCACCGCCACACGGCAGGCAGAGTGACATTGGATACAGACAGCTTTTTTTATTTCTTTCATGATTGGCCTCCTTGATCGGTGCAATTGGGATTAAATATCGTTTTCAGTAAGGGCCCTCCCTCAAGCATTGGGTCTGATTCGGGTACCCCCGCAAGACAACCAAATCGCGAAAGATGCAAATCAACGTGTTTGCATGGCCCTTGCAAAAACTAAATAAAACAATTTTTATGCCAGAGACATACCTGCACCGCGATTTTATATTACTTCTTGTATTCAACGGGTTATAACCGCTGCCGATTGTCCTGAGAAAAACATGCTGTCAAGGATAACACGAAATATCGTGCTTGCTACGATATTTCGTGCAATTTGTGCTGGCGGACAATGCCGAGTTTTTTCATCTTAGAATCCAGAGTCGAAGGATTGAGCCCCAGAATTTCGGCAGCCCCGTGCTTCCCGCGGATGCGCCCGCCTGTTCCGGCCAGGACATCCGATATATGCTGCCTTTCGATATCGGCAAGGCTTGTCGGAACGGGAGACCTTTTTTCCGGTTTTATTTGCGGCAATTCAACCTGCAGGGCCCCGTGGGGGGACAGGATCATGGCTCGTTCGATCACATTGCGCAGTTCCCTGACGTTCCCCGGCCAGGGATAGGATTGCAGCGTCGCCATGGTTTTCCTGCCGATCGTATCAATGCGCTTGGCCATGGATTTTTCAAATTCTTTGACAAAGCCCCAGACAAACAGGGGAATATCATCTCGACGCTCCCGGAGCGGCGGGACAACAATAGGAAAAACATTCAAGCGATAGAAGAGATCTTCCCGGAAACACCCGGCCGCCACGTCCTTCGCCAGATCTTTATTTGTGGCCGCGATGATGCGCACATCCGCCCGGAAGGTGCCTGGATTTCCCAGGCGCTGAAATTCACCGTCCTGAAGGACACGCAGCAGCTTACCCTGTAATTCCAGGGGAAGCTCGCTGATTTCGTCGAGAAAAAGGGTGGACCCGTCGGCGATTTCAAAACGGCCGATCTGCCGGACGTACGCGTGTGTAAAGGCCCCTTTCTCATGGCCGAAGAGTTCGCTTTCCAGCAGCGTCGCCGGAATGGCTGCGCAGTTTATCTTCACCATGGATCTGCCGCGCCGGGGACTCAGGCGGTGAATCGCCCTGGCCAGGAGTTCCTTTCCCGTTCCCGTCTCTCCCGTAAGCAGAACCGTAGCGGCCGTTTCCGCCACCCGCTCCACCTGGTTCAGGGTCCTGCGGATCGCTTCGCTACGGCCGATGATTTCCTTGTGCTCGTAGCGAAGTTCGATCTCCTCACGGAGATAGACATTTTCAGACTCCAGTTTTTCCTTGAGCTGTTCGATGGAGAAAAGGGCCTCCCGCAGGGAGGCCTCCGTCTGCTTGCGCTCCGTAACGTCCCGGACGATGGCCAGGACATGTTTCCGATCATTGTAATCAAACTCGGTGCCGCGGATTTCGATATAAAAATGAGACCCGTCTTTCCGGACATCCTTCGATTCCGCCGCAAACATTCCCTTTTCCCGGGTCTCCTTCCGGAATATCTCGAATAGATGGTGGTACTCGGGATGCATGATGTCCTCCCTGGACAGCATGACCATTTCGTCGTGGGAATATCCGTACATCCGGCATGCCTGGGGATTGGCCTCGACAATCCGGCCCCTGCGGTCAAAGATGAGAAGTCCGTCCATGGCCGAGTTGAATATTTTTCGGTACTGGCTTTCCTTCGTCGTCAGTGCTTTTTCCATCTGGCGGCAACGGAGGGCTTCTTTTTCCAAAGCCCTGTTCCTGGCGACCAGGTCTTCGTATGTCGTTTTTTTGTTCATTTCTCCTCGATGAGAAACTTCTGAAAGAACGTTATCCTTGATGTTCGCACCAGTCCACCACCAGGAGCCTTATTTTCTCCCTGATTTCACGGACGAAGGCGATTTTCTCCTCCATGGTGCCCGTCTGGGCATGAGGATCCGGCAGGCTCCAGTGAGCGCGCTTGACCGCCCCGGGGAAAACCGGACAGGCCTTCGCCTGGGCGTCATCACAAACGGTAATGGCATAATCGAAATGATGGCCTGCGTTAAGCAGTTCGGCCACGCTCTTGGTCTTGTTGCCCGATATATCGATTCCTACTTCCTCCATGGCGGCCACGACGACCGGGTTCAGTTCTCCCGGCTCAAGACCGGCGCTGTATACATCGAACCGGTCCCCTGCCAGATGTTTCAGCCACGCTTCCGCCATCTGGCTGCGCGCACTGTTGTGGACACAGATAAATAGTACTTTTTCTTTCATGAGCCCTCCCTCCGTCAATTCATTTCTTGGCATTTTTATAACATGAACAAAAAGAAATATCACCCCTTCCCCATCAAACTCTATTCCCCTATATTTCTTAAATTTTTGCTTGACATTTTTTGATGGGAGGGTTTTATATATTCTTCAGTTGGAATATAGGAGCGAACTGATGAATGAGTTCACCAAGGTCATGAAGGCCCTTTCCGATCCGAACCGGATCAAAATTCTTAAAATGTTGCAGCACCGGGTGATGTGCGTCTGTGAAATACAGGCCGCCCTCGGCATCGCCCAGCCGACAGTATCCAAGCATCTGAAGATATTGGAAGATTCCGGACTGGTTGTCTGCGAGAAAGACGGGCTCTGGGTAAACTACTCCCTGGGAAATGGCGGGCAGAGCCCCTATGCAGCGACATTGCTGGGCAATCTCCGCCATTGGCTGGAAAGTGAGCCGGAGATCAAGCGGGTGACGTCCATTCTTCCCGGCCTGAACCGGGAAATCCTCTGTAAAAAATAAGCTTGGCAGTTATATCGTCCAATTTGAATATAAAGAGGTTACCGAAACATGAAGGAAAGAACGAAGCTGCTTATTATCCTCGGTGTTTTTCTGGGAGCCTACTACATTCCCTGGGATCAACCGGCGATCCGCCAGGCGGGCCTGGAAGCGTTCCTGATGCTCCAGGATTACGCACGCCTCCATGTCCTGACCTGCCTGATTCCTGCCTTTTTCATCGCCGGGGCGATTGCGGTGTTCGTCTCCCAGGGAGCGGTCCTCAAATATTTCGGCGCCCAGGCCAACAAGTTTCTTTCCTACTCTGTGGCGTCCGTTTCGGGAACCGTGCTGGCGGTCTGCTCCTGTACGGTTTTGCCGCTATTTGCAGGAATCTATACCCGTGGCGCGGGTATCGGCCCCGCCACGGCGTTTCTCTATTCCGGTCCGGCCATCAACGTGCTCGCCATTATTCTGACCGGCAGAATCCTGGGCTGGCAACTGGGCCTGGCCCGGGCCGTGGGCGCCGTCCTGTTCGCCGCCGTCACGGGACTCCTGATGGCGTTCATTTTCCGGAAGGACGACGTCGAACGTGCGAACGGCCCTTTTGTTCTTCCGGCAGAAGAGGATCGTCCACGCCACCTTTGGCAGGAGGGGCTCTACATGCTGACCATGGTCCTGATCCTGATTTTTGCCGCCTGGGCAAAACCGGAGGCCGATGCGACCGGTTTTTGGCCCTTCGTCTATGCGGTCAAGTGGCCCATCGTGGTCACCCTGCTGATCGTCCTGGTGTTGATTCTCCGATCCTGGTTCCAGCGTGAAGAGCTGAAAGCCTGGCTGGATTCAACATGGTGGTTCATGAAGCAAATCCTGCCGCTTCTGCTGGTAGGCGTTCTGGCGGCAGGGTTCCTGCTGGGACGGCCGGGTCACCCGGCCCTGATTCCGGAATCCTACGTGCAGGCGCTGGTGGGAGGCAATTCCCTCTGGGCGAATCTCTTCGCCTCCGTCGCCGGGGCGTTCATGTACTTCGCCACGCTCACGGAGGTGCCCATTCTGCAGGGCTTGATCGGAAGCGGCATGGGCCAGGGTCCGGCCCTGGCGCTTCTGCTGGCGGGCCCTGCCCTGTCGCTCCCTAACATGATCGTGATCGGCAGTGTGATGGGTGTGAAAAAAACCACTGTTTTCTGCTTTATCATTATCGGGATATCGACAGTCGCAGGCATGTTTTACGGATGGATGACTGGCTAGAGCCCAGTCTTTGCAGGATACATCATCAACAAACGAAAAAAGGAGGATGAAGATGGACATTAAAATTCTGGGAACCGGCTGTGCCAAATGCGAACAGACGGAAAAGGTCGTACGCGAGGTTGTCGCCGAAACAGGCGCGGAGGCACAGATCGGCAAGGTATCCGATATCAAGAGCATCGCCGGGTACGGCGTCTTGTTGACCCCGGCCGTGGTTGTCGACGGAGAAGTCAAGATCGTCGGCAAGATTCCCAAGAAAGAGGACGTCATGGCCTGGTTGGGAAAATAAATTTTCGAGAGATTAAAAAAGAGCCAAAAATTTAACAATTAATTGAACCTATGCACAACAAACCCGAAAGAACCAAACAAAAAAGTAGGCGTCATAATATGAGAATGTTGGCGGAATTTTTCCCGGAATTTGCAACTATGCTGGACGACATGGATGAGCTTTACCGGCAGAAGCGGACAATCGATGAAAAGACCTACCAGTTCATTTGCTTTGCTTTATCGATCAAGGCCCGTTCCAAGCCCTGCGTCCTGAAACACTTCAAGGGCGCCTTAGAGGCCGGCGCCACGGTCAAGGAACTGGCCTACATTCTGGCCCTGGTGATGCGGGAGGCCGCCGGTGCCGATGACTGCTGGACTCATGATTTTCTGGACGACTGGCAAGCCATTATCGCCGGCAATATCGATTGCAGCTGCAAAAAATAGCGTTCCAACCCGAACAGGAAGGATTGTCCTGCAGACTACCGGACGCCTTCCTTTCCGGGTCTGCATGCTCCAACTGCTGCATAGCCACAAAACAAGATTTGGAGGATAAGCAACGATGACACCGCACGCTGTCGGCACCATTGAAAAAAGGCACATGGCCAGTGTATTCGAGCGTTACCTGACCGTTTGGGTCGGACTTTGCATCATCGGCGGCATCCTGCTCGGCAAGTATGCGCCGGAGCTTGCCCACACCCTGGACGGCATGGCCCTGTACGTAGGCGGCGCGCCGGTCGTATCCATCCCCATTGCGATCTGCCTGTTCTTCAT